>JBILUW010000025.1:0-24801 GCA_044370795.1 Burkholderiaceae bacterium
TTTCTGCAGCGTGGGCAGGATGCCGGGTATGCGCTGGGTGAACTCCTGCACGAGCAGGTCGATGAACGAGCCCAGCAGGATCATCAGGACGACGATCGCGATCAGCGACTTCATCGGCGGCGCGATAGTCAGCAGGTTGACCGCGGGCGCGTAGCGGTTCACCAGGCCCAGCGCGGCATCGATCACGTAGAGCACGAGCAGGATCGGCGCCGCGATAAGCAGCATCAGCAGCATCATGCGGCCCAGCGCCTGCTCGAAGCCGCTGGCGGCATCGGGGCGCAATTCGGGCATCGCCGCCATCACCGGCCACAGCGCGTAGCTCTCGAGCAGCACGCCGACCAGGAACATGAAGCCGCCCGAGGCCATGAACACGAAGCTGCCCAGTCGCGCCAGGAACAGGCCGGAATTCGACGTCTGCTGGCCATTCATGGGGTCGATCAGGGCGCCCAGCGAGGTGCCTGCCTTGGCGTCGATCAGTTGCCCGGCCGATTCGATCGCCCACAGCAGTGAGCTGGCGAAGATGCCGATCGCGATGCCGATGAAGGCCTCCTTCGCGAACAGCGTCAGCCAGCGGGCGGCGTCCAGGGCCGCCGGGCTCGCGGCGGGTTGCAGCGTCAGCGTGATGACCGCCAGCCCCATGAACAGGCTGTTGCGCACCAGCGGCGGGATCGCCTCCTGGGTGAACATCGGCAGCAGCAGGAAGGCGACTGCCAGCCGCACGGTCGAGATGCCGAGCAGCAGAGCCATGTCGCCGAGCTGCGCGACGCTGCCGGGCATGCCGAGCATGGCGTCAGCGGCGCACGATCGAGGGGAACTCGGCGAAGATCCGGTCGCCGAAATTCTGCAGCGAGCCCGCGAGGAACGCGCCGGTGGCGAACAGCGTGATCGCGATCGCCACGAACTTGACCGTGTACTGCAGGGTCTGCTCCTGCAGCTGCGTGGCCGCCTGAACGATGGCCACGACCAATCCGACCAGCGAGGCAACCACCACCGTCGGCCCCGACAGCAGCAGCACCAGCCACAGGGCTTCGTAGGTCAATCGGATCGCTTCGGTCTGCTGCATCGTCGCCTCGTGATTCAGTGGTAGGACAGCACCAGCCCGTGGGCGAGCTTCACCCAGCCGTCGATCAGCACGAACAGCAGGAGCTTGAACGGCAGTGCGACCGTCACTGGCGAGAGCATCATCATGCCCATCGCGAGCAGCACGTTGCTGATCACGAGGTCGATGACCAGGAAGGGCAGGAAGATCAGGAACCCGATCTGGAATGCCGACACCAGCTCGCTGACGGTGAATGCCGGGATCACGACGATGAAGTCGTTCTCGGTGATCTGTCCGGCGCGCTGCTCGCCGACCATGCGCTGGGCGGTCTTCTGGAAGAAAGCACGCTCGCGCGGCGCGCTGTGCTTGATCAGGAAGCCGCGCAGCGGCTCCTTGACCGCGTCGATCGCGCCCAGGATCCGGTCGGTGTCGCGGGTTGCGCTTGCCGCGGTCTGGCCTGCGGCGTTCCACCGATCGGCGACGTCCAGGCCCACCGGGTACATCACGTAGATCGTCAGGATCATCGCCAGTCCGTTGACGACCACGTTCGGCGGCGTCTGCTGCAGGCCCAGCGCGTTGCGCAGCAGGCTGAGCACGACGACGATCTTGGTGAACGAGGTCACCATGACCGCGACGAAGGGCGCGAGCGCCATCGCGATCACGGTCACCAGCGCGGTGGCCGGCGTGAATGTCGTCAGGTCCATGGCGGTGTGGTCAGCCGAGGCGCGCTGGCGGTCGGTCGGCTCAGCGCGAGGCCGGCAGCAGTTCGCGCACGCGCACCCCGAAGCCATCGCCCAGCGCGACCACCTCGCCGCGCCCGATCAGGCGATCGTCGGTCAGCAGGTCGACGCTGATCGACTGCGCCGAGCGCGCGACGTGGATGACGGCGCCGGGCTGCAGCCCGGCCAGCACACCCAGGGGTACGCTGACGCGCTGCAGCTCGAAGCGCACCCTCACCGGCAGGCTTTCCCAGTCGCTGCCCTCGCCATGGGCGGTATCGGCCGTCTGCCGGCCGCTGTTCGGATCGCTCATCGGGTGGTGCTCCGTGTTCGAGAAATTCAGCACGCCCTGCTGCGGGTGGAACCATGCGCTTGCCTCGTGCCGCTGGTGGAAGACCGTTGCGCGCACCGGCCAGGGCGAGCCCGGATCGTGGGCCGGCAGCAGTACGTCGCCCGGTTCGAGGCCATCCCATTCCGCCCGTGCCAGCCGGCACGAGCCCAGCATCACCCGACACGGCAGCCGCACCGGCAGCAGCGATGGCGGCAGCGCGCGCAACGGCGGCGGCAGCAGGCGCTCGCAGGCCTCGTGCGCGAGGCCCAGCCGCGCCGCGTGGCCGTCGCCGCTCTGCAGCCGCACCGCGCAGCTGCCGCGTCGCGGGCCCGCGTGCAGCGAGCGCGGCGTCAGTGGCGAGCCGATCGCCTGCTCGAGGGCTGCGATCAGCGGCTCGCTCGCCTCGAGCGCGCCGCCGACCGCTGCCGGGTCGATGCGACCATCGACCGCGCGCACCGCCACCGGCCGGCCTGCAGCCTTCAGCGGGGCGAAACGCAGCTCGCCGAAATCGCTGTCGAACGCGACCCAGACGGTGGCGGGATCGAACTCGGGCCGCTGTTCGGGCTCCTGCCAGGGCGCCGCGCGCAGCCCGGCGTGCGCGAGCGCACCGAGCAGGCGCGTCATCGCGTCGGCCTGATCGGGGTCGAGCCGGGGAAGCCTCTGGCGCAGCGCGGCCTCGAGCATCAGGCCGCGACTCCGCCGCGCGTGAGCACGCGGCGCATGAGGTCGGCGAACGAGCGCGCCCCCATCTTCTGCATGACCCGCGAGCGGTGCAGCTCGACGGTCTTGATGCTGATGCCCAGGCGGTCGCCTATCGTCTTGTTCAGCAGGCCCGCAACGACCAGATCGAGCACCTGGCGCTCGCGCGGCGTCAGCGAGCCGAGCTGCCGCTCAAAGGCGGCGTCGAATACCGGCGGGGCGCTCGCGGGATCGTCGCCCGCGCCCGCGACCGCTCTCGGCGAGGGCGCTTGCGCCCGCGCGCGAGCCGCGCGCTCGAAGGCCATCTCGAGGGTGCGCTCGAGCACCGAGTCCTGGAAAGGCTTCTCGAGGAAGCTGCAGGCGCCCTTCTGCATCGCCTCCACCGCAAGCGGCACGTCGCCGTGACCAGTCATGTACACCACCGGCCACTCGATCCCGCGCGTCAGCAGCGCATCGTGCACCTGCAGGCCCGACAGCCCGGGCATGCGCACGTCGAGCAGCAGGCATACGTCGGTGGCCGTCGGATCGGGCAGGCCGGGCGCTTCGAGGAACTGCGCCGGCGAGCCGAAGGCGCGGACCTCGTAGCCCAGCGCCTCGAGCAGCCACGCTGCCGATTCGCGGAAATGCGCGTTGTCGTCGACCAGAAGGATGGTGCGCGTCATGTTGCGAGAGCCTCCTCGGCAGCCGCCAGCGGCAGCTCGATCCAGAAGGTGCAGCCCGGGCCCGGCGTGCGAGGCGTGAACCAGAGCCGGCCCTGCTGCAGCTCGACGATCGAGCGGCACACATGCAGCCCGATGCCCATGCCACCAGGCTTGGTCGTGAAGAAGGGGGTGAAGAGCCGCGCGGCGGCGTTCTCGTCGATGCCCGGTCCGCGATCGGCGATGCCCAGCAGCACCGTCTCCTCGTCGATGCGCACCGACACCTCGAGTTCCCGATCGCCCTCGGCGATGCTGCGCATGGCCTCGATCGCGTTGCGTGCGAGGTTCACGAGCACCTGCTGCAGCAGCACGCGGTCGCCGCGCACCACCGCCGCGTGCGGCGCGTCGGGCGCGCAGACGCGAACCTCGATGCCGTCGCGCCGGATCTCCCAGTCGAGCAGCGAGATCGCGTCGTCGACCAGCGCCGTCACCGGCACGGGCTCGGTCTTCGGCTGCCGGTGCTGCACGTAGTCGCGCACGCGGGCGATGATGGCCGACGCGTAGAGCGCGTGCTCGATGCCGCGCTGGATCGCCGGCCCGGCCGCGGCCGCATCGAGCGTGCCGCGCTCGCTGCGCACCAGCAGCCCGCGCAGCAGGTTGGTGATCGCGCCGATCGGCTGGTTGAGCTCGTGCGCGAGCGTCGTCGCCATCTCGCCGACCGACAGCGAGCGCGACACCAGCAGCAGCTGTTCGCGGTCGCTGAGATGACGCGCCACGGCCTCCTGGTCGGATCGCGCGTCGGTCAGGCGCAGGTGTAGCCGGCCATCGGCATCGCGAGCGGCGCTGGCGCCGAGCGCGGCGCCGCCCGGCGCGCTCAGTACCGACTGGGCCTGGCCCTCGGTGCGGGCGCGGGCGAGCAGCTCGGCCAGGCCGCGGAACTCATCGGCCAGCGCCTGCATCGAGCGGCCCGCGCGCCACTGCGGATGGCTGTCGCCGAGCGCCTGGGTGCACCAGTCGAGCCGTGCGCCGCGCTCGTCGCTGCGGGCGAACCACTGGCCAAGGACCTCGAGGCTTTCTGCCGCGTCGGGCACGCGATGCTCCCATGTCGTCGCGGCGCCTGAACCGACAGCCGGCGCGCCGCGTGTTCTCGCCACCGAGAACGCGACCGAGTATAGGGAGGACCCGAGTCGGGCGCCGTGAGCTATTTCCCACCGGCGGCGCGGCATCGCGCACGCCGCGCCGGGCAGGGCAGGGCCGGCGCGCGCGAGGTTCGCGCGCCGGCCGCATCGACGCTACAGCAGCCGGAAGGCCACCACCGCGACCAGCGTGGGCCCGAGCGCGGCGACGAACAGGCCCAGGGGATGGATGGCTCCGTCCTCGAACTTGCCGCGCAGGATGGCGAAGCCCGCCGGGTTGGGCGCGTTGGCGATTACGGTGAGGCCGCCGCCGGTGACCGCGCCGGCGACCAGCGAGTACTTGAACTCGTCGCTGAGGCCCGGCACCAGCGAACCGAGATAGGTGAGCGCGGCGTTGTCGGTGATGGCCGTGAGCAGCGTGGCGCCGATGTAGACGGTGTCGGCGTTCATGCCGGTGAGCAGCGGCTCGAGCCACCACTGCTGCTGGCCGCCGAGCACGACCAGGCCCGCGAGGAAGAAGGCCACGAGCAGGCCCTCGCGCAGGATCAGGCGATCCTGGAACTGCGGGTAGGCGGTTGCGAAGCCCATGAAGAAGAGCAGCAGGCCCATGAATACCGACGGGTGGTGCGCGAAGGCGACCACGCCGGCAAGAAAGGCGATGTGCAGCAGCGCCACCCAGGCCGGCAGCGGTTGGCGCTCTTCGCCTTCAGGCCGCGGCAGCTTCGAGAGCTCGCCGCGAAACAGCAGCGTGCAAGCCAGCGCGCTGAAGGCGACGGCAACAGCAGCCTTCCAGCCGAAGTTGAGCAGCATGAACATGGAGTCCCACTGCCAGGTGGCCGCGACCATCAGCACCGGGGGCGCGGCGAACGAGGTGAGGGTGCCGCCGATCGAGATGTTGACGAACAGCGTGCCCAGCGTGGCGTACTTCAGCCGAGTGGATACGTTGGCGGCGAAGATGCGGTCGCGCAGCATCAGCGCCGCCAGGGTCATGGCCGCCGGCTCGGTGATCAGCGAGCCCAGCAGCGGCACGAAGGCGAGCAGCACGAAGTAGGAGGCCATGGCGCCGGGCAGCGGCACGTAGCGCGCGACCATCTCGACCGCGCCCTGCGCGACCTGCAGCACCGAGCGCGTGCCGGCGATGACCATGATCGCGAACACGAACATCGGCTCGGTGAAGTTGCGCGAATCGAGGTATTCGGTGGCTGCCTTCGAGCCCTGGGCCATCGCCATCACGACGACCAGGATCATCGCCCAGAAGCCGAAAACCACCTCGACCTCGCCCAGCAGATGCCAGAAGCCGGCGTGGTTGGGGCGGGCGTGGGCGAGTTTCTCGAAGAACTTGGTGGAGAAGGTATGGATCAGCGCGAGCGCGAAGATCAGCGCCGCTATCCAGGGCAGGTGTTGGGCCAAGATACGGTTCCTTCGGGAGCTGAAGCCTGCGATCACGATGCCGCCGCAGGGACGCGCGATGTTACTCCGCGACCGCCGGCCTATGAGACCGTTCCCACGATGGCGGCGGTGATGCAGGTGGAAAGCAGACCCGCAGGCACCGAGCGCAGCGCGAGCCGCGAGAACTCGGCGCGCCGCTGCGCCGGCAGCAGCGGCGCGAGGCCGCCAACCATGATGCCCAGGCTGCCGGCATTGGCGAACCCGGCCAGCGCGTAGGTCATCAGCAGGCGGCTGCGCGGCGACAGCGCCTCGGGCGGCAGCGCTGCCATGTCGGCGTAGGCGAGGAACTCGTTGAGCACGGTTTTCTTGCCCAGCAGCTGGCCGGCGGTGGCGGCCTCCGCCCACGGCACGCCCGTGAGCCAGGCGAGCGGTGCGAACAGCAGGCCGAGGATGCGCTCGGCCGACAGCGCCGCGCCCGCGACATCGGGCAGCAGGCCGAGCAGCGCGTTGAGCAGCGCCACCAGGGCCACGAACACGATCAGCATCGCGACGATGTTCAGCAGCAGCTGCAGCCCCTCGGTGGCGCCGCGGCTGATCGCGCCGATTGCGCTGTCATCGTCTCGCGGCAGTTGCAGGCGCGCGCCGCTGGCAGGCGCCTCGAGGGGAACCATCAGGCAGGCCACCGCGATCGCCACCGGGACCGCGATCACCGAGGCGGCCAGCAGATGGCCCATCGCGTCGGGCACCACCGGTTTCAGGATGCTGGCGTAGAGCACGAGCACCGTGCCCGCCACCGTGGCCATCCCGCAGTTCATGACCACGAACAGCTCGCCGCGGCTCATGCTGGCCAGCCAGGGCCGCACCACCACCGGCGCCTCGACCATGCCGACGAAGACGTTGGCCGCAGCCGACATCCCGACCGCGCCGCCGACCCCGAGCGCGCGCTCGAGCAGCCAGGCAAACCCGCGCACCAGCGCGCCGAGCACCCCCAGATGGAACAGCAGCGCCGACAGCGCCGACACCACCAGCACCAGCGGCAGCGCCTGCGCGGCCAGCACGAAGCTGCTGCCGGCCCCCGAGGGGGCGAAGGGCGGGGTTGCGCCGCCGAGGTAGCCGAAGACCATGGCCGTGCCTGCCGTGGTGGCCGCCTGGACGGCATCGAGCACGCCGTTGGCGCGCGCGAACAGTTCGGCCACGCCAGGCAGCGCGCGCAGCGCCGCGGCCAGGCACCAGGCGAGCGCGATGCCGGCCAGCACGGGCCTCCAGGTGATCGCCGCGCGCCGCTCCGAACAGACCCAGGCGATGCCGAGCATGGCGCAGGCGCCGAGCGCGCAGTGCAGGACGTCCATGGCGGGGTTCTACCATGAGCGCGCGCCGCCGGCGACCGCGCTGACCTCACCCCTGCCTCCTGCTGGCCGTCAGATGGCATCATGGCGCCGCACAGGAGCCCTGGCCGTGCCCGAAATCGCCCCCTCGCCGATCCGTTCGGCCTCCCACCCCAGCACCAACGATCGCGCGTACGCGCTGATCGGCGAGCGGCTGGCCGCCGGCTCGCGGGTGCTCGACATCGGCGCCGGGCGCGGCCACATGGCGCGGCGCGTGGCCGGCTGGCTCCAGCGCGCAGGTGCCAGCGTCGAGGCGCAGATGGTGGCTGCCGACATCGATCCGGCCGCCTTCGAGGCGCGCGAGGTGCCGTTCAGGGCCATCGACTTCAACCGGCCGATGCCCTTCGACGACGGCGCGTTCGACCTGCTCTATGCGATCGAGGTCACCGAGCACCTGCATCGTCCCTACGACTTCCTCGCCGAGTGCTTCCGGCTGTTGCGGCCCGGCGGCTGGCTGGTCGTGTCCACGCCCAACGTGCTCGAGCTGCAGTCGCGCCTGCGCTACGTGCTCACCGGGTTCTGGAACCTCTATCAGCCACCGTCGATCGATCCGGCCAATGCCGGTCGGCTGTGCGGGCACGTGATGCCGCTGCACCTGGCCTACTACGACTTCGGGCTGCGGCGCGCCGGTTTCGTCGACGCCACCTATCACGCCGACCGCCGCCGCCGCGGCGCCCAGGTGCTCTACGCGCTCCTGTGGCCGCTCATCGCCTGGCGGCGCGCGCGGTTCGCGCGCGAGGTCGAGCGGTACGACCCGGCCGTCCACGCCGAGAACCGCGCGGTGCTGTCGCTGATCAACGGGCCGCTCGTGATGACCTCGCGCAGCCTGATGTTCTGCGCCCGCAAGCCCGGCGCGGCGCCAGGCCCGTCGGAGCCCGGCGCTGTCGTCTAGCCCACGTAGGGCTGATAGACCAGTCCGGCGCTCGTCTGGCCCACGAGGCCGACGTGCATCTTGTTCAGTTCGAGTTCGGCCACGGCGACGCCGAAGCTCACCGGGGTGAATGTGCCTGCATCGAGCAGTCCCGTCAGGGCCGAACGCATCGCGGGGTCGGGCGCGACGCCCACGAGGTTGGTGTAGAACAGGTCGACCACCTGCGTGTTGCTGGGGCTGGCGCCCAGGGCCACGCCCAGGGCGAGTTGCATCAGCTGCGTCATGCCGTAGCCGAGGCTGTCGACCAGATGCAGCCCCACGCCCAGCAGCGACGGGTTGGTGGCCGCCGTGCCCCCGAAGACGGCGCCGAGCACCTTGGCCGCGGTGCCAGCATTGCCGGCGAGGTCGAGTGCGACCGACCCGTCGGCAAAGCGCAGCCGCTCGATGCCCGTCAGGGTGTCGGTGCCCTCGGTGGGCGGCGGCGGATAGATCATGATCAGCGGGCCCGAGTAGGCCACGTTCGCCGATCCGTCGGCCGCGCGCGTCACGGTGTAGTTGGCGCGCGGGTAAAGCCATGTCGCCGTGTCGAAGCCCGCGCCGCCGTCGAGCATGTCGTTGCCCAGACCGCCGGTCAGCAGGTCGTCGCCAGCGCCGCCCGACAGCGTGTCCTCGCCGTCGGTGCCGGTCAGGGTGTCGTTGCCGGGCGTGCCCGCGAGGGCCTGACCGGCGCCGTCGACGTGATCGATGCGCAGCGAGTAGCGGGTGGCGGGCAGGCCGTTGCCCGAGTACACCTGCACGAAGATGTCGCCCACCTGCGGGCTGAAGCGCACGGTCTCGAGCGAGCCCGTGCCCAGCGCCTGCGCGATCACCGCGCCGGCGGCATCGAGCACCCGCAGGTTCAGATCCGCGCCCGCGCCCACCGCCTCGGTGATCGACACCCGGTTGGCATTCGACTCGGTGACCCGCATCGCCGGCACGCGGAACCAGTCGCCGCCCGTCGAGCCGCCGGCCGCGTCGGTGGCATCGATGCTGAGGTTGCGCAACTCGCCCAGCCGCGCGAGCTGGCTGGTGTTGCCCAGCAGCAGCGCCTTGGCCTGGCTGTTGTTGTTGCCCGACGCATCGGCGAGATCGGGCGCGGGGCTGGCTGGCGCCGATCCGCCGTAGCCGTCGATGCGCAGCTGGTAGGAGGGCGCGGTGCTTGCGCCGGCGGCTGCCGTGACCTCGATGAAGTAGCTGGCACCCGCGCTCAGCGAGCCCAGCGTCAGGGTGCCGGCGCTGCTGCTCGCCTGCGCGACGACCGCCTGCGCCGCGTCGAGCAGGCGCACCGAGACGCCGGCGGCGGGGTCGGCGCTGTCTATCCGCAGGCTGGGCTGCAGGGCGGTGCCGGTGGGCAGGGTGAAGCGGAACCAGTCGACGTCGCTGCCCGAGCCGATGTTCAGGCCCGACACGCGGAAGTCGGTCTGGTTGACCCGGCCGAGATCGAGAGCGGTCTGGAGCGTGTCGTTGCCGAATCCGCGGGTGTTGCCGGTGAGCTCGAGCGCCTCGGCCCAGTCCTCGACGCTGCTCAGTGGCGCGCGCGAACCGGCGGCGGCATCGCGACTCGTCGGGCCGTCGGCCCGGGTGCGGTTGACGAAGAGCGAGACGAAGTCGTCCCAGGTGGTGTTGGCCAGGAATCGGTGCTCACTGGCGCTGTAAGACGCGCTCGAGGTGAGCTCGCTCGCGCTGCGCGGAAACACCACCGTGAGCCCGTGCAGGTCGGTCGGGCCGGCCGTGCGCTGGACCGCCGCCCTCACCGCGTCGATGACAGCCTGCGCGGCGGTGTCGATCGCGGCGGTGGCGCTGGCGGTCTGCAGGTTGCTCATGAAGCTGACGAGGTCGGCGTAGATCTCGTAGCCGCTGTCGGCGCTCGCGGCGCGCGAGCGGGCTGTCTGGGCCGCCGTCCAGTCGGCGCTGCCGGCATTGCGCATGACGCCGACGAAGCCGTCGATGGCCTGCTCGATGCCCGTCACGCCGGCCAGCAGCACCGACGACAGCGGTTGCTGGCTGCGGTAGAACGCGCCGTAGGTGTCGACGATGGCGGCGGCCAGGGTCGCGCTGTCGCGGGTTTGCGCGGCGGCCAGCGCGTTCAGGAACGCGGTGTAGTCCCAGCCGTCGCCGGGCTCGGTGCGTTGCGCGGCCACGAGGTGCGTGGCCACGCCCGCCACCTCGCTCGCGAGCTCGACCGACGCCATCAGGCAGGCGTCGAAGCCGAGCAGATCGACCCGCCCGAGGCTGCTCGCCGCAATGGCCTGCACGATCTCGCGGTTGCCGAGGTAGCTGTGGTTCTGCGAGTCGTCGTAACTCACGCCGCCCAGGGCGCCGGCGCCGTGATTCCAGACGATCAGCGCGGTGCGGCTGCCGGGCAGGTTGCTCACGCCCCAGTTCAGGAAGTCGGTGAGCGCCTGGCCGCTGCCCATGTCGATCTCGCCCATCGTGGCCAGGGCGCTGCTCATGATGGTGGCGTTGCCGTCGGGCGCGATGACGCCGCGCCGGGTGTCGGTCCAGTTGCCGTTGCTGCTGTCGTAACCCGCGATCCGGTCGATCTGCACGCCGACGCTGAGCACCGAGCCGTAGCGCGCCGCCTCCATTTCGTTGACGTCGTCGACCGCCGCGCTCTCGAGGTTGTTGTCGCCGTTGATGAAGACGAGGATGCGCCACTCGGAGCCCGAGCTGGCGGCGGTCGTGCTGCCCGTGCCTCCCGATGCGGCGCTGGCCGTGCCGGTGGCGCGCACCTCCAGGTTGTAGCGGGTCTGGGCGCTGGGCGATTCGCCGCTCACGCGCACGAAGTAGTTGCCCGCTGCCATGCCGGCGAACTGCGCGGTCGCGGTGCCGGTGGCATCGGCCACCACCTGGGTCAGGCTGCGGGTCGCATCGAGAACCTCGAGCACGGTGCCCGGAGCACTGCCGCTGAGCGTCGCCCGGTCGGTGAGGCCGCCGGCGGCCGGCAGCGTGAACGCGTACCAGTCCTGATCGCCGGCGGTGAGGGTGGCCTGGGCGACGGTCTGCGCCGCCTCGCGCAGGGCGGTGGCCTGGGCCCGGGTGTCGTTGGCTTCCCAGCGGTCCGGGGCGAGGTCGGTGTTGGGCTGGGCGCTGACGGTCAGCGCATACGCCGGGTTGGCCACACCCTGGTAGCCGTAGACCTGGGCGAGGTAGGTTCCGGGGGCCAGCCCGGCGAGGCTGATGCGCTCGGTGTCGACGGTGCCGTTGGACAGGCCGAGGCGGGTCGTGCCCGCGGCATCGTAGAGCGCGAGATCGAGATCGCCCGCGCCGTGGCTGAAGGCGACCGAGACCGCGTCGTCGAGGTTGCCCGTCGCGGCCAGCGTGAAGCGGAACCAGTCGGGGTCGGCGGCCTCGATGCTCAGGCCCGCCTCGGCCAGCGTGCCGGTGATGGTGCGCAGGTCGGTGGCGGTGGCCGCGGTGTCGTTGTTCTCGAAGCGGTCGCCACCGGCCTGGGCGGGCACGGCGTTGAGCGACAGCGAGTACGACGGGTTGCTCGCGCCCTGGTGGCCGTAGACGCGCAGCAGGTAGTTGCCGGCCCCCAGGCCCGCCAGCCCGATGGTCTCGGTGTTGCCCACACCGTTGGAGGCGGCGAGTTGCCGGGTGCCGCCCGCGTCGTAGAGGGCCATGTCGATGTCGCCGAGAGCGTGGCTGAACGAGATGGCCGCGCTGTCGCCGGCGCGTCCGGTCGAGGCGAGGGTGAATCGGTACCAGTCGGGGTCGGCGGCCTCGAGGGTGAGCCCCTGCTCGACCATGCTGCCGGAGACGGTGCGCAGGTCGGTGGCGGTGGCTGCGGTGTCGTTGTTCTCGTAGCGGTCGGCCGCGATCGTCGACGGTGCGGCGCCCACGGTCAGCGAGTACGACGGATTGCTCGCGCGGTCGTAACCGTAGACCTGGGCAAGATAGGTGCCGGCGCTCAGCCCGGCGAGGCTGATCGATTCGCCGTTGCCCACGCCCTGCGACACCCTGAGGCGATTGAGGCCGGTGGCGTCGTACAGCGCGAGGTCGACGTCGCCCGCGGCGTGGTTGAAGCTGATGGCAACCGCATCGCCGCTGCGCCCCGGCCCGGCCAGCGTGAATCGGAACCAGTCGGGGTCGGAGGTGGTGATGGTGAGATTTTCCCGGGAAACGCTGCCCGAGACCGTGCCGAGGTTGGTCGCGGTGGCCGCGGTGTCGTCGTTCTCGAGGACGTCGGCGGCGGTGGCCGTGGCCTGCGCCATGCTCGTGGTCAGGGTGTACGCGGGGTTGGCCGCGTTGCGGTAGCCGTAGACCTGGAGCAGGTAGCTGCCAGGCGCCAGGCCGGCCAGACTCACGGTCTCGCTGTTGGTCACGCTGGCCGAGCCGCCCAGGCGCACGGCGCCCGTGCCGTCGTAGAGCGTGAGGTCGACGTCGCCCTGGGCGTGGGAGAAGCCGACCGAGATCGAGTCGCCGGTGCGGCCGCTGCTGCCCAGGGTGAACCGGTACCAGTCGGGGTCGCCGGCCTCGATGTTCAGGTCGCGCAGCACCGTCGTGCCGGCCAGCGTGCCCAGCGACGTGGCGGTGGCGGCGGTGTCGTTGTTCTCGAAGCGGTCGGCGCCGCTCGGTGCCGCCGTGCCCACATTCGCCGCGAACGTGTAGGAGGCATTGGCCGCTCCGTTGTAGCCAAAGACCCTGGCCGCGTAGCTGCCGGCGGCATAGCCGGACAGGCTGATGCTTTCGCTGTTGGTCACGCCATCTGACAAGGCCAGCCGCGAGGTGCCCGCGGCATTCCAGAGTTCGAGGTCGAGATCGCCCGCCGCATGCGTGAAGGCGATCGAGATCGCGTCGGAGGCCGCGCCGCGCGCGGCCAGCGTGAAGCGGAACCAGTCGGGGTCGTTGGCCTCGATGCTCAGGCCGGTCTGGCTGACCGTGCCAGCCAGGGTGCCGAGTTGCGTGCCGGTGGCTGCGGAGTCGTCGTTCTCGAGGCGATCGGGCATGTAAGGGTCCTGGTGTCCTGGGCAGCGCGTGTTGCCGCGCTGGCGCTCCCGGCCGCGCGCGGCCACGGCATTGTGATCCTGCCATGAGGGCGTCGCAATGCCAGACGCGACCGGATCCGGCAGGCGCGACCGCCCGACGGAAGGGGGCCGCGCGGCGTATCCTCGCGTACCGCTGCCGCCGATCGCGGGCTGGCAGGAAGGGGAGACGATGGTGATGAAGAGCGCCCGTGCGTTGCGAGGCGCGTCTGTGCGAGGGCAGGGCGACGATCGCGCGCGGCCAGCCCGCACGCCGTGGTCGCGCTGGCTCGCCGCTGCCGCCGTTGGCGCGGCGCACGCGCTGGCCGCGACGCCGCAGGCGCGCGCGCAGCTTCAGCCTGCGCCCGTCGCGCCGCAGCCTGCGCCTGCCGCGCCCGAGGAATTCGACGCCGAACTGCGCGAGACCGTGCATCGCGTCGAGGTCACCGTGACCGACTACCACGGGCGCACCGAGACGCGGCCGGTGGTGGTCACGGTCTTTCGCCCGCCCCGCGAGGGGCGTTTCCCGCTCTTCATCCTCAATCACGGCCGGGCCGTCGATGCGCGCCGTCACCTGCAGGGCCGCCAGCGCTACCTGCCGCAGGCCCGCTGGCTGGTCGCGCGCGGTTTCGTCGTGATGGTGCCCACGCGCATCGGCTACGGCGAGACTTACTCGGGCTTCGACCCCGAGTACCTGCCGTCTTGCCAGTCGGGCTTTGGCTTCCAGCGCAAGGACGAGGCGGTTGCGCGCCAGATCGCGGCGGTGCGCGCGTTTGCCCTGGCGCAGCCCTACGTCAACCCCGACGCCTGGGTGATCGCCGGGCAGTCGGTGGGCGGCTACGTGGCGCTCGCGGTGGCCCGGCGCGCGCCCGAGGGCCTGCGCGGTGCGATCAACTTCTCGGGCGGCTTCGGCGGCAATCCCGACACCCGCCGCGGCGATCCCTGCGGCGCCGCCGACTGGGAGCGCGCGCTGGCCCGCCGCAACCCGACCGAGCCGCTCCTGTCCGGTGCAGTGCCCACGCTGTGGCTCTACTGGCAGAACGACCACTACTGGGGGCCCGACATCCCGCAGCGCTGGCACCGCGCCTTCCTCGAGGGGGGTGGCACGGGCCCCTTCGTCCAGTTCGGCGCCATCGACGGCGACGGTCACTCAGGCTTCGTGCGGCGAGCCCGCGACTGGGGGCCGGTGGTCGAGCGCTTTCTCGCAACGCTGCAGCTCGCTCTCGAGCGCGTGCCGCTGGCATCGCTTGCGCGCGCAACCATTCCTGCGCCTTCCGGCCATGCGCGTCTCGACGAGGTCGACAAGGTTCCCTACCTGGGCGACGGCGGCCGCCAGGGCTACCGGGCATGGCTGGGCCGCGAGATGCCGCGCGCGTTCGCCATCAATGCCGATGGCCGATGGGGATGGGCGTCGGGGCAGGAGGATGCCGCGGAACGTGCGCTGGGCTTCTGCAACCGCCAGGCCCGCACGCCCTGCGCGCTCTACGCCGTCGACGAGGACGTGGTGTGGCGCGCACCCCGCTGAGCGCTGCCGTACTCTGATTGATGCCGCATGTCTGTCGCACCTGCTCCAGCGCACCCTGACTCCGCCACCGGGGCGCCTGCTGCCGCCTGGCGACGCGTGCTGCGCCCGGTGGCGGCGCTGCTGTTCCTGAACGCGATGCTCAGCTTCGCCAACTGGTGGCCGACGCCGGCGGTGCGGCCCGATCACCGGATTGCGCCCGAGTTCGTCTGGACCTGGGTGCTGGTGCTGGTCCTGCTCGCCTGGCGGGGCCGGATCGGCCGCGGTGGCCTTGCCGCGCTCAGCATGGCCTACACCGCGCTGGTGATCAGCCGCTACGGCGATGTCACCATACCGGCGCTGTTCGGCCGGCCAGTCAATCTCTACTGGGATGGCGCGCAGCTGCCGCGGGTGATTCTGGTCTTCACCCAGGAGCAGCCATGGTGGCTGAGCGCTGCGGCGCTGCTCGGCGCGCTCGGCCTGCTCTGGGCCTTGTGGCGGTTGCTGCACGGCGCGCTGGGCGTGATGGCGCGCGAGGCTGCCCCCTGGGCGTTGCGTAGCCGCTGGGCTCTGGCGGGCACGCTGGCCGCGGTCGTGCTGGTGATGGCCAATCATGCTGGCGTCGAGGCGACCTGGCCGGTGGTCTCCAAACCGGTCACGTCCACCTACTGGCGCCAGGCCAAGCTGATGCTGGCGGCCTTCTCGCCCGGCTATCGGGCGGGGCTGCTGCCAGAGCGCACCCCCGTCGACGACGCGATGGCCGCGCCGCCGGGCACCGCCCTGGCCATGCTGCGCGGGCGCGACGTCTACCTGATGATGCTCGAGTCGGTGGGCGAGGTGGCGCACACCGATCCTCGCCTGCGCCCGGTGCTCGCGCCCGAGCGCGAGCGTTTCGCGGCCGATATCGCCGCCGGCGGCCGGCAGGTGGTCTCGGCGTGGTTCCGATCGCCCACCTTCGGCGGCGGTTCCGACCTGGCCCAGCTCGGCGTGCTCTCGGGGATCGACCTGAGCGACCCGATGCGCCACGACGTGCTGCTCACCACCACCCGGCCGACCCTGATCAGCGTGTTTCGCGCGAACGGCTATCGCACCTTCGGCGTGTACGCCTCGCTCAGCTGGGAGTGGCCGGAGCGGGCCTACTACGGCTACGAGGTGTTCATCGACGGACCCTCGCTGGGCTGGCGCGGGCCGCCGCTGGGCTTCTGGCACGTGCCCGATCAGTTCGCCGCCGCGCGTTTCGAGCAGATGCATCCGCGCGGACCGGACGCCGCGCCGCGTTTCGTGTTCATGCCGACCATGAACACCCACATTCCGTTCAGCCCCGTGCCGCCGTTTCAGCCCGACTGGGAACGCCTGCTCGGCTCCGACCCCTATCCGGAAGCCGACGTGCGCCGCGCCTTGGCCGAGCGCCCCCGCTGGTTCGATCTCCTGCCCGACTACCTGCGCAGCGTGAGCTACACCTACCGGTGGCTGGGCGCCTGGCTGGCGCTGCCCGAGCCGCGCGAGTCGGTCTACGTGCTGGTGGGCGATCACCAGCCCGCGTCCAGCATCACCGGCGAGGGCGCCTCCTGGAACGTGCCGGTGCACGTGGTTGCGCGCGATCCGGCGCTGCTGGCGCGCTTCACGGCGCAGGGGTTTCGCCCGGGCATGGAGCCCGCGGGCTCCGCGCTCGGCGGGCTGCACGATCTCACCGCGCTGATGCTGCGCGTCTTCGGCAGCGCTCAGTCGGCGCCGTCGGCTCGCCCCGATTCCGGCCCGCGCTGATCCGGGCGCCCGGCGGATCGGGCGCTGCCGAGTGCCGGGCCGGCGATGCCGGCGCAGGCCAGCGCCGCGAGCAGCGCCTGATGGTTGGCCAAGCCGCCTTCCTGCCACAGCAGTGCCCCCGCCCCGGCCAGCAGCGCCACCCCGCCCGTCGCGCCGCCGCGCAGTCGGGGCAAACGGCCGGCAATCCAGAGCGCCGGCAGCAGCACCGCGGGCGCGGCATAGACGGGCCACAGCAGCGGCCGGTAGCGGCCGTCGAGCAGCAGTTGCGCCACCAGCAGCAGGCAGGCTGCCAGCGTGCCGGCGTGCGAGGCCGGCAGCCAGCGGGCCGCCAGGTGGGCGGCGCGCGTGCCGCAGCCCTGCGCCGCGGCCAGACACACGGCGGCGGCCAGCGCGCAGCCCGCCGCCGGCGCCGCCATCAGCGTGCCGAGCAGGGCCTGCCCTGCATGGAGGCTCCAAAGCGACAACGTCAGCGCCTGCAGATGGATAAGCGTGCCGGTGAGTGCGCCCGCCAGCGCGAGCGGGACCCGTTGCAGGCCCAGCCAGCCCGCGGCCAGCGCACCCAGCAGCCCGCCGAGCGCTGCGGCAATCCATCCGAGCACGGCGCGGGGATCGGGCACGACCGGCCCGCTGAAGCTCACCCGGCGTTCGCCGTCGGCGGTGTACACGCCCCAGTAGCCGCCCATGGCCCCCTCGAACACGCGCTTCCAGGGCTGATCGAAGCCCTCGATCAGGTTCCAGCCTGGCTGCCAGCCCCAGTCGGCGCGGGCACTCAGGAGCTCGCGCACGAGACGGACCTGCGCCAGAGTGCCGGGGGCTGCCGGCCCGCGCTGCCGGCCGGCAGCCGGCCAGCCGGTCTCGGCGATGAACACGGGCAGCGGCGCGAGCGCCTCGCGCATCGCCTTCAGGGTTTCGAGCACATGCGCCGCGGCGTGGTCGATGGCCACCGGCTCGTCGTCCCAGTAGGGCAGCACGTGCACCGCGGCCACGTCGACATGGCTGCGCAGCGCATCGGCATGCCGCAGCCAGTAGGCCCAGACGTCGGCGTAGGCCACCGGCACCGGTTGCTCGCGGCGCGCCCTGTCCAGAAGGGCGATCAGCGCGGCGGGTGAACGGTCGCCGCGCAACAGCACTTCGTTGCCCACCAGCAGCAGGTCGACCACGTCGGCGTGTTCGCGCGCCAGCGCGATCGCCCGTCCCAGTTCGCGCTCGTCGTGCGCCGGGTTGCCGTCGATCCAGGCGCCCAGCAGGACCCGCAGGCCCAGGCGCCGCGCGATCGCCGGCACGGCCTCCAGCCCTTGCGACACCCCGTAGGTGCGCACGCAACCTGTGACCCGGGCAAGCAGCCGCAGGTCGGCCTCGATCTCGGCGGGGCCCACATGCATTGCGGGATCGAGCGGCGTGTGCCCGGGACGCCGGAAGGGGGCGTAGGACACGCAGGGCAGCCGCGGCTCTGCGGGCGCGGTGGTCGGCAACGCAGCCGCCGGTGCGTCGGCCGACGAGGTCGGCGATGGGGCCAGCGATGGGGCCAGCGATGGAGCCGTTGCCGATGCGGGCTGCTGCGCTCGACCCTGTGTGACCAGCCAGCCGAGCAGCAGCGCCAGCATGGCGGCGACCAGGGCGAGGGCGGCGCATCGGCGCCGCAATTCCGAGAGGCTCGCCAGCGCTCTCAGACGCGTCGGCATGTTTCGGGCACGATGCGCGCCATGATCGATCCGGACTCCCTCGCGTGACGGCCGCACCGCGTCGGCGGCTGCCGGCCCGTCTGCCGGCGCTTGCGGTGGCCGCCGGCCTGGCGCTGCTGATGGCGGCGCTCGGACTGGTGGTCTGGGCCGGGCTGCATCCATCGCTGCCCGCAGCCGATGCTCCGCCGCAGCTCGCCGGGCTGGCCTACAGCCCGCAGCAACGCTGGGATGATGCCCGAGATGCGCTCGCGCCCGATGCGGCATCGCTGAACGCGGATCTGGCTACGCTCGGGCGGCTCACCCGCCGGATCCGCACCTACGGGGCCGAAGGCCTCGAGGCGCTGCCCGAGATCGCGCAGCGTCATGGGCTGCGGTTGACACTGGGCGCGTGGCTCGACGGCGACCCCCAGCGCGATGCGCGCGAGATCGCCGCGGCGCTGCGCGCCGCGCGGCAGCCCGGGAGTGTCGAGCGGGTGATAGTCGGCAACGAAACCCAGCTCAGGCGCAGCCTGCCTGCGCAGCGGCTGAGCGAAGAGCTCGACCGCATGCGCCGGCTGATCGACCAGCCGGTGTCCACCGCCGAGCCCTGGCACATCTGGCTGGCGCAGCCGGAGCTTGCCGCGCATGTCGACTTCATCACGGTGCACCTGCTGCCGTACTGGGAGGGCGTGCCCGCCGAGCAGGCGGTTGACGTCGCGCTGAGTCGGCTCGAGCTGCTGCGTGAGCGTTTCCCCGGCAAGCCGCTGGTGATCGGCGAGGTTGGCTGGCCCTCGGGCGGCGAACCGCGCGCCGGCGCCGTGCCCTCGCCGGCAGCGCAGGCGGTCTTCGTGCGCGAGTTCGCGGCTCGCGCGCAGCGCATGGGCCTCGACTACTTCCTGATGGAGGCGATCGACCAGCCCTGGAAACGCGCGCTCGAGGGCAGCGTGGGGCCGCACTGGGGGCTGCTCGACGCTCATCGCCAGCCCAAGTTCGCGCTGCGCGGGCCGCTCGATGCCCGCCCGGGCTGGCGGGTGCAGGCACTCCTTGCCTCGACGATCGGCTTCGCGCTGTGCCTGCCCGTGCTGCTTGCCACCCGGCGCATGCGGCTGCGCGGGCGTCTGTGCCTGGCGGCTGGCGTGCAGGCGGTGGCGGCGTTCGGCGTGATCGCGATGGCGGCGCTGCTCGCGCGCTACCCCGGCGTGCGTGAGTGGGTGCTGTGGCTGCCGCTCGCCTTGCTGATGGGCCTGTGCGCGCTGATCGCGCTTGCCCAGCTTTTCGAGTTCGCCGAGACCTGCTGGCCGGGCAGCCTGCGGCGCGTGGCCCGGCCGCGCCCGCTGCCGCCGGGTCAGGCCGCGCCCTTCGTGAGCCTGCACCTGGCATGCTGCAACGAGCCGCCCGCCATGGTGATCGCCACCATCGACAGCCTGATGGCGCTCGACTGGCCGGCCTTCGAGGTGATCGTGGTCGACAACAACACCCGCGATCCGGCCTGCTGGCGACCGGTGCGCGCCCACGTCGAGCGCCTGCGAAGGGAGCGCGGTGCGGGCGCCCCCGCGGTGCGCTTCATCCGGCTGCCGCGCTGGCCGGGCTACAAGGCGGGGGCGTTGAACGTCGCGCTCGCCCGTACCGATCCGCGCGCCGCATGGATAGGGGTGGTCGATGCCGACTACCAGGTGAGCGCGCGCTGGCTGGGTGAGCTGGCCGGTCACTTCGCCGACGCCGACGTGGCGGTGGTGCAGTCGCCGCAGGCGCATCGCGACTGGGCGGCCCAGCCCCTGCACCGGATGATGAACTGGGAGTACGAGGGATTCTTCCGCATCGGCATGCACCATCGCCATGAACGCAACGCGATCATCCAGCACGGCACCATGACGCTGGTGCGCGCCACCGCGCTGCGCGGGGCTGGCGGATGGTCGGGCGAGTGCGTGTGCGAGGACTCCGAACTCGGCCTGCGGCTGCTCGCGCACGGCGCCCGGCTCGTCTACGTCGACGAGGTGTACGGCGCCGGTCTCGTTCCGCAGGATTTCGACGCCTGCCGGCGCCAGCGCCGGCGCTGGGCGCAGGGCGCCATGCAGATCATGCGCCAGCACCGCGGCGCGCTCTTCGGCCGCTCGCCGCTTACCCTCGGGCAGCGCTACCACTTCGTGGCCGGATGGCTGCCCTGGATCGGCGATGCCCTGAACCTCGCCTTCACGCTCGCGGCGATGCTCGGTGCGGTCGCCGTGCTGGCCGTGCCGCAGTGGGCCGGCCCCCCCATGCTGCTGTTCGCCGTGCCGCTGGCGGTCCTGCTGGTTGTGCGGCTGCTGCTGGTTCCGGTGCTGTATGCGCGACGCGTGGGCTGCCGGCCGATCGATGTCGCCGGCGCCGCGCTGGTCGGGCTCGGGCTGTCTCATGCGATCGCGCGAGGCGTGATCGCGGGCCTGTTCTCGCGGGCGGGCGGCGTGTTCGAGGTCACCCGCAAGGCCGGGAGCGGCGCGCCCCCGTCGTCGGGCTCCGGCGTGCGCGAGGAGGCCGCGCTGCTTGGCGGGCTGGTGGCGTGCCTGCTGGGTCTTGCGATCGACATGCTCACATCGCATCGCCAGCACGGCGGCTGGTTGCTGTTGCTCGGCCTGCAGTGCCTGCCTGGCGTGGCGGCGCTGGTCTGCGCCTGGCTGGGCACGCGCGGCGGCCATGATCCGGCTTCGCGGGCGGCGCGCGTGGCGCCCGAGCGCCCGATGCCGCCGCTTGTGCGCGCGGGCGCTCGGGCGAGGTTCAGCCGGCGCGCCTTGCCAGTTGCAGGGCCAGACGATTGTGCCGTTCCACCAGCGGGGCGAGTTCGAGAGTGACCAGTTGCCCGTGGGCGACCACCACGCGGCCATTGACCACCGTCCAGGCCGCCGGCGCCGGCGCGCACAGCAGCAGCGCAGCGAGCGGATCGTGCACTGCCGCGCCGGCGTGGGCCAGGCCGCGGACGTCGAAGAGCGCCAGATCGGCCGCCATGCCGGGCGCGAGGTGGCCGATGTCGGTTCGGCCCAGCACCTGCGCGCCGCCACGGGTGGCGAGGGTCAGTGCATCGCGCGCCGTCATTTCGCGTGGCCCGTGATCGCAGCCGTAAGGCTCGAGCGCGCGGCCGACTCGCGCCAGCAGCATCGCCGTGCGCGCCTCGCCGAGCATGTGCGCGCCGTCGTTGCTGGCGCTGCCGTCCACGCCCAGCCCCACCGGCACGCCGGCATCGACCATGCGGCGCACCGGCGCGATGCCCGAGGCCAGGCGCATGTTGCTGCACGGGCAGTGCGCCACGCCGGTGCGGGTGCGGGCGAACGAGGCGATGCCGTCGGCGTCGAGCTTCACGCAGTGGGCGTGCCAGACGTCGGCTCCGACCCAGCCCAGCGACTCGGCGTACTCGGCCGGCGTCATGCCGAAGCGCTCGCGGCTGTAGGCCACGTCGTGGTCGTTCTCGGCCAGATGGGTGTGCATCCGCGCGCCCAGCGACCTCGCCAGCGCTGCCGACTCGCGCATCAGATCGCGGCTCACGCTGAACGGCGAGCAGGGGGCGGCCACCACGCGCAGCATCGCGTAGGCGCCCTTGTCATCGTAGGTTTCGATCAGGCGCTGCGTGTCGGCCAGGATGCCGTGCTCGTCCTCGACCAGCGAGTCGGGCGGCAGGCCGCCGGCGGACTCGCCCACGCTCATGCTGCCGCGCGCGGCGTGGAATCGCATGCCGATCGCGGCCGCGGCCTCGATCGCGTCATCGAGCCGCACGCCGTTGGGGTAGAGATAGAGGTGGTCGCTGCTGGTGGTACAGCCCGACAGCAGCAGTTCGGCCATCGCCACCTGCGTGGATACGCGCACCATCTCGGGCGTTAGGCCGGCCCAGATCGGATAGAGGGCCCGCAGCCAGCCGAAGAGCTCGGCGTCCTGCGCGGGCCCGATGGCCCGCGTCAGGCTCTGGTACATGTGATGGTGCGTATTGACGAGCCCGGGCACCACGACGTGCCCGCGCGCATCGATCACTTCGTCGGCATCGCGGGGCAGGGCGTCGGCAGGTCCGATGGCCGCGATCGCCCGACCGCGCACGAGCACGCTGGCGCGCGCGAGCTCGCGCCGTTCGTCATCGAGGGTCGCGACAAGATCGGCGTCGCGGATCAGCAGGGTGCGCTCAGCCATGAGACCTGCCCGGCGGGAAGGGAACAGCAACCGGAAAAACAAAAGGGGCCGGCTCGTGTGAGCCGACCCCTGCCGTTCTTGGTAGGCCGTGCTGGATTCGAACCAGCGACCAACGGATTAAAAGTCCGCTGCTCTACCAGCTGAGCTAACGACCCGAAGAGCCTTCGATTATACGAAGCCGGCGCTGGAGCGTCAAACGAGAAGGGCGCCTGCCACCGACTGCCACCGGCTGCTTGCCCGGCGCGGCCTCAGGCCATCCGGTCGATGCGCCAGACCTGGTAGCGCAACGCCGCCCAGCCGCCGACGAGTATCGCCGCCAGCGACACGAACGAACCGAGCGCCAGGGTGGAGACGCCCGAGAGCCCCTGGCCTACCGTGCAGCCGACGGCGGTGACGCCGCCGACGCCCATCAGGGCCGCACCCAGGAGGTGGTTGGCGGTGTCTTCGGTGCCGTGAAAACCTTCCCAGCGGAACTGCCTGCTGATGATGGCGTGCATGAAGGAGCCGGCGAGCAGGCCCAGCACCGCCGCGATGCCCAGCGTGAGCACCCGGCTCTTGTCGCTCCAGAGCATGAACAGCTCCATCGTGTAGGCCACCGGTGCGACGAAGCTCAGCGCCTCGAGCC
The DNA here is from genome assembly GCA_044370795.1 of Burkholderiaceae bacterium. Lineage (GTDB taxonomy): Bacteria > Pseudomonadota > Gammaproteobacteria > Burkholderiales > Burkholderiaceae_E > Quisquiliibacterium. Next base: position 22,911 of record JBILUW010000025.1, read on the forward strand.
GTCCCGAGTTGGTGCCGACGAACTTCTCCTCGAGGGTGTCGGGCGCCTCGGCCACGTAGCCGAGCACGCCGCTGATCACCCAGACCGCAACGACACCCGCCCCGATGCCCACGGCCGCCAGCGAGGTCTCGGCACGGCGGAACTCCCGATCGACGAAGGCGAACGCGATCAGCGCGCCACCGATGGCAAGGCCCAGCCCCAGCCGCCAGCCGGCCACCGCGGCGGCGTCGCCCCCGCCGATCAGCCGCGGCAGGTCCTGGCCGTGCGCAAAGCCGATGCTCGCCGCATCGAGGACCTGGACCCGGAACACGCCGAAGACCCCGCGCATGGTCATGTAGGCGAACAGGCCCAGCACCAGGAGCACCACCAGACTCTTGAGGGAGCCGCCACCGACCCGCAGCAGCGTCTTGCTGCCGCAGCCCGAGGCCAGCACCATGCCGAAGCCGAACATCAGCCCGCCGATCAGGTGCGACAGCAGCGGCATGGCCGGGGCTGCATAGAAGCTGCGGCCCGGATCGACGATGCCCGCCCAGCCCAGCGTCTGGGTGCCGGCGATGGCCACGCCGATCGCGCACAGCCACATCCGCATGCGGGTCCAGTCGCCCATGTTCACGATGTCGGACACCGCCCCCATGGTGCAGAAGTGGCTGCGCTGCATCAGCGCGCCCAGGATCAGGCAGACCGCGAAGGTCGCCGAGACGACCGTGGCCTGGATGCTGGCGATATCGGGTTCCTGCATGCTTGGGGTCCGCGGCGATCAGCGCAGCGCCGGCAGGCGCTCGCGTGCCTGGCCGGCGGCCGGCGAGTTGGGGTGTTTCTCGAGGAGCAGCTCGAGGATGCGGCGGGCGTTGCGCTTGTCGCCGAGCTCGAGTTCGCACAGGCCCTGCGCGAGCAGCGCGTCGGGCACGCGCGGATGCTCGGGGTGGCGCGTGACGAACCGTTGATAGCTTGCCAGCGCGGCGCGGAAGTCCTTGAGCGCGAACTGCGCGCTGCCGCTCCAGTACAGCGCCAGCGGCGCGTAGGGGCTGGCCGGCCAGCGCTGGCGCAGGCTCGCGAATCCGCCGGCGGCGGTGGCGAATTCGCCGTCGCGCAGCGCGGCGAGCGAGCCCTCGTACAGGCGCTTTTCCTCGGGATCGACGTTGACGTTGCGGCCTTCGAAGCTGACGCTGACCGGCTCGAAGGTGCGCACGCGGGCATCGAGCTCGCCGAACTGGTTCTTCTGCCGCAGCTGGGTCTGGGCGAGTTCGCCGGCGAGCTCGTTGGTCTTGACCTCGAGCTGACCGCGCAGCCGCGCGATTTCCTGGCGCAGCAGCTCGATCTGGTTGTTGAGTTCGAGCTGGCCGCGCGAGGACTGCTCGAAGCGCTCGATGCGCTGCGCCAGCGCATCGATGCGCGCGCCGAACTCGGTCAGGCGGGCCGTGGTTTCGCGCGACTGCAGTTCGATGCGGGCGCGCAGCTCGATGATCGCCCGGCGCGCCTCGTCGTCGCCGAACAGCGCGTGGGCCGGGGGGCTGGCTGCCGCGAGGCCGACGATCAGCAGCGCGACCAGGATGGGCGCGGCGCGCATCACTGGTAAGCCAGGTCGGCGCGGCGATTCTCGGCCATGGCCGCGTCGTCGCCGCCGCTGGCACGGGGCTTTTCCTCGCCCAGGCTGACGGCTTCGAGTTGCCCGTCGGGCACGCCCAGGGCCACCAGCGCCTTGCGCACGGCCTCCGAGCGCTTCTGGCCAAGCGCGAGGTTGTACTCGCGGCTGCCGCGCTCGTCGGTGTTGCCCTGGATGACGACGCGCCGGTTGCGGTTGGCGATCAGGTAGCGGGCATGGGCCTCGAGGGTGGCCTTGAACTCGTCCTTGATGACGTACTGGTCAAAGTCGAAGTAGATGCTGCGTCTG
>JBILUW010000187.1:0-7700 GCA_044370795.1 Burkholderiaceae bacterium
TCGGGGCGCTTCGTTCGCGAGTACACCTTCCTGCTCGACCCGCCGGAGCTGCGCGCCAACCGCCAGACCGTCGACGGTGGGGCGGTGCAATCGAGCATCGTGCTTCCGACGCCGCCGGCTGGCGCCGAGGCGCCCGCGGCGGCTCCTGCCGCGACGCCCGCCGCCGTGCCCGCTGCGCCGGGCCCGGCGCCAGCGGCCCGAGCCGAGGCGCCCGCGCGCCCGGCTCGCGCAGCGTCCGACGACGCAACGCGCAAGTCGGCCGAGGCGCCTGCCCGACCGGCGCGAGGAGTGGCCAGTGGCGAGCCAGCCGCATCGGGCGAGCCAGGCGCATCCGAGGTTCGCGTCGCCCCCGGCGACACCGCCGGCGCAATTGCCGCGCGGGTCAAGCCGGCGTCGGCGTCGGTCGACCAGACCCTCGCAGCGCTCTACCAGGCCAATCCCGACGCCTTCATGGGCAGCGTGCACCGCCTGAAGGCCAACAGCACGCTGAAGGTGCCTGGCGCCGCCGACATCGCGGCCATCGATCCGGCCAAGGCCCGCGAACTGGTGCTTGGGCAGTCGGCCGACTTTGCCGCCTACAGGTCGCGTCTTGCCGAGGCGGCTCGCGACGCCGGCGGCGAACGGGCCGGGCAGTCGGCGCAGGGCAAGGTTGGAGCGCGCGTCGAAGACAAGCGCGACGCCACCGCCCAGGATCAGCTCAAGATATCGCGCTCCGGGACGGCCGACGGTGCCGGCCCCAAGAACCAACCGGTCGGCCAGGCCGGCGCCGAGCAGAACGCAGCCCGCGAGGCGGCGGTCCGCGAGTCGCAGAATCGCATCCAGTCGCTCGAGAAGAATGTGGGCGACCTGCAAAAGCTGCTCGAGTTGCGCGGCCGCCAGATCGCCGAACTCCAGAAGCAGATCGACGATTCCCGGGGCGCTGCCGCTCCGGCGGCACCCAAGGTCGAGCCTGCGCCAGCCAAGGCCGAAGAGCCCGCGCCGCAGCCGGCAGCGCCCAAGGCCGAGGAGGCGCCTGTCGAGGCGCCGAAGCCGCCGGTGGCCGCCGCCGCGCCGATACCCGCGCCGGCACCCCCGCCCGCGCCTGCTTCCGACAGCTTCGTCGACGATCTGCTCGACAACCCCTACACCTTGCCCGGTCTGGGCGGGATCCTCGCCCTCGGCGCGGGTTTCGGCTGGTATGCGATGCGCCGGCGCCGCAAGGCGCAGGCCCAGGAGGATGCGCTGGTTGCCGAGGATGGCCTGACCGCGAATTCGCTGTTCGGCTCCACGGGAGGCCAGAGCGTCGACACCAGCACGGCGTTCACCGGCTCGGGCGCCGACACCGGCGCCGACTCGCAATCGACCGAGGTCGACCCGATCGCCGAAGCTGAGGTCTACATCGCCTACGGGCGGGAGGCCCAGGCCGAGGAGATCCTGCGCGAGGCGTTGCGCAAGCAGCCCAAACGCCAGGCTATCCGGGCCAAGTTGCTCGAGATCTACTCCGGCCGCAAGGACGTCGCCGCCTTCGGCGATCTCGCCGCCGAGATGCACGAGATGACGGGCGGCCAGAACGAGGAGTGGCCCAAGGTCGTCTCGATGGGGCTGGCGCTCGACCCCGACAACCCGCTCTACTCGGCGCGCGCCACGACGCCGCCGGCTGGCGACGCGGCGCAGGGCCTGTTCGATAACGAGTCCCTCGACCCCGCGGCCGGGGACGCCGGCAAGCCTGCCGGCTCCGACGCCGATCTTGCGTTCGACCTCGATCTCGAAGGCGGCCCCAAGACCGAACTGGCCAAGGCTGTCGACGGGCGCTTCGAGCTTCCCGATCTCGAACTCGACACGCCGCGCAAGGAGCCAGCGGACTTCGATCTCGACCTTCCCGAGATCAAGCAGCCGGTTGCCGCCGCGGCCCAGGCCGCAGCTGACGATGCCGAGCTCGGGCTCGATCTCGACACGGTCACTTCCCCCGAGGACAAGCAGCGCCTGCAGGAGATGGGCACCAAGCTCGATCTCGCATCGGCCTACGAGGAAATCGGCGACAAGGAAGGCGCGCGCGAGCTGCTCGACGAGGTCCTCGCCGGGGGTGACGATGAGCAGCGTCAGCGGGCCCGCGAGATGCTCGACCGTCTGGTCTGAGAGGGCGCTTCTTCCTGAATGGGCGAGTCGGCCCGCATCGCCCTGACGCTCGCCTACGACGGCGGCGCTTTCTGCGGCTGGCAGACCCAGCCGCAGGGGAGGGCCGTCCAGGACTTCCTCGAGGCGGCGATCGCCACGGTTGCCGGCCATCCGGTGGCCACGGTCTGCGCCGGCCGCACCGATGCCGGCGTGCATGCGCTGGCCCAGGTGGTCCACTTCGACACAGCAGCCGCGCGGCCGCTCTCGGCCTGGGTGCGTGGCGTCAATGCTCACCTGCCCGCAGGGGTCGCGGTCCAGCACGCCGTGCCGGTCGACGCCGGCTTCCACGCCCGCTATGGCGCTCGTCGCCGGCAGTACCGCTACCTGATCCGCTGCGCGCCCAATCGGCATCCCCTGTGGCAACCGCGCGCGGCCTGGGTGCACCAGAAGCTCGATGCCGATGCGATGCGCCGGGCGGCGGTGTCGTTGCTGGGCGAGCACGATTTCAGCGCGTTCCGGTCGTCACAGTGCCAGGCTCGCTCGCCGGTGCGCCGCATCGAGCGGCTCGCGATCGCGACGCAGGGCGAACTTCTGCTGATCGATGCGCGCGCCAACGCCTTCCTGCACCACATGGTCCGCAACCTGGTCGGCGCGCTGGTCTGGGTCGGGATGGGGCGCCGGCCGGTCGGCTGGGTGGCCGAGGTGCTCGCCTCGCGCGACCGTCGGCTTGCCGCGCCTACCATGGCGCCGCAGGGGCTATACCTGACCGGGGTAGAGTACCCGTTACAGGCCACGCTGGGTTGCTGGCCCCCTGTCTCCGTTCCCTGAGCCGCGCGCGCGGCTCGAGCGCCTGCCGCCGTGCCCCAAACGCTACGCCCGCGCACCCGCGTCAAGTTCTGCGGCTTCGTGCGCCCCGCTGATGTCGATGCTGCGGCCAGTCTTGGCGCCGACGCTGTCGGCTTTGTCTTCTATCCGCGCAGTCCGCGGGCGGTCGACGCGGCCGAAGCCGTGCGGCTGCGCCGCCGTTTGCCGTCGTGGGTTGCGGCGGTCGGCCTGTTCGTCGATGAAGCACCCGCGCGGGTGCTGCAGGTGGTCGGCGAGGTGGGCCTCGATGTCGTGCAGTTCCATGGCAACGAAACCCCCGACGGTTGCCGGGCCAGCCTCCCGGCGGGTCTGCCCTTCTGGCGCGCGGTGCGCATGCGCGGCGCGGGCGATTTGCTAGAATCCGAGCGGCTCTATCCGGGGGCAGAGGCTTTTCTGGTCGACTCGTTCAGCGAGAAATTCGGTGGGTCGGGCACCCGCTTCGATTGGTCCTGGATACCCCAGGATCGCGGCGGACGGCTCATCCTCTCTGGCGGGCTCGACGAAGCCAGCGTCGGCGACGCCATCGCCGCCGTCTCGCCCGACATGGTCGACGTCTCTTCCGGCATCCAGGGCGTCGACCCACGCACCAAGGACCCCGACCGCATGGCGCGGTTCATCGCGGCCGTCACGCAGGCCGACGCCTGCCGCATCCCTCAGCCTCCGACCCCCCATCGCGCATGAATCCCTACGACCTTCCCGACGCCCGCGGACACTTCGGCCCATACGGTGGCATTTTCGTCGCCGAAACGCTCATGCATGCGCTCGAGGAACTGCGGGCCGCGTATGAACACTATCGCGTCGACCCCGAGTTCATGGCCGAGTTCCGCGACGAACTCGCCCACTTCGTCGGCCGGCCCACGCCCGTCTACCACGCGCGGCGCTGGTCGTCGATGCTGGGCGGCGCCCAGATCTATTTCAAGCGCGAGGATCTCAACCACACCGGCGCCCACAAGATCAACAACACCATCGGCCAGGCGCTGCTGGCCCGGCGCATGGGCAAGCCGCGCGTGATCGCCGAAACCGGCGCGGGCCAGCACGGGGTGGCTACCGCCACGATCGCGGCGCGCTACGGCATGAAGTGCGTGGTCTACATGGGCAGCGAAGACGTCGTGCGCCAGGCCCAGAACGTCTATCGCATGAAGCTTCTGGGCGCCGAGGTGGTTCCGGTGGAGTCCGGCAGCCGCACGCTCAAGGACGCGCTCAACGAGGCGATGCGCGACTGGGTGACCAACGTCGAGGACACCTTCTACATCATCGGCACCGTCGCCGGGCCGCATCCGTACCCCATGATGGTGCGCGACTTCCAGGCCGTGATCGGCCAGGAGTGCCGCGAGCAGATGCCCGCCCGGGCCGGCCGTCAGCCCGACTACGTCGTCGCTTGCGTCGGCGGGGGCTCCAACGCCATCGGGATCTTCCACCCCTACCTCGATGTGCCTGGCGTCAAGCTCGTTGGCGTCGAGGCGGGCGGGGAGGGCGTGCAGAGCGGCCGCCATGCGGCCTCGCTCACCGCCGGCACTCCGGGGGTGCTCCACGGCAACCGCACGTACCTGCTGCAGGACGCCAACGGCCAGATCATCGACACGCATTCGGTATCGGCCGGGCTGGACTATCCCGGTGTGGGGCCCGAGCACGCCTGGCTCAAGGACAGCGGTCGTGCCACCTACGTCCCCATCGATGACGCCGAATCCCTCGCGGCCTTCCACGACTGCTGCCGCATCGAGGGCATCATTCCGGCGCTCGAGTCCAGTCACGCGCTCGCCTACGCCGCCAAGCTTGCTCCCACCCTGCCTGCCGACCAGATCATCCTCGTGAATCTTTCGGGCCGCGGCGACAAGGACATGCACACCGTCGCCCAGCGCGCCGGTACGGCAACCTGAAGGCGTCCGCCATGTCGCGCATCGCCGACACCTTCTCCGAGCTGAGTGCCGTGGGGTGCAAGGCCCTCGTTCCCTACATCACGGCCGGCCATCCCGCGCCCGCCCTCACGGTTCCCGTGATGCATGCCCTGGTCGCGGGTGGCGCCAACGTCATCGAGCTCGGGGTGCCGTTTTCCGACCCGATGGCCGACGGTCCGACCATCCAGCGCTCCAACGAGAAGGCGTTGGCCCTGGGCATCGGGCTCACCGACGTGCTGCAGGCGGTGAGAACTTTCCGCGAGACCGACGACCGCACCCCGGTCGTCCTCATGGGCTATGCCAATCCCATCGAGCGCATGGGGCCCGCCCGGTTCGCCGATGCCGCTGCCGCAGCCGGGGTCGACGGCGTCATCGTCGTCGACTATCCGCCCGAGGAGTCGGCCAGCTTCGCCGCGCTCGTGCGCGAGCGGGGCATCGATCCCATCTTCCTGCTTGCACCCACCTCCACGCAGCAGCGCATCGCCGATGTGCTGGCGCTGGCGAGCGGCTATGTGTACTACGTGTCCCTCAAGGGGATCACCGGCGGCACGCTCGATGTAGCCGACGTCCGGCAGCGTGTAGCCGGCATACGCGAGCGCACGGCGCTGCCGGTGGGCGTCGGGTTCGGCATCCGAGATCCCGAGACAGCCCGCGCGGTTGGCGAGGTCGCCGATGCCGTCATCATCGGCACCCGCATGATCCAGCTCCTCGAGGAAGGCGATCCCGCCGAGGCGCCGGCGCGCGCGCGCGCGTTCGCGCAGAGCATACGTGCCGCCCTCGATGGCATCCGCACCGACGCCCCGGCCGCCGCGGCCCCCCCATCCGGAGAACGGCCATGACCTGGCTCGACAAGCTGCTGCCCCCCCGCATCAAGCGCGCCAGTCTCGGCGCCAAGCGGGTGCCGGAGGGCCTGTGGGTGAAGTGTCCGGCCTGTGACGCCGTGCTCTACGGCGCCGACCTGGAGGCCAACCTCAGCGTGTGTCCTAAATGCGGGCATCACCACCGCATGAAGGCGCGTCGCCGGCTCGATGCTCTGCTCGATCCCGAGGGCCGCTACGAGATCGGCCAGGAGGTACTGCCGGTCGACGCCCTCAAGTTCAAGGACAGCCGCAAGTACGTCGATCGTCTCCAGGAGGCACTCGACGAGACCGAGGAAACCGATGCCCTGGTGGTGATGGGCGGCGCGATCCGCACCCTGCCCGTGGTGGCGGCGGTGTTCGAGTTCGAGTTCATGGCTGGCTCCATGGGGGCCGTGGTCGGTGAGCGCTTCGTGCGGGGCGTGCAGGCCGCCATCGACCAGAAAGTGCCTTTCGTGTCGTTCGCCGCATCGGGCGGCGCTCGCATGCAGGAGGGCGTGCTTTCGCTCATGCAGATGGCCAAGACCAGCGCCATCCTGTCGCAGCTTGCCGAGCGTCGACTGCCCTTCGTGTCGGTGCTCACCGACCCCACGATGGGCGGCGTGTCGGCGAGTTTCTGCTTCCTGGGCGACGTGGTCATCGCCGAGCCGCAGGCCCTGATCGGCTTTGCCGGCCCCCGGGTCATCGAGCAAACGGTGCGCGAGAAATTGCCCGAGGGTTTCCAGCGCGCCGAATTCCTCCTGGAGAAGGGCGCCATCGACATGATCGTCGACCGCCGCGAGATGCGCGACGTGATCGCGCGGCTGCTGGCTCTGCTGCTGCGGCAGCCGAGCGAATCGCTGGCGTGAGTTCCGGGGCCGACCCAACCGGCGGCGCTGCGGCCAGGCCTCTCCCCGACTGGCTCACGCACGCCGAGCGTCTGCACCCGCGAGGCATTGCGCTCGGGCTAGATCGGGTGCGCGGGGTCGCATCCCGCCTGGATCTCGACTTCGGCTGCCCCGTCATCACCGTGGGTGGCACCAACGGCAAGGGGTCCACCTGCGCGATGCTCGAGTCGGTGCTGCTGGCGGCCGGCTATCGCGTCGCTCTGCACACCTCGCCGCATCTGCTCGCGTTCAACGAGCGCGCGCGCCTGCAGGGCGAGAGCGCCCCCGATGACGCGCTGGCGCACCACATGGCAGAGGTCGAGGCGGCGAGGGGCGATGTTGCGCTCACCTTCTTCGAGTTCACGCTGCTGGCCATCCTGCGCTGGTTCCGCGTCCAGCGGCCCGACGTCGTCATCCTCGAGGTGGGCCTGGGCGGCCGTCTCGATGCCGTCAATCTCATCGATGCCGACTGCTCGATCGTCACCTGCGTCGACATCGACCATGCCGAGTTCCTGGGCGGCACCCGCGAGGCCATCGGCTGGGAGAAGGCGCACATCTACCGAGCCGGCCGCCCGGCCATCTGCGCCGATCCGGTCCCGCCCGAGACCCTCGTGCGCTACGCCACCGACCTTGGCGCCGACCTGCGCCTGTTCGGCCGCGATTTCCGCTACGCCGGCGATCGCCAGCAGTGGTCGTGGGCCGGCCGCGATCAGCGACGCAGCGGGCTCGCCTATCCGGCTCTGCGTGGCGCCAACCAGCTGCTCAATGCCTCGGGAGTCCTTGCCGTGCTGGAGGCTTTGCGCGATCGCCTGCCGGTGAGCCAGCAGGCTGTGCGACAGGGTCTGGCCACCGTCGAGCTGCCCGGCCGCTTCCAGGTGCTGCCGGGGCGGCCAGCTGTCGTGCTCGATGTCGCACACAACCCCCACGCCGCGGCGCACCTGGCCGAAAACCTCGACAACATGGGCTTCTTCCCCGAGACCTGGGCGGTGTTCGGGGCGATGCGCGACAAGGATCTCGCCGGCATCATCGGCCATCTACGGGGGCGCGTCGATCACTGGCTCGTGACCGACCTGCCTTTGCCGCGCGCCGCAACTGGCGCCGAGCTGCTCGCGGCGCTTGCCGAG
>JBILUW010000188.1:0-7693 GCA_044370795.1 Burkholderiaceae bacterium
CGGCTGTCGCCGCAAGCACGCCGGCGCGCGTCGCGGGCGTCGCGCTCTCGGAAGTCGGCTGCGTTGTCGCGCTCGATGTCTCGGAGGGCCTTTCCTGGGCCGCCGCGCCCTGCGCGCCCCGGCCGGCCTGACGCTGTCCGCGGGGGCCTGCCGATCCGCTGGCCTGGCCGGGCGGCTTCGGTGTCGATGGCGTGGCAAGGGCGTCGGATCGGTCGGGGCCGGCGGGCGGTGCGTCGGTGCGCGACAGCGGGCCGAGCGCGCGCGCCTCCCGCGGCCGCGATCCACTTTCGAGGGCCTGGCCCAGCGTGTCGCCGAAGCGCGATCCGGGCGCGGCTTCGCCCGCGGCGCGTCGCGGGTTCCGCGGAGGCGCCGCGCTGAGCAGCTTGATCTCGTCAGTCATCCCGATCTTCCCGATGGAGCGCGCGGCGATGCGCCTGCGCGGCGAACTCGTCATTCAGCTTCTGGTCCAGCGTCTCGAGCCGCCGGCGGCGCTCGGTTTCGCGCCGATGGCTCAGGATTTCCAGCGCCTTGAGCCTGCGCTCCTGCTCGGCGAGCGCAACACGCTGGGCGGCCTCGCGCTCCGAGAGCATGCGCAGACGGCTCGTCTGATCGTCGATCGCCTCACCGAGCTTGCCGACGAACGCATCGTGGATCTGCAGCCGGGCCGGGTCCGTTGCCTGCATCGAGGTCTTGGGCGAGCGATTCATGTAGTCGAGCCGATAGCCGTCGAGCATGCGCAGCGTGCCGGCCGCGTTCTGCGTATCGCGCTGCGCCTGCGCCGCGATCGTCGCGACCCGGTCGCGTTCGCGCCGGCGCAACTCGATCAGCAGCGGCAGGGCGTTGCGCCGGCTCACGATCCGGCACCGGCGAGCGCCGTCTCGAGTGCGTGCATCGATGTCGGGAGATCGCAGGATTCGTTCATCGACTGCTGCAGCATCCGCGCGATGTGCGGGTACAGGCCGATCGACTGGTCGATCTCCGGGTCGCTGCCCGGGACGTAGGCGCCGACCGCGATCAGATCGCGGCTGCGCTGATAGCGCGACCATGCGGCCTTGACGCGCCTGGCGAGCAGGATGTGCGCCTCGCTCGCGACGTTGTGCATGACCCTCGAGATCGACTGCTCGATGTCGATCGCCGGGTAGTGGCCCGCCTCCGCGAGCGCCCTCGTCAGCACGAAGTGGCCGTCGAGGAACGACCGTGCCGCGTCGGCGATAGGGTCGTTCTGGTCGTCGCCTTCGGCGAGCACCGTGTAGAAGGCCGTGATCGAACCGTGGCCCTGCCTGCCGTTGCCGGCTCGCTCGACCAGCAGCGGCAGCTTCGCGAACACCGAGGGCGGATAGCCCTTGGTGGCTGGCGGCTCGCCGATGGCCAGGGCAACCTCCCGCGCGGCCATCGCATAGCGGGTCAGCGAGTCGAGCAGCAGCAGTACGTGCAGCCCCTGGTCGCGGAAGTGCTCCGCGATGGCGGTCGCATAGGTCGCGCCCTGCATGCGCAGCAGCGGCGGGCAGTCGGCGGGCGCGGCCACCACGATCGAGCGCCGCCTCCCGGCCTCGCCGAGGATGTCCTCGATGAACTCCTTGACCTCTCGTCCGCGCTCCCCCACGAGCCCGACGACGATCACGTCGGCGGCCGTGTAGCGGGCCATCATGCCGAGCAGCACGCTCTTGCCCACGCCGGCCCCCGCGAACAGGCCGAGGCGTTGTCCGCGTCCGACGGTGAGCATCGCGTTGATGGCGCGCACGCCAGTGTCCAGCGGCAGCCTGATCGGCTCGCGATCCATCGCGCTGATCGCCCGACTCTGGATCGGTTCGCTGCGCACGTCGGTCAGGGGCGGGCCGCGGTCGATCGGCACGCCGCAGGCATCGACCACTCGCCCGAGCAGGCCCGTGCCGACAGGCAGGTGCCGCATCCGGTCGGTGCTGCGGCGCCACGGATGGGCGGGCGCGCCGAGCGCCGGCGATCGGGCTGGCGCTTCGATCGGCGTGACCCGGGCGCCAGGCGACAGACCGGCCACCTGGCCGGTCGGCATCAGATACAGCCTGTCGTTGGCGAATCCGACGACTTCCGCCTCGACGGCAGCGTCCGCGTCGGAGCCGCTCTCCACGCGGCAGATCGCCCCTACCGGCAGGCGCAGACCGCTGGCCTCGAGGACGAGCCCGGCAGCGCGCAGCAGCCGGCCATGGCTTGCCACAGGCTGGGCGTGGGCGGCCAGGATGGCCGCGTCGGCGAGCATCCGGCTGATCGCGGCGGGCAGTTGCGCCGCATCGACGGAGGTGCTCATGGCCGCTCCTCGACCTCGTCGGCCGCCGATTCGTCCGTGGGCGAGTCGATGGGGGGGGCCGCGTCGGTCTTGCCGATCGCAGCGAGAACCCGGCGCCAGCGCGTTGCGACGGTGGCATCGATCTCGGCGCTCGCCGACACGATGCGGCATCCGCCTGGACCGATCGAGGCATCGGGGGCGAGCCGCGCGCCGCGCGGCTCGAGGACAGGTGCGAGCCGCTCGCCGAGCATGGCCGCATCATCGGGGTTCATATGCATCACGAAGCTTGAACGCTCGTCGATGAGCGCGGCGACCGCTTCGCGCGCGACCGTCTCGATCGATTCCGGGTTGGTCCTCAGCTCGGCGCGGATCACCTGCCGGGCAAGCTCGAGCGCGAGGGTCAGCGCGTCGTCGGCGAGCCGCAGGCGCAACTCGGCGAAGGCTGCGTCCATGCCAGCGTGCAGCGCTTCGGCACGGGCCCCGAAGCGCGCGGCGATCGCCGCGAGCCGCTCGCCATGCTCGCGCTGCAGGCGATCGGCGGTCTCGGCCGAGCCGCGCCGCACGCCTTCCTCGACGCCGCGGCGGAACCCCTCGCGATAGCCTGGCGGCGGTTCGCGGCCGCTAGACGGGCGGATGCGCAGCCCTGCGCTGGTGGCAGCTCCCTCGCTGCGCAGCTCCAGAAGACGAAACGCCTGCACGTCGCCGATTTCCTCGGCGCCGAGGATGCGCTTAGATGAAACCATCGTCGCGTCCTGTGGTCAGCGCGATCTGGCCCTCGTCGAGCAGCCGGCGCACGATCTTCAGGATGTCCTTCTGCCGAGCCTCGACGTCCGAGATGCGGACCGGGCCGCGCGACTCCAGATCCTCGCGCAGGGTCTCGGCGGCACGCGAGCTCATGTTCTTGAAGATCTTCTCGCGCAGCGACGGGTCGGCGCTCTTCAGGGCGATCACCAGCTGGTCGCTCTGGACTTCGCGCAGGATCAGCTGCACCGCGGAGTCCTCGAGCTTGTTGATGTCGTCGAAGGTGAACATCTGATCGACGACCTGCTGCGCGAGGTCGGGATCGAGTTCGCGGATCGACTCGATCACGGTCTGATCCTGGTTGCCGCTCATGAAATTCAGGATCTCGGCCGTCGTCTTGGTGCCGCCCAGCTTCGACTTGTTCAGGCTGTCGCTGCCCGACAGTACGCGCGACAGCACGTCGTTGAGCTCGTGCATCGCGTTCGGCGGGATGCCGTCGAGCGTCGCGATGCGCATCAGCACGTCGTTGCGGGTGCGCTCCGACATGTGCATCAGGATGTTGCAGGCGTGGTCGCGCTCGAGGTGAACGACGATCGAGGCGATGATCTGCGGGTGCTCGTTGCGTATCAGTTCCGACACCGACGAGGCCTCCATCCACTTCAGGCTCTCGATGCCGGAGATCTCGCCGCGCTGCAGGATGCGGTCGATCAGCATGCCGGCGCGCTCCTGGCCCAGGGCGCGAGTCAGCGTGCCGCGGATGTAGGTCTCGACATCCTCGATCAGCGACATGTGCCCCTGGGTGTCGGAGCCGAAGCGCATCAGCACTTCGTGGACCCGTTCCTGCTTCGTCGTGCGGATCCGGGCCATCGTCTCGCCGATCTCCTGCGTCTCCTTCGCGGTAAGCCGCTTGAAGACCTCCGAAGCGGCCTCCTCGCCCAGCACGATGAGCAGCAGAGCGCTGTCGCGCAAGCCCTGGTCAGAAGCCATGTGTCAACCTTCCTTGTTGACCCAGGAACGCACGACGTTGGCGACGAGCGCAGGGTTGTCGCGAGCCATCTTGAGAACGTCCTGGCTGGGTTTGGGGAGTGCCGGCAGCACGATGCCCTCGATCGGCACGGCTCCGGCTCCGTTCTGCTCGGCCGAGCCGGCGCCCGAATCCGGAGCAGGTAACGCGAGGTCGTTGCTGATGGTTTCGCTGATGCGCACCGGCGGCGGAGCGGTGAGCGCCCGCAGCGACGGGCGCACAGCGGTGAAGAACACGAACAGCGCGAGCAGGAACAGGCCGAGGTAGCGAGCGGCGTCGCGCGCCATGTCGATCATGTCGGGCTGCTTCCAGAGCGGGAGTTCCACCTCCTTCGCAGGCTCCTCGCGCGAGAACGGCGCGTTGACCACATTGAGCGAGTCGCCCCGGTCCTTGCTGAATCCCATCGCCTCGCGCACCAGCGCGTTGACGTTCTCGATCTCGGCCGGCTGCAGCGCGGTCCACGTCACCTTGTTGTTGGTGCCGACGGTCTTGCGGTGATTGACCACGACCGCTGCGGTCAGCCGGCGTACGGTGCCCGAGGCCGCGCGGGTCACCCGCACCGTCTTGTCGACTTCGTAGTTGGTCACGGCTTCGCGTCGACCGTTCGAGGGTGCGCCCTGCGCGCCGGCTGTGCTCAGGGCCTGCGTGCCGCCCGTGAAGGTCGCGGCTGCGCTGGCCGGCGGCTGATTCGACAGGGGGCCGGGGATGCCCGAGCTGCTCGGCCCCGACCCGTCGCGCGCCTCGACGGACTGGGTGCTGCGGATCGCGGCCGGCTCGGCACCCTGGTTCGGCTTGTACATCTCGGCCGTCTGTTCGCTCATCGTGAAGTCGATGTCGGCGCTCACCTGGGCGCGGACGTTGTCGCGACCGTAGACCGGCTCGAGGATGGCCAGGATGCGCTGGATGTGCGCCTGCTCGACCTGGCGCACGTAGTTCAGTTGCCCCGCGTCGAGCCCCGACGACACGGACTCGCCGTTGGCCGACAGCAGGGCCCCGGTCTGGTCGATCACGCTCACCTGCCGCGGGCTGAGATCCGGAATGGACGAGGCCACCAGATGCACGATCCCGGCGACCTGCGCCCGATCGAGCATGCGGCCGGGATGCAGGTTGAGCAGCACGGATGCCGAGGGTTTCTGCTGGTCGCGCAGGAATCCGTTGTGCGCGGGCATGGCGAGGTGTATGCGCGCCGACTGCACCACCGGCAGCGCCTGGATGGAGCGCGCCAGTTCACCCTCGAGGCCGCGCTGGAAGTTCAGCCGCTCCTGGAACTGGGTCACGCCGAAGCGCTGATTCTCCATCAGCTCGAAGCCGACGATGCCGCCGCGCGGCAAGCCCTGCGAGGCGAGTTTGAGCCGGGCGTCGTGGACATGGTTGGCCGGCACCAGGATGGCGCCGCCGCCCTCGGCGTACTTGTAGGGGATGTTCATCTGCGACAGCGCCGCAACCACCGCGCCGCCGTCCTTGTCGGCGAGGTTGGCGAAAAGCACCTTGTAGTCAGGTGTACGCGCCCACATCACCGACGCGACCACGATCGCGATCAGACCCGCCAGGCCAATGCCGAGCAGGGCAAGGTGCCTGACCGGCAGGGCAGCGAAGCCGGCTACCCGGGATCCAGCCTGTTGTTCGATCGTCGTGTCCATGTAGCGGCGCCGCCTCCGAATTCAGCCTCGACGATTGTCCGGATAACTTGAGGGCTCTTAACCGGGAAATAGCGCGGTACCCGGCCGCTATTTCGCGGCTGAGCGCGCGCCGCGGACGCTACGCTGGGCAGGGTAGAGAACAGGAGTGGCTCCATGGAACTGAAGCTTCTGCAGGGCGTCGGCGCGGTCGGCGCCGGTACGCAGGCTGCGCGGCCCGCCCCGGCGGCCGCAGGCGGTGGCGCGGGTTTCGCCAAGGCGCTCGATTCCGCCCTCAAGGGTGTCAGCCAGCTGCAGCAGGAATCCAGCTCGCTGCAGCGCCAGTACCAGCTCGGCGCCGGCGGCGTCAGCCTCGAGGACACGATGGTCGCCATGCAGAAGGCGCAGATCGGCTTCCAGGCTGCGGTCACCGTTCGTAACCGGCTGGTGTCCGCCTATACCGACATCATGAACATGCAGGTCTGAAGGCTGCGATCGTTACGTCGCGGGACCGCTTGCGCAGGTCTCGATCACCATCGATGACTCAGGGGCAGGCATGGCTTGGCGGTACGGGTCGACAGGGTCGGGGAGGCGGCTTCGCGGTCTGGCGGGCGTGTCACCGCTCGCGCCCGCCGTTCCCGGACCCCGGGCTGTACGGCACGGCGCCGGGCGAGCCGAAGCATGACCTTCGAGGCTGCACGCACGCGAACGCTGGCTGGGTGAATGGTCGTCATGTCCACCCAGGCCTCCATCGCTGCCTACCTGGTGGTCATGCTGAACCGGGCGTTCAGCGGCAGCTCACCCGGTCATCCGGCGTTTGCCAGCCAGGTATCTTCGGCCGGGGCCGATCCTTACGGCTGGGCGAGCGGATTCGGTTCGCGCTTCGCGAGCCTTTCGAGCCGGGAGCTCGCTGAGCGGGTACTGGGCAATCTTGGCCTGCTGCCCAATCCGGAACTCGCCGCCGCGCTTGCTGAGTACTACACCGCGGTCGGGGTTGCCAACCGGGGGCTCGTGACCCTCCAGTTGTCGGTCCTGCTGTTCACCCTCGAGGGCCATCCGGTCTACGGGGCTGCCGCCGCCAGCTGGAACCGGGAGGTCGCCGCGGGCCTTGCGTATTCGACCAATCCGGCGAATACCGTCGCCTCCCGGCTGGTGGCGAGCTCGGCCGTCGAGGCGGCGGCCGACGACGGGTACTCAGCGCCGACGGTCGACTGGGTCGAGATCGCGAGAGGGATCCTGCCGGAAGACATCGCCACTGTCACCCAGCTGGCGGGCGTGGTCGAGATCCGGCAGACGGGTGCAGGTACGAGCCTGGTGACCATCGGATCCGATGCCGCCCTGGCGCAGTTGCGCACCATCAACCTGACGGCATCCGGGCCGCATGCGGCCACCGTGACGCTTACCGGGGTGACGGCAGGGGTTACGGTCATGGGCGGCGGTGGCGCCGACGCGCTGATCGGTGGCACCGGAGGCGACAGCCTTCTGGGCGGTGCAGGAGCCGACACCATCACGGGCGCGGCCGGCATCGACACGCTGGCGGGCGGCGCCGATGGCGACGTGTTCCGGTACGCGAGCAGCACTGAATTCATCGCGAACACCGCGGGTGTCGATGCGGTGATCGACAGCGTGAGCGGGGATGCCGGGATCGACAGGATCGAGGTCGCCGGCGCGATCTCGATCGGCGCTCAAGGCGCGGACACGTTGGCGCGTGTGACGCAGGTCGAGGCATTGCGCCAGACGGGTGCGGGGGCCAGCACCGTGATCCTGGGCTCGGATGCGACGCTGTCGGACTTCCGAACGATCGACCTGTCCGGTGCCGGGGCGAACAGCGCGACGGTGACACTGACGGGCGTGTCGGTCGGGGTCGGCGTGCTCGGGGGCGCCGGCAATGATGCTCTCGTCGGCGGCAGCGGCAACGACACCCTGGTGGGCGGGGCGGGCAACGACACGCTCATCGGCGCCGCAGGGGCGGACAGCCTGACCGGGGATGCGGGCGACGACGTGTTCGTGATCGCGCAGGCGTCGGATCACGCGGCGGGCGAGACGGTCACC
>JBILUW010000190.1:0-7633 GCA_044370795.1 Burkholderiaceae bacterium
GGGGGGGGCGGCGCGCGCGGCGCCGGCAAGTCGCCGCTCGCCCGGCTGCTGTTCCGCTTCTACGACGCCGACGGCGGTCGCATCCTGATCGACGGCCAGGACATCCGCGCCGTGACCCAGGCCAGCCTGCGCACCGCGATCGGCATCGTGCCGCAGGACACGGTGCTGTTCAACGACACGCTGCGCTACAACGTCGCCTACGGCCGGCCCGACGCCGGCGATGCCGAGGTCGCCGCGGCGATCGCCGCCGCCCGGCTCGACGGCTTCGTGGCCAGCCTGCCCGATGGGTCGGCCACGATGGTCGGCGAGCGCGGGCTCAAGCTCTCGGGCGGCGAGAAGCAGCGCGTGGCGATCGCCCGCATGCTGCTGAAGAACCCGCCGGTGCTGGTGCTCGACGAGGCCACCTCGGCCCTCGACACCCGCAACGAGCAGGCGATCCAGGAAGCCCTGCGGCGGGTGGCCGCGGGCCGCACCACGCTGGTCATCGCGCACCGCCTCTCGACCATCGTCGAGGCCGATCAGATCCTGGTCATGCACGATGGCCGCATCGTCGAGCGCGGCACCCACGCCGCGCTGCTGGCCCTGGGCGGCGCCTACGCCCGCATGTGGGAGCTGCAGCAGGCGCGCCCGGAGAGCGGGGACGCCGGGCCGGCTGGGGAGGCGGCCGCTCGGCCCCGAGCGTAGCGGGCCGAGCGCTCAGCGGTGGAAGTGGTAGCGCGGGCGCGGCGGCGGGTAGTACCAGCCCGGGTGCCGCGGATGCGGCGGCCCCACCCAGGCCGGCCCCCACCAGTGCGGCCTCGGGCCGGCCCAGTAGCCCAGGCCGAAGCCCAGCGTGAACGGCCCCCAGGGCCAGGGGTCGCGCACGACCGTGACGGTTTCGCGCACCACTGGCACGGGCACGGTCACACCGCCCTGGCTCACCACCGCAGCCTGCCCGGCGGGCGCCGCCCGCACCGTGGCCAGCAGATCGGGGCTGGCGCCGGCGGCGGCGAGCACATCGAGGTCGGCAGGCGCGGGCGCCACCCGCAGGCCGCGCACGCGCAGGTCGGCGGCGATGTCGACCTGCGCTCGGCCGGCCTGGAGCATCTGCATGATCTCGCCGATCGACAGGCCCGCGGGGACCGCGACGACGGCCTGGGGCACACCTGGGGGCGGGGCGACCTGGTAGGTGGCGCAGCCGCCGGTCGCGAGCGCCAGGGCGGCGAGCAGCGCGAGCGCTGGCAGGCGCCGCGGCGGCCGGGCCGCATCGGCGTGCAACCGCGATGCCGGCTCGTCGCGACCCTCGGGGACGCTCTGACCGGAGCAATGGGGCAGGGTGGGGGGCATGATGGATTCCTCGATGCCAGGCTAGCCGGCGCCGCGGGGATGCGGCGGGACAACCCCAAGGCAACGGCCGCGGCGTGCGCCTCGTTGACCGTGTCGGCCGACGTTACACTCCCTTACCCG
Source organism: Burkholderiaceae bacterium (assembly GCA_044370795.1). Classification (GTDB taxonomy): domain Bacteria; phylum Pseudomonadota; class Gammaproteobacteria; order Burkholderiales; family Burkholderiaceae_E; genus Quisquiliibacterium. The sequence continues at coordinate 1,447 of JBILUW010000190.1, forward strand.
ACACCGCCCTGACACGATCCCAGGACCCCACCATGAGCACCCACCGCATCGCCGTGATTCCCGGCGACGGCATCGGCAAGGAAGTCGTGCCCGAAGGCCTGCGCGTGCTGCGCGCCGCCGCCCGCCGCCACGGCATCTCGCTGGTCTTCGACGAATTCGACTTCGCCAGCTGCGACTACTACGCGCGTCACGGCACCATGATGCCGGCCGACTGGAAGGCCCGCATCGGCGGCCACGATGCCATCTACTTCGGCGCGGTCGGCTGGCCCGATACCGTGCCCGATCACGTCTCGCTGTGGGGCTCGCTGCTGCTGTTCCGGCGCGAGTTCGACCAGTACATCAACCTGCGCCCGGTGCGGCTGATGCCCGGTGTGCCCAGCCCGCTGGCCAACCGCAAGCCGGGCGACATCGACTTCTACGTGGTGCGCGAGAACACCGAGGGCGAGTACTCGTCGGTGGGCGGCAAGATGTTCCCGGGCACCGACCGCGAGTTCGTGCTCCAGGAGTCGGTGTTCACCCGTCTGGGCGTCGACCGGGTGCTGCGCTACGCGTTCGAGCTCGCCCGCTCGCGCCCCAAGAAGCACCTCACCTCGGCCACCAAGTCCAACGGCATCTTCATCTCGATGCCCTACTGGGACGAGCGGGTCGCCGAGATGGCCGCCAGCTATCCCGACGTGAAGCTCGACAAGTTCCACATCGACATCCTGACCGCGCATTTCGTGCGCAACCCGCACTGGTTCGACGTGGTGGTGGCGTCCAACCTGTTCGGCGACATCCTGTCCGACCTTGGCCCCGCCTGCACCGGCACCATCGGCATCGCGCCCTCGGCCAACATCAACCCCGAGCGCCGTTTCCCGTCGCTGTTCGAGCCGGTCCACGGCTCGGCCCCCGACATCTACGGCCGCGGCATCGCCAACCCCGTCGGCCAGATCTGGTGCGGCGCCATGATGCTCGAGCATCTCGGCCACAAGGCCGCGCACGACGCCATCGTCGCGGCCATCGAGCGGGTGACCGAGCACGGTCCGCGCACGCCCGACATGGGCGGCAGCGCCACCACCGCGCAGGTCGGCGCGGCGATCGAGCAGGCGCTGGGCTGAGCGATGCCGCCGCGGCCGCGGTCGATTGACATTTCGCCTTTCGCGTCCGCGGCCGGCCGCGATAATCGGCGGCTTCCTGGTTTCGTCAACGGAAGGTTTGCCATGCTCTCCCGCATCCTCACCCGAGGCGCGCTGGCCGCGGGCCTCGCGCTGGCCGCCGCGGCCGCGGCCGCCCAGCAGTACCCCACCAAGCCGATTTCACTGGTCGTGCCCTTCGCCGCCGGCGGGCCCACCGACGTCGTGGCCCGCACCATGGCCGAGGCGATGAGCCGGGCGCTGGGCGGCGCGCCCATCGTCGTCGAGAACGTTGCCGGCGCCGGGGGCACCATCGGCGTCACCAAGGTGGCGCGCGCCACGCCCGACGGCTACACCGTCCTCGTCCATCACATCGGCATGGCGACGGCACCGGCGCTCTATCGCAAGCTCGCCTTCGATCCGCTCAAGGATTTCGAGCACCTCGGGCTGATCAACGACGTGCCCATGACCATGCTGGTGCGCAGCGGCTTTCCGGCGGGCAGCGTCAAGGAGCTCATCCCCTACCTGAAGGCCAACGCGGCCAAGGTCTCGTTCGCCAACGCCGGCATCGGTTCGGCCTCGCACCTGTGCGGCCTGCTGTTCATGAGCACCATCGAGACCGACCTCACCACGGTGCCCTACAAGGGCACCGCACCGGCCATGACCGACCTCATCGGCGGGCAGGTCGACATGCTCTGCGACCAGACCACCAACACCACGCAGCAGATCAGGGGCGGCAAGGTGAAGGCCCTGGCGGTCACCTCGCCGCGGCGCCTCGAAACCCTCAAGGAGGTGCCGACGATGTCGGAGGCCGGCCTGCCCGGGTTCACGGTCGGCGTCTGGCACGCCGTGTACGCGCCCAAGGGCACACCCAGGCCGGTCGTCGACAGGCTGGTCGCCGCCTTGCAGGCGGCGATCAAGGATCCGGCGGTCATCAAGCGGCATGCCGATCTCGGCGCCGAACTCGTCGGCACCGACCGCGCCACCCCCGACGCGCTGCAGAAGCACTTGGCCGCCGAGATCGCGCGCTGGACGCCGATCATCAAGAAGGCCGGCGTCTACGCCGACTGACGGTGGATCCGCGCGCGCTGCTCGAGCAGGCCTACCGGGCGGCGGTCGCGGCCGCCGATCCGCTGCACGCGCTGGCCGCGCATCTGCCTGCGCCGCGCGACATGCCGGCCGGCCGCACGCTGGCGGTGGGCGCCGGCAAGGCGGCGGCCAGCATGGCGCTGGCCCTCGAGCGGCACTGGCCGACCGAGGCTCCGCTGTCGGGTCTGGTGGTCACCCGCTACGCCCACGGGCTGCCCTGCCGGCGCATCGAGGTGGTCGAGGCCGGCCATCCGATGCCCGACGAGTCCGGCGAGCGGGCCGCGTCGCGGATTGCTTGCCTGGCGGCCGATCTCGGCCCGGAAGATCTGCTCGTCGCCCTGATCTCGGGCGGCGGCTCCAGTCTGCTCGCCCTGCCGGTGCCCGGCGTGCCGATGGCGCAGTTGCGCGCCGTGACCGGCGGGCTGCTCGCCTGCGGCGCCCCCATCCAGGAAATCAATGTGGTGCGCAAGCACCTCTCGCGCATCCAGGGCGGGCGGCTCGCCGCGCTCACCCGCGCCCGGGTGCTCGCGCTCGTGATCTCCGATGTTGCCGGCGACGACCTCTCGGCCATCGCCTCGGGGCCCTGCGCGCCCGATCCGAGCACCTACGCCGACGCCATCGAGGTGCTGCGGCGCTGGGACGTTGCGGCGCCGCCGGCGGTGGCGGCGCACCTTGCGCGCGGGCTGGCGGGCGACATCGACGAGACCCCGAAGCCCGGCGATCCCGTCTTCTCGCGGGTCGAGCACCGCATGGTGGCCACGGCGCACGATGCGCTGCGGGCAGCCGCCGGCGTGTTCGAGGCTGCCGGCATCCGGCCGGTGGTGCTCGGCGACACCATCACGGGCGAGGCGCGCGACGTCGCGCAGGTGCTGGGCGCGATCGCCCGCGAGATCGCGCGCCGCGGCGCACCCTTCGCGCGACCCGTGGCCCTGATCTCGGGTGGCGAGTGCACGGTCACGGTCCGCGGCCGGGGGCGTGGCGGCCGGTGCACCGAGTTCCTGCTCGCGCTGGCGCGCGAACTGTCGGAAGTGCCGGATGCCTGGGCGATCGCCGCCGACACCGATGGCATCGACGGCATCGAGGACAACGCTGGCGCGCTGCTGGCGCCCGACACCCTGGCGCGTGCGGCGGCGCTGGGTCTGGACGCCCGCCGCCGGCTCGACGACAACGACGGCCACGGTTTCTTCGCCGCGCTCGGCGATCTGGTGGTCACCGGCCCGACCCGCACCAACGTGAACGACTTCCGCGCGATCGTGCTGCTGCCCCCGGGTAGAATCGGGGCATGACCGACACCCTCGTCCTGCGCCGGCCCGACGACTGGCACCTGCACCTGCGCGACGGCGCCGCGCTGCGCGCCGTGGTCGGAGCCACCGCGCGCCAGTTCGCGCGCGCCATCGTGATGCCCAACCTCAGGCCGCCGGTCACCACCGCAGCCGCGGCGCGCGCCTACCACGGCCGCATCCTAGCAGCGCTCGCGCAGGCGCGCGCGGCCGGCGAGATCGACGACACCGCCGCCGGTTTCCAGCCGCTGATGACGCTCTATCTCACCGACAACACCCCGCCGGCCGAGATCCTCGCGGCCAGGTCCGACGGTCTGGTGCACGGCGTCAAGCTCTACCCCGCAGGCGCCACCACCAACTCCGACGCCGGCGTCACCCGCATCGATCGTGTGACGGGCGCGCTCGAGGCCATGCAGCGCTGCGGCATGCCGCTGCTGGTGCATGGCGAGGTCACCGACGGCGACATCGACCTCTTCGATCGCGAGAAGGTCTTCATCGACCGCGTGATGGCGCCGCTGCGTCGCGACTTCCCGGCGCTCAAGGTGGTCTTCGAGCACATCACCACCCGCGAGGCCGCGCAGTACGTGGCGCAGGCCGGCGAGCTCACCGCGGCCACCATCACCGCCCATCATCTGCTCTACAACCGCAACGCGCTCTTCCTGGGCGGCGTGCGGCCGCACTGGTACTGCCTGCCTGTGCTCAAGCGCGAGGTGCATCGTCAGGCGCTCATCGAGGCGGCCACCGGCGGTCATCCGCGCTTTTTCCTGGGCACCGACAGCGCGCCGCACGCACGGCACCTCAAGGAAAACGCGTGCGGCTGCGCAGGCTGCTACACCGCGCCGCACGCCCTCGAGCTCTATGCCACCGTCTTCGAGGCGGTAGGCGCGCTCGACCGGTTCGAGGGCTTCGCCAGCCTCAACGGTCCGCGCTTCTACGGGCTGCCGCCCAACGAGGGCACGGTCAGCCTGCGTCGCGAGCCCTACCTCATCCCCGAGTCGCTGCCCTTCGGCGCCGATGCCATCGTGCCGCTGGCCGGCGGCGAGACGCTGCCCTGGCGGCAGGTGGCCTGACGCCAGCCGCGCGGGCCACGGGCGCGCCCCACGCGCTGCCCGCGCCGCTCGATGCCGGCTGGTACATCCCCTACGCGCCCTGGCTCGCGGCGCTGGCGCGGCCGGCGCTCGCCGGGCAGTGGCCGGTCTGCCTCACCGAACTCGAGCGGCTGGCGCGCGCTCAGGGGCTGACCAATGCGCGTGGCCTGTCCCTGCGTTTCACCGACCGGCTGCCCGATGACGGTCTGCCCTACGAGACCCGCATCCACGAAACCGGCCTGGTGCATACCCGGACCGGCGAGGGCGCCTGGCACGACCTCTTCAATGCGCTCGTCTGGCTGGCCTTCCCGCGCACCAAGGCCCGGCTGAATGCGCTGCAGGCGGCGGCGATCGCCCGCGCGGGCGTCGGCGCGCGACGCGGCGCGCTGCGTGACGCCGCCACGCTGTTCGACGAGAACGCGGCCCTGGTGGTGCTGCGCGAGCCCGGCCTGCGCGCGGCCTGGCGGCGGCACGACTGGGCTGCGGTCTGCGGCGTGGGGCGCGCGTTGCCGGCCTGGGAGCTTGCACCGGTGATCTTCGGTCATGCGCTTCTCGAGAAGCTGCGGGCGCCCTACAAGGCGGCCTGCGCCCACGCCTGGCTGCTCGACATCCCGCTGCCCGCGGGCGGCGATGGCGCCCTGGGCGCCGCCGCGCCGCAAGTCGGGGTCGGCCGCGCCACGATGGGTCCTGTCACCCCCGACGGGCTGCGCCGGCTCGACGACGCGGTGGCTGCCGGGCTCGACGAGACGCTGTCGGGCGAGGCCTACGTGCCGCTGCCGGTGCTGGGCGTGCCCGGCTGGTGGCCGGCGAACGCCGATCCAGCCTTCTATGACGACCCGGCGGTGTTCCGGCCGGCGCCGCGGCCCCGTGTACGATCGGGCTGCGCGAGGCTGGCGACCGACCGGCCCGAATCCGACGGAGACCCCCAGCCATGAACATCCTGATCACCGGCGGCGCCGGTTTCCTGGGCCAGCAGCTCATCCGCGCCCTGCTCGATCGCAATGGCCTCGATCTGGGCGCCGGCCGCGAGCCCGTCGGCCGGCTCGTCTGTTTCGATCAGACCGAGGGCGCCATCATCGATCCGCGGGTGCGCAACGTCGCCGGCAACATCGCCGATCCGTCGGCGGTCGCCGCGCTGGTGGGCCCCGACACCGCGGTGGTCGTGCATCTGGCGGCGGTCGTCAGCGGGACGGCCGAGGCCGATTTCGACCTCGGCATGCGCGTCAATCTCGATGGCACCCGCAACCTGCTCGAGGCCTGCCGCGCGGCCGGTCACCGCCCGCGGCTGCTCTTTTCGAGTTCGATCGCTGTCTTCGGCGGCGATCTGCCGCCGCTGATCACCGACGCCACCGAGGCTACCCCCCAGGGGTCGTACGGGATCCAGAAGCGCATCGGCGAGCTGCTGGTACAGGACTGCACGCGCAAGGGCTACATCGACGGCCGGGCGGTGCGCGTGCCCACGGTGGTGGTGCGCCCGGGGCGGCCCAATGGTGCGGCCTCCGGGTTCGCCTCGGGCATCATCCGCGAGCCGCTCGCCGGGCAGCCCGCGCGACTGCCGGTCGATCCGGCCACCGAAATGTGGATGGCATCGCCGCGCGCGGTGGTGCGCATGTTCCTG
>JBILUW010000192.1:0-7612 GCA_044370795.1 Burkholderiaceae bacterium
GTTGCGGCCAACTTCATCGCGGGCGGCGCAGGAGCCGACACCATCACGGGCGCAACCGGCATCGACACGCTGGCAGGTGGCGCCAATGACGACGTGTTTCGGTACGCGAGCAGCGCCGATTTCATCGGTAGCACCGGTGGCGCGGATGCGGTGATCGACAGCGTGAGCGGCGATGCGGGTAGTGATCGGGTGGAGATCGCGGGCGGCATCACGATCGGCGCATCGGGTGCCGACACCCTGGCGAGAGTGACGGGCGTGGAGGAGTTGCGTCAGACCGCGGCAGGTGCCAGCTCGGTGGTCATCGCCTCCAATGCTGCCCTTTCGGGCTTTCGGACGATCGACCTGTCGGCAGCGGGTTCGAACAACGCGACCGTGACGCTTGCCGGGGTGACGGTGGGTGCCACCGTCACGGGCGGCGACGGCGCCGACGCGCTTACCGGTGGCAACGGCGGCGACAGCCTGGTCGCTGGTTCTGGCGCCGACACGATCGTGGGTGGCGCTGGCGCCGACAGCCTCTTGGGAGGCGCGGGCGATGATGTGTTCGTGATCGCGTCGGCGGCTGATCATGCGGCGGGCGAAATCATTTCGGGCGATGCCGACGCCGACGAGCTCCGCTACACCTCCACCGCGGGCGCGCTGCTGACGCTGGGCGCTGGTGTGAACGTGGAGGAAGTACGCATCTCGGATGCGACCGGGGCCACCGGCGGCACGAGCGCCGAGGGCATCGATGCGACGCTGGCGACGGTGACGACGCTGACGGGTAACGATGGCGCCAACGTGCTGACGGGCAACGTTGCGGCCAACTTCATCGCGGGCGGCGCAGGAGCCGACACCATCACGGGCGCAACCGGCATCGACACGCTGGCAGGTGGCGCCAATGACGACGTGTTTCGGTACGCGAGCAGCGCCGATTTCATCGCGAGTACGGGTGGCGCTGACGAGGTGATCGATACCGTGAGCGATGCCGCTGGCGCCGACCGTATCGAGATCGCGGGCGGCATCATGATCGGCGCATCGGGTGCCGACACCCTGGCGAGAGTGACGGGCGTGGAGGAGTTGCGTCAGACCGCGGCAGGTGCCAGCTCGGTGGTCATCGGCTCGGATGCTGCCCTGTCGAACTTCCGCACGATCGACCTGGCAGGCGCCGGCGCCAGCGCGGTGACGGTCAACCTCACGGGCGTGACCGTAGGAGCCACGGTGACAGGGGGCAGCGGCGCCGATGCGCTGACCGGTGGCAGCGCCGGCGACCGCCTCAGCGGCTCGGCCGGCAGTGACACCGTCAGCGGCGCGGGCGGGGCCGATACCCTTGCCGGGGGCGCCGGCGCAGACACCTTCGTGCTGGTCGACTCAGGACTGGTCGGCAACGCGGCGGTCGTGGCGGTGCTCGGCGACGCGGTCACCGACTTCGAGGACGGCGAGAGCGGCGGCACCCAGGATGTTCTTTGGCTCAGCGCCGGCGCGCTCGCGAGGCTGGATGGCTTCGTCGCTGGCGCCGCTGGCCTCACCGGGGACGCCGGCGCTCAAGGGGCGAACTTCCTGCTCGCCGGGTCTGGGCCCCAGGTGCCGAGCGAGCCATGCGCCCAGATGCTCTTCGATACGACGACCGGGCTCCTGTCAGTGGATCCGGATGGCACGGGGCTTGCCGCCTCCGTGCCGGTCGCCACGGTCGGCGGCGGCATGACGCTAGGCGCATCGGACTTCGTGTTCGGCAGTTAGTCGCGCTGGCGTGGCCTGGGTTGCAGCCCCGGCTAGCCGCGTCGCCCGCCGTGTCAGGCCATCAGGTGTCGGTCCGGCCCCGGGCGGCCCGCTGGAAGTCGATCACGTACCTCTCGACGCTGCGTCGTACTTCGGCGGGCAGGCGCTCGAAGGCGCAGCCCACGCGCAGGCTGTTGCCATGCGGCAGTGCCTGCAGGGTGCGAACGGTCAGATCGCAGGGTATGGGCGCTTCCTGGTCGATCTCCAGCCTGCAGTTGCGCCAGATCTCGCCTGGGGACGGTGCGTTGTCGCGTTCCACCAGGATTCCCACCCCGTCGCCGGACAGGTTGAGCACCGCATGGCGGCGCTCGCTGCCATTCATCCGACGCGCAAGCTCGCCGAGACGGCCGCCGCGCATTGCCTGGATGCGATAGGCACCGCGGCGCTGCAGCCGCTCGGCTCGCGCCGGCAGGAGAAAACGGAGCAGCGCCTCGGAGGCGCTGCTGGGCCCTTCATGCTCGATGATCTCGACCTCGAAGTTCACCTCCACGCCATCGGCCCGGCCCTTGACGCTCAGCCGGCTGCCCGCCTGCGGCGCTTCGTCGGATGGCGAGGCGGCAATGCGCAGCCAGCCGGTGCGAGCATCGACGGCCTCGATCCAGCCGGTGAGCCAGCCCCGGCACTGTCCGCTGATACCGATGTCGAGGGGCGCGTGCGAGCGGCTGAGCGCCTCCAGCAATTGCCTGACGGCGTAGGGCCCGGTCACCAGGTCGGGCGCAGCCGAGGATTCGTCGCGCGTCACGGGAAAGCTTCCCGGGGAGGGCTCGCGGTCAGCGCAGGGCGGCCTGACGCCGGCTTGTGGCCGGGCGCAGCGCAAGCAGCCTCTCGAGGCTGCCCTGCCACGGCTCGCGCAGGCGCCTCATCTCGCCCTCGAGTATCAGGATACGCCGCAGGATGGCGAGCTTTTCGCGGCGCTGGCTCGGCGTCAGGGCCTCGTCGGCGCCGCGCCGTGCGTCGGCGATCATCGGCTCGTTGGCCTGCTGAAGCCGCGCGACGCGTTCCCAGTCGTCGCGACGCGCAGCCTCGAGCATCGCCAGGCAGGAGTTCTCGACGGCGCGGCACGCGGCCATTGCCTGCATGCCCGCCGCGGCGGAGGTGTCGACGCTCGTCATCGGCGAACTCCGGCAAGCGCATTGGCGGCGGTGGTCCCGAGTGCTGCCCGCCGCTCCGGTGCGATCTGCGCCCAGGCCGAGGAAATCTGTTCGAGCAGGCCACGGACCTCGTCGAGCAGGGCAGGGTCGTTGTTGCGCGAGGCCGTGAGCAGGCGGGCCAGCGAGTACGTGTAGAGGTTGCGCAGGTTGGTCGTCAGCTCGCCGCCACGGTCGTCGAGGCACGAGCGCAGGCCTTCGTCGATGATGCGGATGACCCGGCTGATCGCTTCGCCCTTGGCGCCGATGTCGCCGGCGGCCATGGCGCTGGCTGCCCGGGTGAGCTGCTCGTTGGCGCCCTCGAAGAGCATCGCGATCAGTTTGTGAGGTGTCGCCGTGGAGACGGCGGTCTCGATGCCGAGCTGGCGGTAGGCGGTGGCGTTGCTGCGGTACGGTGCGAACATCGGTGGGCTCCTGAGTGCTCTTACCTCAGGTTATCGGCCCGCCGATCTCATCCTTGAGAGCGAAAAGGCGGGCAAATCACCCGAATCTCGACACAACCGCCCCGGCACCGCCATTGATCTTGGCGATGTTGTCGTTGACCGCCGAGTACTGGCGCAGCAGCCGCTGCTCGATCTCGGTCAGGCGGGTCCTCATGCGTTCCTGCTGCTGCTGCACGGACGTCTGGCGGTTGCGCAGCGCGGTGCTCGACGCGCTGACCGCACCGTCGTTCGCCAGCAGACCGCTGGTCAGGGTGGTCAGCCGGCGGGCAATGCCGTTGAGCGACGTGACATTGGGGTCCGCCGCCGCGAACAGATTGCTCAGTTGCGTGGGCGCTGCGAGCAGCGGGTCGAGTTTCGATCCGCTGATCTGCAGCGACCCATCACGCTGCAGCGTGAGCCCGGCGTCGGCAAGCCGCCTGACCTGACCGTCGCCCAGGGTCTCGGTCCCGGTGCCCACGGTGCCCGTCAGGGTGGCGCGCAGCTGGCGCTGCAGGCCGAGCACCGTGTTGTCGCCCTGCAGCGGTCCCGCCACCCTGGTCGTAGGGTCGAAGCGCGTGACGTCCGCCAGCACGCGATTGAGGTCGTTCCAGGACGTGACGAAGCGATCGAGCATCGACCGCATTGCCGATGCGTTGTTCGAGACGGTGATGGTCATGTTGCCGGTGCCGGCCTGACGCAGGTCGAGAGCGACGTTCTCGATGGCCCCGCTCACCGAGTTGGTGGCGGAGGTCACGGTGATCCCGCTGATCGTGACCGAAGCGTCCTGGGCGGCCTGGGTCTCGGTCAGGTTGCGGCCTGCGCCAACGGCGGCAAGCGGATCGTAGGCGAGCATCGACAGACCGCTGGCATTGGTGTTGTTGCCGTCCGAGTCTCCGGTGACCGTGACCGTCATCGAATTCGCCGCGCCGGTGTTCGCAGATCGCAGAACCAGCCGGGCGCCGCTCGCATCGTTGACGATGGTGGCGCTGACACCGGCCGAGGTTGCGTTGATCTTGTCACGCACCTGGGCGAGCGTCGAACCCGCGTCGATCACCACGCTGACGGCAGCGGCATTGGCTCGGGTGATATTCAGTGTTCCGCCGCCGATGACCCATTCGTCATCGCGTCGCGGGGTGAGATTGCGACCCGCCCCGACCGCCTTGGTCTCGTCGTAGGCGAGCCGGGACAGCCCGCTGGCATCGGTGTTGTTGCTGTCGGCGTCGGTGGAGAGGACACGGAAAGCCCTCGTGTCATTCGGATCGGTCGAGCGCAGGGCCAGCCTGACCTGACTGCCCTCGGTAACGATCGATGCGGTGACTCCCGCGGCCGCCGCGTTGATCTTGTCTCGTACCTGAGTCAGGGTGTCGCCGGCGGCGATCACAACGCTCGCTTCGGGTCCGCTCGGGGTGTACACGGGAGGGATTGCGGCGAGGTTGTACGTCCCTCGCGAGAGGGTCAGCGTTCCGCTGCCCACCTGCTCGCTGTCCGAGGCCATCGTCGGACCGTTGAGCCCCCGCTCTCGAACGGCGGAGCTCGCGAGCGTCTGCCGCTGCGCGAGCTGGTTTACCGTCAGGTCGTAGGTGCCGGCGACCGCGCCCGAGCTCGCAGTGGCCCTTGCGGCATTTTCGTTGCTGCTGCTTGCCTGCACCGCGCGCCAGTTGGGCAGGTTGATGAGTTCCTGCGCCGCCGACTGGAAGCTCGAGACCGCGCCCTGCACCCGGCCGATCGCCGAGAGCCTGGTCTGGATGCCCGAGGCCGTGGTCTGGAGCTTCTGGAGCGGCTGGCGCTCGACCGCCATCAGCTGGGAGACGATGCCCTGGACGTCGATCGCGCCGCCTATCGAGCCGGTCGAAGAAGTGGCCATGATTGCCTCAGTCCGATGAAGGGTTGGTTGGTGGAGCGCCGGCCTTTGCCGTCATGGCGGCGCAAGCCGACCGTTCGAGCAAACGCGAAGAGCGCGCCGGCGGCGGTGCCGCGGGCGCGCCTGTGGCCGGCGGGCCGGCTGCTGCGCTCAGCCGCGCAGCAGCTGCAGCACCTGCTGCGGCAGCTGATTGGCCTGCGACAGCATGGCGGTGCCTGCCTGCTGCAGAACCTGAGCTCGCGACAGTGCCGCGGTCTCCTTGGCGTAGTCGGCGTCCAGGATGCGGCTGCGGGCCGCGCTCTGGTTCTCGAGCGAAACCTGAAGGTTCGCGATCACGGCGTCGAACCGGTTCTGCACGGCGCCGAATCGCGAACGGGCGGTGTTCACCTGGGCGAGCGCGAAGTCGATGACTTCGATCGCGCCGAACGCGCCCGAGCCCATCGAGGCGGCCGAGTAGGCCTGGAAGTTCGTGGAGCTCGCGCTGGCGCCTCGGGTGCCCGCGCTGGTGCCGCTGATGTCGATCGACGTCGTGTTGATGGCGCGCGCACGCGCGCCATCGTCGGCGTTGGCCACTGTGCCGGTGCCCGTGATGTTCAGCGCCGACACCGTGATCATGTCGTCCGAGGTGGCATTGGAGCCGACCTGAAAATCGAACGTGGTGGTCTGGGTGAGGATGGCGTTGCCGTTGAACCGCGTGGTGTTCGCGGTTCGCGAGATCTCGGCCTGCAGCTGTGCGAATTCGTTCTGCAACGAACTGCGGTCGGTCGTGTTGTTCGTGCTGTTGGCAGCCTGCACCGCCAGTTCGCGCATCCGCTGCAGCATGTCGCCGATGCGGCCCAGGGCGCCCTCGGCGGTCTGCGCCAGCGAAATGGCGTCGTTGGCGTTGCGCATGGCAACGCTCATGCCTCGGGCCTGGGCGCCCATGCGCTCGGCGATGGCCATCCCCGCCGCGTCGTCCTTGGCCGAGTTCACGCGCAGGCCCGACGACAGACGCTGCAGCGCCGTCGCCATGTTGCTCGTGGTGGCGGCCATGTTGCGCTGGGCGTTCAGCGAAGCCAGGTTGGTGTTGATGATTTGCGACACGGCGGTTCCCCTCGCGTGAGATCGTGTGGAGCAAGTGTCCCACCGCGTCGAGAAGGCCGATGCGCCGATGAAGGGCGCGGAATCCCGTCATTTCTTCTCCGGACTCCCGGCCGGGCGCGAAGCCCGGCCGGGCTCCGAACCTCATCGCAACAGCGAAAGCACGTTCTGGGGAGCGGCGTTGGCCTGCGAGAGCATGGCCACGCCGGCCTGCTGCAGGACCTGGGCGCGTGCAAGCGCCGCGGTCTCGCGGGCGTAGTCGGTGTCGACGATGCGGCTGCGTGCCGCCGCCTGGTTCTCGATCGAGATGTTCAGGTTGGAGAGCACCGCGTCGAAGCGGTTCTGGATGGCGCCGAACCGCGATCGGGCGGTGTTCACCTGGGCAAGCGCGAAGTCGATCACCTCCACCGCGCCGAACGCCCCCGTGCCCATCGACGAGGTCGAGTAGGCCTGGTAGTTGGTGGCGGTCGCTGCGTTGGTTCCTCGCGTTCCGGCGGTGCTGCCGCTGATGTCGATCGTGGTGCTGATCGCCCGCGCCAGCGCGCCGGTATCGCTGTTGGACGCGGTTGCCGTGTCGGTGATGTTGATCGCCGTCAGCTGGATGATGTCGGTAGTGGAGACGTTGGACCCCACCTGGAAGTCGAAGGCGGTGGTCTGGGTGAGGATGGCGTTGCCGTTGAACCGGGTGGTTGCCGCGGTACGGCTGATCTCTTGCTGCAGCTGCGAGAACTCGTTCTGCAGGGCCGAGCGATCGCTGGCGCCGTTGGTGGTGTTGGCCGACTGCACGGCCAGCTCGCGCATGCGCTGCAGCATGTTGTTGATGCTGCCCAGGGCGCCCTCGGCGGTCTGGGCAAGCGAGACGGCGTCGTTGGCGTTGCGCCTGGCGACCTCCATGCCGCGCGACTGCGCGTTCATGCGTTCGGAGATGGCCAGGCCGGCGGCGTCGTCACGGGCGCTGTTGACGCGCAAGCCGGTGGACAGCCGGTTGATGGCAATCGCCTGGGCGTTCGAGTTGGCCGCCAGGTTGCGCTGCGCGTTCAGCGACAGCAGATTGGTATTGATGATGGTCATGATTGACTCCGGTGGTGAGGTGACTCGGTGAAGTGCACGCACGGATCACGCGCGGGCGGGCTGTTGATCGGCACGGGTTCGGCCCGACCGGTCGTGGGCAGGTCGGGCGCGCTCATCGCAGCAGCGCCAGAACGTTCTGGGGAGCGGAGTTGGCCTGCGAGAGCATGGCCACGCCGGCCTGCTGCAGGACCTGGGCGCGTGCAAGGGCCGCGGTCTCGCGGGCGTAGTCGGTGTCGACGATGCGGCTGCGGGCGGCGGCCTGGTTCTCGATCGAG
>JBILUW010000193.1:0-7598 GCA_044370795.1 Burkholderiaceae bacterium
CGCGCGACAAGGCCGGCGTGTTCGCGGCGATCGCCGCCGGGCTGGCCCTGCCCGACTATTTCGGTGGCAACCTCGACGCGCTCTACGACTGCCTGACCGACCTGCCGCCGCACCCCGGCGGCATCGCGATCGCGCTGGCCGGCCTGCCGCGCCTCCCGCAGGCCGACGCCGACGGTCTGCTCGGGGTGTTCGGCGATGCGATCGAGGCCTGGGCGGGGCGCGCGGGCGGGCTGCGGGTGGCCTACTCGACGGCGCGCTGAGGGTCGTCGCCGAGATCGCCGCGCAGCGCCTGCAGCACGGCCAGCGCCGCCAGCCCGGCGGTTTCGGTGCGCAGCACCCGCGGCCCGAGCCTGACCGGCACCAGCCCGGCCCGGCGCGCCTGCGCGATCTCGTGGGGGGCCAGCCCCGATTCCGGTCCGACCAGCAGCGTCGCCTCGGCCCCGCCGCAAGGCAGGCGCAGCGCCGCCGCGGTCAGTGGCTCGACGGCCTCCGGGTCGAGCACCCAGCCAGGCTGGGTCGGCGCCCGCGCGGCCAGCCAGTCGGCCAGCGGCACGGGGGCGGCGAGATCGGGCAGCCGGTCGCGGCCGCACTGCATCGCGGCGGCCACGATCACGCGGCGCCAGTGCGTCACGCGGCGCTGCGCGCGGGCCTCGTCCAGGCGCACCACCGAACGCTCGCTCGCAACCGGCACGATGGCGGCCACACCCAGTTCGACCGCCTTCTCGATGGTGTAGTCCATGCGATCGGCGGCGCTCAGGCACTGCGCAAGTGTCAGGCGCAGCGGGCTTTCCGGGCGCGGCGCGAGCGGCGCGAGCAGCTCGAGCCGGGCGCTGTCGCGGCCGGCCTCGACCAGCCGGGCCGACCAGCGGGCGCCCGCGCCGTCGAACAGCTCCATCGTGTCGCCCGTGCGCAACCGCAGCACCCGCAGTGCGTAGTGCGCCTGATCGGCCGCGAGCGCGATCGGCTGCCCGGCCGCGCGCAGGTCGGCGACGAGCAGGCGCGGCACCATCAGGGCAGCAGCTGCCGGTAGAAGTTGGGCAGCGCGAACAGCGCCGCATGCAGCGGCGCGTTGTAGAGCTGCAGATCGCCGATGCCGCGGGCGCCGAGGCGGCGTTCGATCTCGGCGGTGTCGACCGCGCAGGGGTCGAGCTCGTCGGAGGCGACCGCCAGGCCCCAGTAGGCGCCGTAGAGCGGCACGAACAGCCCCATCGGGCGCACGATGCGAAACACCGACGCCAGGTCGGCGAGCAGCCGGCGCACGCGTTCGGGCTGGTAGACGGGGGAGCCGATGTGCAGCGAAATGGCGCCCCCCGGAGCGAGCGCGGCGCGGGCGCGGGCGAAGAAGTCGCGGGTGTACAGGCGAGCGGCGGGCGTGTCGGGGTCGGTGAGGTCGAAGACGATCAGGTCGAAGCGCTCGCCGCTGCGCGCCACGAACTCGAAGCCGTCGCCGACGTGCACCTGCAGGCGGGGGTCGTCGAAGGCGCCGCGGTGAACGGTGCCGAAGTGCTCGCGGGCGATGCGCAGCACCTCGGCGTCGAGTTCGGCCATCACAACGCGCTCGATGCCGGGGTGCTTGAGGAGTTCCTCGCTGCTGCCGCCGTCGCCGCCGCCGATCACCAGCGCGCTGCGGGGGGCCGGATGGGCGAGGGCGGCGCAGTGCACGATGGGCTCGTGGTAGAAGAATTCGTCGCGCTCGGAGGTCATGAACGCGCCGTCGAGGCGAAACAGCCGGCCGAACTGCGGCGTCTCCCAGACCTCGATGTCCTGATGGGCCGAGCGCAGCTTCTCGAGCCGCCGGCTGGCGCGAAAGCCGTAGACGCTGTCGGGGTTCAGCGACTCGAGCAGCAGCTCGGGGTGCTCCAGGCTGGGCAGCTCGTGCTGCTCGGGGCCGCGCAGCAGCCGCTGCGCATAGCGCTGGCGCGGCGCGAAGGCGGCCACCAGCGACTCGAGCAGCCGCTCGGCCTTGGCCGAGTTGTCGGTCGAGAAATTGCAGACGTACACGTCGAGCGTGACGCCCGCGCGTTCGGGCCATGTGTGCAGCGCGAGGTGCGATTCGGCGAGCAGCACCGCGCCGGTGACCCCGCCCGGCTCGCCGCGCCAGGGCGGGAAGGCGAAAAACTTTTCGTCGACGCGCGTGAGTCCGGCCTGCGCGACCGCGCCCGCGCACAGCAGCGCCAGCTGCGCGGCATCGACCAGCAGCGACGCGCCGGCCGGATGCCCTTCGCAGCCGCAGCCGTAGAGGTCGGCGGTGAGGTGCAGTCCTTGCATGCTGAAGACCCCGTCGCGGCCGCGCGCACGCCCTCGCGCGCGCCCCGACATGCGAAGCGAAAAGCCGAAAAGTATATCGGATGAGCGCGAGCGGACTGCGCGCAGCCAACCGGGGCCGGGGGCCTTGGTAGAATCGGGGCTTTTCCAGCGGCGTGCATCCCCGATGAACCAGCCCTCGAGCGGCGAGCAAGACGCCGTCCTTTCCGCGCGCATCGTCAGCCGGATGGCCGACACCCTCCGGGTGCTCGCCATCGATGCGGTCCAGCAGGCCAACTCGGGGCATCCCGGCATGCCCATGGGCATGGCCGAGATCGCCGTGGCGCTGTGGGCCCGCCAGCTGCGCCACGACCCCGCCGATCCGGCCTGGCCCGACCGCGACCGCTTCGTGCTGTCCAACGGCCACGGCTCGATGCTGCTCTACGCGCTGCTGCACCTCACCGGCTATGCGCTGCCCATCGACGAGCTCAAGGCCTTCCGCCAGATGCACTCGCGCACGCCCGGTCATCCGGAGGTCGGCGTGACGCCCGGCGTCGAGACCACCACCGGGCCGCTGGGCCAGGGGCTGGCCAACGCGGTGGGCATGGCGCTGGCCGAGCGGCTGCTCGCCCAGCGCTACAACCGCGACGGCCACCGCATCGTCGACCACTGCACCTACGCCTTCGTCGGCGACGGCTGCCTGATGGAGGGTGTGTCGCACGAGGTCTGCTCGCTCGCCGGCACCCTCGGGCTGTCGCGCCTGATCGTGCTCTACGATGACAACGGCATCTCCATCGACGGCGAGGTGCGGCACTGGTTCTCCGACGACACCGTCGCGCGCTTCGGCAGCTACGGCTGGCACGTGATCGCCGGCATCGACGGCCACGACGCCTGGGCCGTCGAACGCGCCATCGCACAGGCCCGGCAGTGGGCCGAGCATGGGCGCGACGGTCGTTTCGCGCCCACGCTCATCGCCTGCCGCACGGTCATCGGCAAGGGTTCGCCCAACCGTGCGGGGCAGGCCAAGGCGCACGGCGAGCCGCTGGGCGCGGCCGAGATCGCGCTGGTGCGCGCCCAGATGGCCGAGCGCGGCTTCGAGATGGCGCCCTGGCAGGTGCCCGCCGACGTGAGTGCCGCCTGGGACGCGCGCGAGCGCGGCGCCGCCGCCCACGCCGCCTGGCGCGAGCGCTTCGCCGCCTACCGTCAGGCCCACCCCGAGCTCGCCGCCGAGTTCGAGCGCCGGACAGCCGGCGAATTGCCGCCCGACTGGGAAGACACGGTCGAAGCGCTGGTGGGCGAGGCGCTCGAGCGCGCCGAGTCCGTGGCCACCCGCAAGGCCTCGCAGAACGCCCTCAACCGCCTGGGCCCGGCGCTGCCCGAGCTGCTCGGTGGCTCGGCCGACCTCACCGGCAGCAACCTCACCGACTTCGCCGGCTGTGGCGCGCTTCGTGCCGGCGAGGGCGGCACGCTGCAGGCCGGCCGTCACGTCAATTACGGCGTGCGCGAGTTCGGCATGGCCGCCATGCTCAACGGCCTGGCGCTGCACGGCGGCTTCATCCCCTACGGCGGCACCTTCCTCACCTTTTCCGACTACGCCCGCAACGCGGTGCGCATGGCCGCGCTGATGCGCCAGCGCGTGCTCATGGTCTTCACCCACGACTCCATCGGCCTGGGCGAAGACGGCCCCACCCATCAGCCGGTCGAGCATGCCGCCAGCCTGCGCCTGATCCCCGGGCTCGACGTCTGGCGCCCGGCCGACACGGTCGAGTCGGCGCTGGCCTGGGTGTCGGCCATCGAACGGCGCGACGGGCCCTCGGCGCTGCTGTTCTCGCGCCAGGCCGTGCCCTTTGTCACCCGCAGCGACAACCAGGTGGCCGCGGTGCGCCGCGGCGCCTACGTGCTGCGCGACGCCGCCGAGGCGCGGGCCGTCATCATGGCCACCGGCTCGGAGGTCGGGCTCGCGCTGGCCGCGCGCGAACTGCTCGCCGCCGAAGGCGTGGCGGTGCGCCTGGTGTCGATGCCCAGCACCACCGTCTTCGACCGCCAGGACGTCGCCTACAAGCGCCACGTGCTGCCCGACCGCCTGCCGCGCGTGGCCGTCGAGGCCGGCGTCACCGACTTCTGGTGGAAGTACCGCTGCGACGCCGTCGTCGGCGTCGACCGGTTCGGCGAGTCGGCGCCGGCCGGCGTGCTCTTCTCCCACTTCGGCCTCACCGCGCGCAACGTCGCCGACACCGTGCTCGCGGTGCTCGCCGGCGGGCCCGATCGTTGAGCTCGCAACCGATTCCAACCTCGCATTCAGGCATCCCCATGACCATCCGCGTAGCGATCAACGGATACGGCCGCATCGGCCGCAACATCCTCCGCGCCCACTACGAGGGCGGCAAGAAGCACCCGATCGAGATCGTCGCCATCAACGACCTCGGCAACGCCCAGACCAACGCCCACCTCACCCAGTACGACACCGCGCACGGCCGCTTTCCCGGCACCGTGCACGTCGATGGCGACAGCATCGTCGTCAACGGCGACCGCATCCGCGTGCTGGCCAGCCGCAACCCGGCCGACCTGCCCTGGGGCGAGCTCGGCGTCGATGTCGTGCTCGAGTGCACGGGCCTGTTCACCTCCAAGGAGAAGGCGGGCGCCCACCTGAAAGGCGGCGCGCGCAAGGTGGTCATCTCGGCGCCCGGCGGCAAGGATGTCGACGCCACCATCGTCTACGGCGTCAACCACGGCGTGCTCAAGGCCGCCGACACCGTGATCTCCAACGCGTCGTGCACCACCAACTGCCTGGCGCCGCTGGTCAAGCCGCTGCACGATCGCATCGGCATGCTCAACGGTCTCATGACCACCGTGCACGCCTACACCAACGACCAGGTCCTCACCGACGTCTACCACGAGGACCTGCGGCGCGCGCGCTCGGCCACGATGTCGATGATCCCCACCAAGACCGGCGCGGCCGCGGCGGTGGGGCTGGTGCTTCCGGAGCTCGACGGCCGGCTCGACGGCTACGCGATCCGCGTCCCGACCATCAACGTCTCCATCGTCGACCTGTCCTTCGTGGCGGCCCGCGACACCACCGCCGACGAGGTCAACGCGATCATGAAGGAGGCCGCCGCGGGCCCGCTCGCCGGCGTGCTCGC
The DNA here is from genome assembly GCA_044370795.1 of Burkholderiaceae bacterium. GTDB lineage: Bacteria > Pseudomonadota > Gammaproteobacteria > Burkholderiales > Burkholderiaceae_E > Quisquiliibacterium. Next base: position 5,385 of record JBILUW010000193.1, read on the forward strand.
CTACAACACCGCGCCGCTGGTGTCGGTCGATTTCAACCACAACCCGGCCTCGTCGAACTTCGATGCCACGCTCACCAAGGTCTCGGGCCGTCTGGTCAAGGTCAGCAGCTGGTACGACAACGAATGGGGCTTCTCCAACCGGATGCTCGACACCACGGTCGCGCTGATGGCGGCGAAGTGAGCCGATGAAGTTCCGGCGCCTCGAGGATCTCGACCTGCGCGGCCGGCGCGTGTTCATCCGCGCCGACCTCAATGTCCCGCAGGACGATCACCTCGCCATCACCGACGACACCCGGATCCGCGCCTCGCTGCCGGCGATCCGACACGCGCTGGGCGCGGGCGCGGCCGTGATGGTCACCTCGCACCTGGGCCGGCCCACCGAAGGCGAGGTCCGCCCCGAAGACTCGCTCGCGCCGGTGGCCGCGCGCCTGGCCGAGCTGCTCGGCCAGCCCGTGCGCCTGGTTGCCGACTGGACCGGCGGGGGCTTCGCGCTCGCGCCCGGCGAGGTGGTGCTGCTCGAGAACTGCCGCTGCAACAAGGGCGAGAAGAAGAACGACGAGGCGCTGGCGCGCCGCATGGCCGCGCTGTGCGACGTCTACGTCAACGACGCCTTCGGCACCGCGCACCGCGCCGAGGCCACCACGCACGGCATCGCGGCGTACGCGCCGATCGCCTGCGCCGGGCCGCTGATGGCCGCCGAGCTCGACGCGCTGGGCCGCGCGCTGCTCAAGCCGCGGCGCCCGCTGATGGCCATCGTCGCCGGCTCCAAGGTCTCGACCAAGCTCACCATCCTGAAGAGCCTGGCCGAGCACGTCGATCAGCTGATCGTCGGCGGCGGCATCGCCAACACCTTCCTGCTGGCCGCCGGCCACGACATCGGCCGCTCGCTCGCCGAGCCCGATCTGGTCGACGAGGCGCGCCAGATCGGCGCGATGATGGCCGCGCGCGGCGCCAGCGTGCCGCTGCCCACCGACGTGGTCGTGGCCACCGAGTTTTCGGCCAGCGCTGCGGCGCGCACGGTGCCGGTGGACCAGGTCGGGCCCGACGACATGATCCTCGACGTCGGCCCGGCCACGGCCGCTGCCTTCGCGGCGCTGGTCGGCAAGGCCGGAACCATCGTCTGGAACGGGCCGATCGGCGTGTTCGAGTTCGATGCCTTCGCGGGTGGCACCCGCGCGCTCGCGCAGGCCATTGCCGCCTCGCCGGCGTTCTCGATCGCCGGCGGCGGCGACACCCTGGCTGCGATCGCGAAGTACGGCATCGCCGACCGGGTCGGCTACATCTCCACCGGCGGCGGCGCCTTCCTCGAATTTCTCGAGGGGCGCTCGCTGCCCGCGGTCGCGGCGCTCGAGGCCCGCGCCTGACAGGCGCGGCGCCGACCGGACCCGTCGGCCGATCATCCGCAGGAGTTCCGTCATGACCCGCGCCACCAAGATCGTCGCCACCCTCGGCCCGGCGTCCACCAGCCCCGACGTGCTCGCCCGCATGATCGCGGCGGGCGTCAACGTCGTGCGGGTCAACTTCTCGCACGGCACCGCCGCCGAGCACACCGCGGCGGTTCGGCTGGTGCGCGAGATCGCGCACGGCATGAGCCGCGACATCGGCGTGCTCGCCGATCTGCAGGGGCCCAAGATCCGCATCGGCAAGTTCGCCGAGGGGCGAGTCGAGCTCGCGGTCGGCGACAGCTTCTGCTTCGACAGCACCTGCGAGCTCGGCGACCGCCACCGGGTCGGCCTCGACTACAAGGAGCTGGTCGACGATGTTCGCGCCGGCGACACGCTGCTGCTCAACGACGGGCGCATCGTGATGCGTGTCGAGCGTGTCGGTGGCACCGAGATCGCGTGCACGGTCACGCAGGGCGGGGTGCTGTCCAACCGCAAGGGCATCAACCGCCAGGGCGGCGGGCTCAGCGCGCCGGCGCTCACCGCCAAGGACATGGACGACCTCAAGACCGCGGTCGGCTTCGAGGCCGACTTCATCGCGGTGTCGTTTCCCAAGCACGCCCCCGACATGTACATGGCGCGCGAGCTGATGCGCGCCGCCGGCGGCCACGCGCTGATGATCGCCAAGATCGAACGCTTCGAGGCGATCGGCAACCTCGAGGAAATCCTCAAGGCCTCCGACGGCATCATGGTCGCCCGCGGCGATCTCGCCGTCGAGGTCGGCGACGCCGCGGTGCCGGCGCTGCAAAAGCGCAAGATACCCCAGGCCCGC
>JBILUW010000194.1:0-7560 GCA_044370795.1 Burkholderiaceae bacterium
GCGCCGGCGCGCTACAGCCAGGTGCCGCTGAAAGCCGCGACCCGCCCGCCGCTGCCGATCTTGAAGCGGGCAAGCGCGGCGCCGCGCGGGGTGTCGTTGGCGCCGAGCTCGAGCCAGCGCACGCCGCGCTCGCGCAGCGCCAGCATGGCCTGCCAGAGCAGCAGCGGATGCGCGCCGGCCTCGCGGCCGCGCTCATCGGCCCAGCCCACGTGATAGAGCGCCGATGCGCCGCGCACCAGGAACATCATGCCGGCGATCGGCTCGCGGCCCTGATCGACGCGCAGCGTGAGCAGCGGCTCGGGCTCGCCCGCCGCGGCTGCCTGCTGCCAGGCCTCGACAAAGCCCGCGGGCAGCGCCCAGTACCCGCGGCGGCCGCGCTGCACGCCCTCGCGCTCGAGCAGCCACCGGTACTGCGCCGGCCTGGCGCCGACACGCTGGGCGCGCAGCCCCGCGCGTTCGGCGGCCACCAGCCGGTTGCGCCACTTCGGGTGCATCGCCGCGCGCAGCGCATCGGGGGGTTGGTCGAGATCGATGATCACGACCGACTGCCCGGTGACCATGCGCTGCAGGCCCGGCAGGGCGGCCTCGAGCTCGGGCGCGACGAAGACCAGGCGCGGGCGGCGGAGCGGGATGCCGCGGGTGATGGCCCGACAGGCCGCCGCGGCATGCGCCGGGTCGTTCGAGAGCAACAGCGGACCACGCGAGCAAAGGCCCACCGAGAGCAGCCCGGCCAGCCGGCGGGTGATGAACTGCGCGATGGCCAGCGGCTCACCGCCGGCGCCGTCAAGGCGCGCGCGCAACACCGGTACGCCAGTGGCGGCGAGCGCCTCGCCCCAGGCCCAGTCCTGCTGCAGGGGGCCGGCTGCGCTACGATGCAGCGCATCCCAGTCCGCGCGGGCGAGTCCGTTCCAGATTGCCTGCATCCGGGCAGTGTATCCGCGCCCCGGCCCGGCGATCATCCGGCGCCGGCGCGCTGCAACGCGCCGGGAGTCCGCGCCGCCCGCCACCGCCAATGAAAACACCCGTCCAGACCGTGCTCGGTCACCGCATCCCCGAACCGCGCCTGACCGGGCGCGCCGTGGTGCTGCTGCTCGCGGCGCTCACGCTGCCGGTGCTCGCCGTGGGCGCGCTGCTCGATCTGCTCGTGCAGTGGGTCTTCGGCTGGTGCGTCGGGCTGTGGTGCCTGGCGGGCTGAGACACGCGCCGCACAACCCGACCGAGGAGATCCTTCGTGACCGATCGTGACCTGAACTCGATGCTGCGCCGCCTCGCGGCGAACCAGCCCGACCTCGTCGCCTTCCGCACCCCCGAGCGCACCTGGACCTTCGCGCAGGTCCACCAGACCGTCTGCCGCATCGGCAACGCGCTGCGCGCCGAGGGCATCGGCCCCGGCGAGCGCGTCGCCTGCCTGACCCGCCACGTCGTGGAGACCACGCTGCTGGTGCTCGGCGCGGCTAGCGTGGGCGCGGTGTGCATGCCGGTGAACTGGCGGCTGTCGGCCGAGGAGGCGCGCTTCATCCTCGACAACGGCGAGGCGCGGCTGCTGATCACGGATGCCCTTTTCGCCGACACCGCGCGCCGCGCCGCGCCTGCCAGCCTGGTGCGCATGCTCGGCATCGACGCCTGCGAGGGCCTGCGCGGCTTTGCCGACTGGTACCAGGCGCATCCGGCCGACGACCCCGGGCTCGAGCCCGATCCGGACGACACCGCGCTGCAGCTCTACTCGTCGGGTACCACCGGCCTGCCCAAGGGGGTGGAGCTGTCGCACCGCAACCTGTGCCTGAACACCGAGGAGACCGGCGCGCAGCTCGGCTTCGACGGGCCGCAGCATGTGATGTTCAATGCGCTGCCGCCCTTTCACATCGCCGGGGTCGGCTTCACGCTGCTCACGCTGGGCCGCGGCGGCCAGTCGGTGTGCATGCCCGAATTCGATCCGCCGCAGATCGTGGCGGCAATCGGCGAGCATCGCATCACCCACCTGTTCCTGGTGCCGGCGATGATCCTCGCGATGATCCAGACGCCCGGCGCCGAGCGCGGCAACTACGCGTCGCTGCAGTCGATCTCCTACGGCGCGGCGCCGATCAGCGAGAGCGTGCTGGTGGCGGCCACGCGCCTGTTCGGCTGCGGCTTCATGCAGCTCTACGGCCTGACCGAGACCACCGGCGCGATCGTCTACCTGCCGCCCGAGGACCACGACCCCGACGGCCCGCGCAAGGACCTGATGCGCTCGGCCGGCCGCGCGGGCCGGCTCGTGGGCCTGCGCATCGTCGACGGCACCGGCCGCGACTGCGCCGACGGCGAGGTCGGCGAGGTGTGGATACGTTCGCCGCAGAACATGCTCGGCTACTGGCGCAACCCGCAGGCCACCGCGGCGGCCTTCCCCGAGGGGCGCGACGCACAAGGCGGATGGTTTCGCACCGGCGACGCCGGCTACCTGCGCGAGGGCTACCTGTTCATCCACGACCGGATCAAGGACATGGTGATCTCGGGCGGCGAGAACATCTACCCGGCCGAGGTCGAGAACGCCCTGATGAAGCACCCGGCGGTGGCCGACTGCGCGGTGATCGGCGTGCCCGACACCAAGTGGGGCGAAGCGGTGAAGGCCTGCGTGGTGCTGCGCGAGGGCGCATCGGCCGGCGAGCGCGAGATCATCGACTTCATGCGCGAACGCATCGCCCATTACAAATGCCCGAAGTCGGTCGACTTCATGGCCGCGCTGCCGCGCAACCCCAGCGGCAAGCTGCTCAAGTACGTGCTGCGCCAGCCCTACTGGGCGGGCCGCGAGCGCGGGGTCAACTGAAGGAGCACCGATGTCCGAAGACGTGATCACCATCGAGAAGGCGCCCGAGGGCTACGCCGTTCTCACCCTGAACCGGCCGGCCGCGATGAACGCGCTGTCGCTCGAACTGCGCACCCGGCTCGCGCAGGCGGTCGATGCGCTGCAGGCCGACCCCGACGTGCGCGTTCTGATCCTCACCGGCGCGGGGCGCGCCTTCTGCGCCGGCCTCGACCTGAAGGAGCTGGGCGCGCGCGGGCTGGTATCGGCCTCGACCCAGTCGATGAACGACGCCGTGCGGATCGACGATCCGGTGCGCTCGCTGGGCCGCTTCAGCGGCCCGGTGATCGGCGCAATCAACGGCGCGGCGATCACCGGCGGCTTCGAGCTGGCGCTCGCCTGCGACGTCCTGCTCGCCTCCACCGAGGCGAAGTTCGCCGACACCCACGCGCGCGTCGGCGTGATGCCGGGCTGGGGGCTGTCGCAGAAGCTCAGCCGCACGATCGGCATATACCGCGCCAAGGAGCTCTCGCTGACCGGCAACTTCCTGCTGGCGCAGCAGGCGCTCGCCTGGGGGCTGGTCAACCGGGTGGTCGAGCCGGCCGAACTGCTGCCGCAGGCCCGCGCGCTCGCACGCGACATGCTCTCGGTGATTCCCGAAATGCTGGTGTCGTACAAGCGGGTGATCGACGACGGCTATGCCGCGTCGTTCGGCGCCGGCATGGCGATCGAAGCCGAGCGCGCGCGCGAGGCCAACGTGAACGTGCGCGCCGACCAGATCGAGCAGCGCCGCGAAGCGGTGCGGGCCCGCGCGCACGCGCTGGGCGCGGGCGGACAGCCTGGCTAGGGACAGCCGCTGCCCGGGCGGCATGGCCACGCCGCGCGCCTAGCGCAGCGTCAGATCCACTCGCGCTGCGGCCCCGTCGCCGCCCATCTTGGGGGCGACGACGAACAGCCGCTCGCCATCGATGCCTCGGCCGATCAGCCACTCCTTGGCGGCCTGAGCACGCGCATCGGCGAGCGCGAGCAGCGCCGAACCATCGATCGTGATGTCGTCGAGCAGCATCCGCTCCATCACCTCGGGCGGCTGCTCGCGCACCCGGCCCTGGTCGTCGCGCGGCTTGGGGAAGGCGCCGGCGCGCCAGGCCGCCAGCAGCAGCCGCGGGCGCTCGGCCTCGTCGACGCCGACCGCATCGAGCCCGGCAGCCGGCACCGGCGCGCCGGCAAGCCGCAGCTTGGCGGTCTTGAGCCGGCGCTCGAACCCGAGACGGCGCAGTGCCGCCTCGTCGGTGGCCGGATCGGTCCGGCCTGCGAGGTCCAGGCGCAGCGCGGGCCGGTCGGCGAGCGCACGGGCCAGGGTGGCGAGGCGCTCGCCAGCGGCTTCGCCCAGCACCGCGCGGCCGGCTTCGAAGTCGATCTGCGAGATCTCGCCGTCGCCACCGCCAAACAGGTTGGCGAGCAGCGAGAAGGGCGCGGCCACGGCCTTGGCGATCAGGTTGAAGACGATGCGCAGCACCAGGCCGCTGATGCTGAACTGCGGGTCATCGAGAGAGCCTGAGATCGGCAGCTTGACGTCGATCACGCCGTGCCGGTCCTTGAGCAGCGAGACCGCGAAGAGCACGGGCAGCTGCGTGGCCGTGGGGCTGTCGATGCGCTCGCCGAAGGTGAGCTGATCGAGCGTGATCTCGTTGTCGGCCTCGAGCTGACGGCCGACGATGCGGTACTGCAGGCGCACCGAGAGCTTGCCCTTCTCGATGCCGTAGCCCAGGTACTTGACCGCGTAGGGCGTGGTGCGCGGCAGATCGATGTCGCGGGCCTGCGCCCTGAGGTCGAGCTGCAGCGTGGGCGCGAAGGGGTTGATGGTGCCGGCGATCTCGACCGAACCGGCGTTGTCGATGCGGCCGCGCAGCACGAGCTCGCCGGGCGTGTCGGGGCCGATCGCGCTCACCGAGCCGGTCATGCCGGTCAGATTGGCGGAGTAGTTGGGACGGATGAAGCGGTCGGTGAAGTCGATATTGCCGTTGACCAGCGAGATGCGGCCAACGCGCACCGGCAGCGCGGCCTTCGGGGCGGCGCCGGGCCGCGCTCCGGGGGGCGCCGCGGGCGGATCGGATGCCGCGGCCGGCGCGACCGTTGGCGCGCCGGCCGGCGAGGACTCGGTCTCGTCGTCAGTGGCAAGCTCCTGCAGATTGAAGCGGCCCTGCGGGTTGATGATCAGCCGCGAGTAGAAATCCGCGAGCGCAACCTGCGCGATCGTCACCGACAGCGGCGCAACGGTGGCATCGACCCCATCGACGCTGAGCGAGCGCCAGCGCAGCAGCTCCTCGCCCGCCGCCGTGAGGGCGTTGAAGTCGGCGACGTGCAGATCGCCCTTCCAGGCCACCCGGGGTTGGGCGCCGGAAGGCAGTTCGAGGGCGAGGTCGCCACGCGCGCTGAGCGCGCCAGCCGTCAGGTCCATCCGCAGACGCTCGGCCACGAAGGGTCGTGCCGGCAGCAGCCCGATGGCGCGCGCGTCGATGCGCAGCTGCGCCGCCACGGGTGCCAGACCGAGGGTACCCGCCGCCTCCAGACGCCCCGCGTCGCCGACGCGGGCTCGCAGCGCGAGCCGCGCCCGCCGGCCCGGCTCGTCGGACAGGCCGTCGAGCCGCAGCGACAGATCGCGCAGCGACGCCTCGCTGCTCGCGGCCGTGCCGCGTGCGCCAGCGCCGGCCTGCCGGAAGCGCGCGCTCGCGCCAGAAAGCTCGAAACGCTCGAGCGACACCCGCCACGGCGGCGTCGCGCCGGCCGCCGGCATGGGCGCAACCTTGGACGCTACCCGCGAGGACGGTCTGGTCGCGCCCTGGCGGGCCGCCTTCGTCGCGGGTGGCCTGCTCGCGGCCGCCTGAGCGGAGGGCGCTGTGGCTGGGGCCGCCTTCGCGGAAGTCGCCGCCGGCCCGGGCGCCGGCGCGAAAGCGCGAGCCAGGTTCAGCTGCCCGTCGCGATCGCGCAGCAGCACGACGGAGCCGCCGGCAAGCTCGAGCGAGCCCAGCGCGATGCGGCGCGCCGGCACATCAACGGAGGAGCCGGCGAGCTTCACCGACGGCAGCGTGAGCAGCTCGCGGCCGTTCCAGCGCTGGCGCAGCGCCAGCGAGCTCAGGTGCGCCGACAGCTCGCTCAGGCGCAGCGCCGGTCCGGCGCCCTCGTCGTCGAGCCGCACACGCGTCTTCAGGCCGAAGACGCCGTCGACCAGATCGGCCTGCACCTCGGGCGCCGCGATCCACCACCAGCGGCGCAGCGGCACGGCATCGATGGTGACCTCGGCATCGACGGCCAACGGTTGCGGCCGCACCGATCCGTGCGCATCGACCCGACCGCCCCCGTCGGCCGCGAATCCGAGCTCGAAAGGTGTGGACGCGGGCTCGCTCGACAGGCGCCCCAGCTTCAGCGCGAGCGACTCGAGCCGCAGCGCGAGCGGCTGCGGCGAGAAGCGCTCGTCGCGCAGATCGACGCGCCCGTCGCGCAGCACCACTTCGCCGACCGACCAGCGCAGCGGCGAGGCGGCCGCCGACGGCGTCGGGGCGGCCGAAGACGGCGCGGGCATCGCCGGGGCGGCGGATGCCCCGGGGGACGGCGAGCCCGCCGACGGCGCGGCCCGGGGCGTCGCGGCTGCCGCCTGCCCGGGCAGCGCCCGCAGCACCGCCTCGAAGAAACGCGGTTCGTCGGCGCGCCGCACCACCGCCACGCGCGGCGCGTCGATCTCGAGCGCGCCGATGTCGATGCGACCGGCAAGCGGCTGCGCCGCGAGGCCGCGCACCCGCAGCGCGTCGAGGGCGAGCAGTTCGGCGCCCCCCGGGGCGCGCAGGTCGACACCGGCCAACGTCACATCGCCCGAGACCGACAGCGCGGGCAGAGCATCGGCGGCGAGCGCGACATCGACGCGCAGGCGCGCCGACGCGCTCGCCTCGCGCAGCTCCAGCGGCAGGCCGGGCGGCAGGTAGCCTCGGTAGCCGGCAAGCGGCAAGGGCGCAAGGTCGATGTCGAGGCTGGCCGAGGGCGTCGGGGCGAACGGCAGCACGCTGCCGGTGACCCGCAGCGGCACGCCGTCGATCGCCAGACCGAGCACGGGCTCTGTGGGTTGCTGGCGATCGCTGGCGAGACTGGAGAGCCGGGGCAGCGTCAGGCCGACCCCGGTGATGCGGTGCGCGCGCCCCGCGAGCCGGTCGTCGAAATCGAACTCGGCATCGACGACCGAAACGCCGGTGAGCACGAAGCGCGGCGGCGGACCCGGCGGCCTGGCAGGCCGCGACCCCAGACGGGCCAGCACGTCGTCGATCGAGAGGCGCCCGTCGGCCTCGCGCGCCAGCTGCGCGCGCAGCCCGCGCACCTGCAGGTCGGCGACCACGGGCGCCGCATCGAGGATCGAGCGCCACGAAGCCTGCGCCGCGATGCCGGCCACGCGCAGCGGTGGCGCTGCGCCGGGCCCGGCACCGCCCGCCTCGCCGATCGCAAGATCGGCAAGCGCGATCCGCAGCGTGAAGGGGTTGAAGGCCACCTCGCCAACCGTCACGGGACGGCCGAGCGCCTCGCCGAGCATGACCGGCAGCTGGCTGCGCACCAGATGCGGCAGCCCCCAGTACGCGGCAGCGGCAAGCAGCGTCAGGGCACAGACGAGCGCCAGCGCGGCTGCCCCGAGCCGGCGCATGAGGATCGAGGCGCGCTGCGTCAAACCCGTGATCTCCGCGATCGGTCAGAGCGGGATTGAACCATGGGCGAGACCGCCGCGGGAGCGGCGGCGCGCTCCGCGT
>JBILUW010000195.1:0-7535 GCA_044370795.1 Burkholderiaceae bacterium
GCAAGCGCGGCCGGCAGCGCCATGACGATCACGAAGGGGTCGGCCCACGACTGGAAGTTGACGACGATCAGGAAGTAGATGAGCGCGATCGCGCCGACCAGCCCGTAGAGCAGCCCGGTGAAGGCGCGCTCCATCGTGCGCACCTGCCCGAGCAGCACCACCGACGAGCCCTTGGGCACGTCGGCGGCGGTGCGCTCGAGCACCCGGCGAATCTCGCGGGCGACGTAGCCGAGGTCGCGGTCCTCGGTGGCGGCATTGACCTGCACCATGGGCTGCAGGTCTTGCTGGCTGACAACCGCCTGGGCCTGCGAGCGCTTGATGGTCGTCAGGCCGGCGAGCACCTGCGGCGACGGCGCAGCCGCGCCGGATACCGGCACCGCGCCGAGCTGCGACAGCGAGCCCATCGCGTGCTGGGGCGTCTGGATGACGATCGCGTACGAGACGCCGTTGGCCGGATTGAGCCAGAACGTGGGCGCCACCTGGCTGCTGCCGGCGAGGTTGACCACCAGGCTGTTGCTGAGGTCGCGCGTGGTGAGGCCCAGCTCCTGGGCGCGGATGCGATCGATGTCGACCTCGAGCACCGGGCTGCGGCGCGCCTGCTGGATGCGCACGTCGGCGATGCCGGGGATCGCGCGGAACTCGCGCACCAGCCGGTTCGCGTAATCGAAGTTGGCCTCGATGTTGCGCCCGCGGATCTGCACGTCGATGGGCGCCGGGGCGCCGAAGTTCAGTATCTGGCTGACGATGTCGGCCGGCGGAAACGAGAACACGGTGTCGGGGAACTCGCGCGGCAGCGCGACGCGCAGTTGCCGGACGTAATCGGCCGTTGGGCGGTGGCCCTTGCGCAGCGCGATCTGGATGTCGCCGTCCTGGGTGCCGATGACGCCGGTGTTGTTGTAGATCAGGTTGATGCTGCTGGGCGGCAGCCCGATGTTGTCGACCAGCGTCTCGATCTCCTGCGACGGGATCACCTTGCGGATCGCCTCCTCGATGCGGGCAAAGCGCACGGCGGTCTCCTCGACCCGGGTGCCGGTGGGCACGCGGGCGTGGATGAGGATCTGCCCGCCATCGACCGCCGGAAAGAAGTTGCTGCCCAGATGCGGCACCAGCGCAAACGAGCCGAGCACCGCGGCCAGGAAGGCCCCGGCGAAAGTCAGCGGCCGGCGCAGCGCAAGCGCGAGCCAGCCGCGATAGCCGAGCCGGAAGCGCTCGAAGCCGGCTTCGAAGCCGCGCTGCAGCCGCACCAGGGGGTTGCGCGACACCGGCCGGTCGGTCGCGGCGTGGTGGGCCCGCAGCAGGTACTTGGCCATCGTGGGGACCAGCGTGCGCGACAGCACGAACGAGAAGGTCATCGCGAGCATGACGGCGATGGCCATCGGCACGAACAGGAAGCGCGACACCCCGTCGAGCAGGAACATCGGCACGAACACGATGCAGATGCACAGCAGCGAGACGAAAGCCGGCACGACGATCTGTCGCGCGCCGTCCATGATGGCGGTCTCGACGTCCTTGCCCTGCTCGAGGTGCCAGCTGATGTTCTCGATGGTGACCGTGGCGTCGTCGACCAGGATGCCCACGGCCAGCGCGAGCCCGCCCAGCGTCATGATGTTGAGCGTCTCGCCGAGGGCGGCCAGGCCCAGCACCGCGCCCATGATCGACAGCGGGATCGAGACCGCGATGATCAGCGTCGGGCGCCAGCTGCCCAGGAAGAGCAGGATCATCAGGCTGGTGAGGCCGGCGGCGATCAGCCCCTCGAGGGCCACGCCGGTGATCGCGGCGCGCACGAAGATCGACTGATCGTTCAGGGTTGCGACCTCGAGTTGCGCCGGCAGCGTGGCCTTCATCGCGGCCAGCCGCTCGCGGATGCCGTCGACGATGGCCAGCGTGGAGGTGGCGCCGTTCTTGAGCACCGACATCAGCACCGAGCGCTGGCCATCGACGTGCACGATGTTGGTCTGCGGCGAGTTGCCGTCGAGCACGTTGGCGACGTCGCCCAGACGCACGACGGCGCCGCCGGCCGAGCGCACCGGCAGCGCCGCGAGATCGCGGATGGCCGACGCGGCGTTGTTCATCTGGACCGTGTACTCGTACTCGCCGATCTTCTGCGTGCCCACCGGCAGGATCACGTTCTGGGCCGCCAGGGCCGCCGACACATCCTGCCCGGAGAGCCCGCGCGCCTGCAGCGCGACCGGATCGAGGTCGATCTGCACCAGCCGCTGCTTGCCGCCGTAGGGCCACGGGATGGCGGCCCCCGGCACGGTCACCAGCGGCGGGCGCACGGTGTTGATGCCCAGGTCGAACAGCGCCTGCTCGGAGAGCCCCTTGCCGGAAAGCGCGAGCTGGATGATCGGCACCGTCGAGGCGTTGTAGTTGATGATCAGCGGCGGCAGGGTGCCCGGCGGCATCTGCCGCACGACCACCTGCGAGATCGCGGTCACCTGCGCATTGGCCACCGCCACGTTGACGCCGGGCTGGAAGAAGACCTTGACGATGCCGATGCCGGCATACGAGTTGGCCTCGATGCGTTCGATGTCGTTGACCGTGGTGGTCAGCGCGCGCTGATAGAGCGTGCTGATCCGGCCGGCCATTTGTTCGGGGGGCAGCCCGGTGTACTGCCAGGCCACCGCGATCACCGGGATGCGGATCTCGGGAAAGATGTCGGTGGGCATCCGCAGCGCCGCCAGCGGCCCGAGGACGAGCAGCAGCAGGGCCATCACCACGAAGGTGTACGGGCGTTTCAGGGCGATGCGGACGACGTCGACGAACACCTGCGCTCCGGGTGGGCGGCTGGCGGGGCCCGATTATGGCTCGCGCGGCCCGGCCGTGTGGTACGAAGCTTGCGTCACTCGAAACATTGCAACCGCCCGCGCGGGCCCGCCCGGCCTCGGTGCAGCCCGCGGATCCTGACCGTGACTTCCGCACCGAAACGAGGCGGCCGCCGGCTTGCCGCGCAGGCCGTCGCCGACGACGACGACGCGCTGCTCACCGACATCCGCTTCCTGGGCCGCCTGCTCGGCGACGTCATCCGCGAGCACGAGGGGCGCGAGGCCTTCGAGCTCATCGAGCGCATCCGGCAGCTCTCGGTGGCTTTCCGGTTGCGCCACGATGCGGCTGCCGGCCGGACCCTCGATCGCCTGCTGAAGAACCTCAGCGTCGACCAGACCGTGTCGGTGGTGCGCGCCTTCAGCTATTTCTCGCATCTGGCCAACCTGGCCGAAGACCGTCATCAGCTGCGCCGCAGCCAGCGCCTCGAGCGCGCGGGCGTGCTCGAGGAGGGCTCGCTCGCCCTCACGATGGAGCGGCTGGCGGCTCGCGGGGTGCGTGCCGGCGAGATCGCCGACGTGCTGCGCGCGGCGCACATCTCGCCGGTGCTCACCGCCCATCCCACCGAGGTGCAGCGCAAGAGCATCCTCGATGCCGAACGCGCGATCGCCGAGCTGCTGGCCGCGCGCGACGCGCTGCCCACCGAGCGCGACCGCCTGACCAACGAGACCCTGATCCGCGCGCGCGTCACGCAGCTCTGGCAGACACGGATGTTGCGCTACGCCAAGCTGTCGGTGGCCGACGAGATCGAAAATGCCCTGAGCTACTACCGCAGCACCTTCCTGCGCCAGGTGCCGCGCCTCTACGAGGAGCTCGAGCGCAGCCTCCCCGGCCACGACATCGCCACCTTCTTTCGCATGGGCAACTGGATAGGCGGTGACCGCGACGGCAATCCCAACGTGACGGCCGCCACGCTGCGCATGGCCCTGGCGCGCCAGTGCGAGACCGCGCTGCGCCACTACCTGACCGAGGTCCACGAGCTGGGCAGCGAACTGTCGATTTCGGCCCTGCTTTCCCCGGTCACGCCGGCGATGCAGGGGCTGGCCGAGCGCTCGCCCGATCGCAACGAGCACCGGCTCGACGAGCCTTATCGGCGGGCGCTCACCGGCATCTATGCGCGGCTGGCGGCCACCCTGCACGAGCTCACGGGCACCGATGCGCTGCGTCACGCCGTGGCGCCGCAGGACCCCTACCCCGACGCCGAGGCTTTCCTCGCCGACCTGCGCGTGGTCGCCGAGTCGCTGGCCAGCCATCAGGCCGCGTCGCTGATCGCGCCACGCCTTGCGCCGCTGATCCGCGCGGTCCAGGTGTTCGGCTTTCACCTGGCCACCGTCGATGTGCGCCAGAGCTCCGACAAGCACGAGGCGGTGCTGGCCGAACTGCTGGCCGCGGCCCACATCGAACCTGACTACTCGTCGCTGCCCGAAGCGGCCCGCCGCGACCTGCTGATCCGGCTGCTCGACGAGCCGCGCGCGCTGCGGGTGCGCGACGCCAGCTATTCCGACGCCACGCTGGGCGAGCTCGCGATCTTCGACACGGCCGCGACCATGCTCGAGCGCTACGGCCGGGCGGCCCTGCGTCACTGCATCATTTCGCACACCGAGGACGTCAGCGACCTGCTCGAGGTGCTGGTGCTGCAGAAGGAGGCCGGGCTGATGCGCGGCACGCTGGCCCGCGATGCCCGGTGCGCGCTGATCGTGGTGCCGCTGTTCGAGACCATCGACGACCTGCGCAATGCCGCGCCGATCATGCAGGCGTTCTATTCGCTACCGGGCGTCGGCGAGATGGTCGTGCGTTCGGGCGCCGAGCAGGACATCATGCTCGGCTACAGCGACAGCAACAAGGACGGCGGCTTCTTCACCAGCAACTGGTCGCTGTACCGCGCCGAGACCGAACTGGTGCAGGTCTTCGAGCCGCTGCGCGCCACCCACGGCATCACGCTGCGACTGTTCCATGGCCGCGGCGGCACGGTGGGCCGCGGCGGCGGCCCGAGCTACCAGGCCATCCTGGCGCAGCCCCCGGGCACGGTGGCCGGCCAGATCCGCCTCACCGAGCAGGGCGAGGTGATCAACTCCAAGTACGCCAACCCCGAGATCGGCCGGCGCAACCTCGAGACCCTGGTGGCGGCCACGCTGGAGGCCACGCTGCTGCACCCCACGGGCCGCGCGCTCAGGGCCTTTCTCGAGGCGGCCGATGCGCTGTCGCGCGAGAGCATGGCCGCCTACCGCAAGCTGGTCTACGACGACCCGGGCTTCGCCGCCTACTTCTTCGACACCACCCCGATCCGCGAGATCGCCGAACTCAACATCGGCTCCCGCCCCGCTTCGCGCAAGGCGAGCCGCGCAATCGAGGATCTGCGCGCCATCCCGTGGGGCTTCAGCTGGGGGCAGTGCCGGGTGATGCTGCCGGGCTGGTTCGGTTTCGGTTCGGCGGTCGAGGCCTTCCTCGACGAGGCCGGCACGGCGCGCGAGCGCCGGCTCGAACTGCTGCGCCGCATGCATCGCCAGTGGCCATTCTTTCGCACCCTGCTGGCCAACCTCGACATGGTGATGGCCAAGAGCGACCCCGCCATCGCCAGCCGTTACCTCGAGCTCGGTGCCGACCGCCGGCGCGATCGCCGCATCTTCGCAGCCATCCAGGCCGAGTGGCAGCGCGTGCGGCAGGCGCAGGCCGCCATCACCGGCGAGACGGCGCCGCTCGCCTCGAATCCGGCCCTGGCGCGCTCCATCGGCCGGCGCCTGCCCTACCTCGATCCCCTCAACCACCTGCAGGTCGAACTGATGCGCCGCTACCGCCAGCGCCGCGCCGACGAGCCGCTCAGCGACCGCGTGCAGCGCGGCATCCACCTGTCGATCAACGGTGTGGCCGCCGGTCTCAGGAACACCGGATGAGCGCGCCGCTGCTCGCGGCCGAGCTCGCGATCGACGCCCTTGGCGCCTGCCTGCTGCCCTCGCCGGTGGCCAGCCATGTTGGCGTGGGCGCGGTGCACTTCGTCGGCGCGGCCGACAAGGTCCTGCTCGATGACTCGTTGTCGGGGCTGCGGGCGCTCGCGCGGGCCGAGCAGGCGCCCGCCTTCGAGCTCGCGGGGCCGCGAGATCGCATCTTCTTCGATCCGCGCACCGTGCGTTGCGCGATCGTCACCTGCGGCGGCCTCGCGCCCGGCCTGAACAACGTCGTGCGCGGCATCGTGCTCGAGCTGTGGACCGGATACGGGGTGCGCCAGGTGTTCGGCTTCCGCTATGGCTACGAGGGCCTGATCGCCCGGCACGGCCACGCGCCGATGCCGCTGAACCCCGACACGGTGGCCGCCATCCATCATCAGGGCGGCACGGTGCTGGGCAGCTCGCGCGGCGGCCAGGAGCCGGCCGAGATCGTCGACAACCTCGAGGCCAACGGCATCGGCATCCTGTTCGTGATCGGCGGCGACGGCTCCATGCGCGGTGCGATCCGCATCGCCCACGAGGCGCGCAGCCGCGGCCTGCGCCTGGCGGTGGTCGGCATCCCCAAGACCATCGACAACGATGTCCCCTACATCGATCGCAGCTTCGGCTTCGTGACCGCCTACTCGGCCGCCGTCGAGGCGATCCGCAGCGCCCGCATCGAGGCGATCGCGGCGCGCGACGGCGTTGGGCTGGTCAAGCTGATGGGCCGGCACTCGGGCTTTCTGGCCTGCCAGGCCGCGCTCGCCTCGACCGAGGCCGACCTGGTCCTGATCCCCGAGGTGCCGCTGGTGCTCGAAGGCGAAGCGGGCGTGTACGCCTGCATCGAGCGGGTGCTTGCGCGCAAGGGGCATGCGGTGATCGTTGCGGCCGAGGGCATCGCCCAGGAGCTGATCGCCGGCGACACCGAGCCCGGCCGCGACCGCAGCGGCAACGCGGCGCTGCGCGACGCCGGGGTGTTCCTGCGCGACCGGCTCGCCGCCCATCTGCGCGGGCGCGGGCGCGACGCAACCGTCAAGTACATCGACCCGAGCTACACGATCCGCAGCATCCCGGCATGTCCGTCCGACAGCATCTACTGCTGGAACATGGCGCGCCACGCGGTGCACGCGGCGATGGCCGGCAACACCGCCATGCTGATCGGCCGCTGGCACGGACGTTTCGTGCATGTCCCGATGACCATCGCCACCCGCGAGAGCCGGCGTGTGGATCCGGACGGCGATCTCTGGACCTCGGTGATCGAGTCCACCGGCCAGCCTCGGGCCTTCGGTCAGCCCGGCTGCCGGCCTACCTGACCCCGGCGGCCTTCAGCGCCGCGCGCTCGCGGTCGTCGTAGCCGAGCTCGGCCCAGACCTCGTCGCCGTGCTCATCGAGCGCGGGGCCGGCGGCGCGCACCGCGCAGGCGGTCTCGGAAAAGCGCGGCACCACCGCCTGCATGCGCACCTCGCCGAGCTCGGTGTCGGGCACGCGCACGATCGCCTCGCGCGCCTGCATCTGCGGATCGGCGTACACGTCGGCGATGTCGTGGATGGGCGAGAACCCCACCTCGTGCGCGACCAGCCGCTCGCCGAGTTCGGCCAGCGTCAGGCGCTCGATGGCCGCCGCCACGATGGCATCGATGTCGTCGCGGTGGGCCACCCGCGCCGGGTTGTCGATGAAGCGCGGATCGGTGGGCAGCGCGTCGAGTTCGAGCGCCTTGCACAGCCGCAGGAAGATGCTCTGGGTGGAGGCTGCGATCGATGCCCAGCGCCCATCGCGCGTGCGGTAGACGTT
>JBILUW010000196.1:0-7495 GCA_044370795.1 Burkholderiaceae bacterium
GCCGGCCAGCCCCGGGATGCGCATCTTCAGGCCCTTCAGATCGGCCACCGAATTGATTTCCTTCTTGAACCAGCCGGTCATCTGCACGCCGGTGTTGCCACAGGGCAAGGCGACCATGCCGAAGGGCTCGTAGACCTCGTTCCAGAGCTGTTGCCCGCCGCCGTCGTAGAACCAGCCGTTCATGCCCTGGAAGTTCATGCCGAAGGGCACGGCCGTGAAGTACTGGGCGGCAAAGGTCTTGCCGGTCCAGAAGTAGCTGTTCGCGTGGTTCATCTCGACGGTACCGGCGCGCACCGCATCGAAGCCCTCGAACGCGGGCATCAGCTCGCCCGCGCCGAAGACCTGGATGTTGAGACGCCCGTCGGACATGTCGCGAATGCGGCGCGCCAGATCGGTCGCGCTGCCGGGGCCGTCCATGTAGAAGGGCGAGCCCTTCACATAGGCGCTGGTCATCTTCCAGTTGAAACGAGTCTGCGCGCGGACGACGGCAGGCGCCGCGATGGCGCCCAGCGTGCCGGTAGCCGCAGCAGCACCGGTCAGGAAACGACGACGACGAATCTCGGACATGGCGAGCACTCCTGGGAGGATGGGTAAGGCATCGAGGCGCGAGCCACTGCCGCGCGGATGGCAAGCCTCTGAAAGGCCCGTGCCATCGGTGATTCCGCATCACGCAACGCGTTGTCGCGCCGATCCGTGCACGCAACCGAGGCACAGCCCGAGCCCCGAGGGCGCCACGCACCAGCGCGGCACACCGCACGCCCGCGATCGGGCATGCGCACTTTACCCATGCACCGACAGGGATATTCGCCGATGAAATACCACTGCCAACGAAGGCGGCTAGACTCGCTGCATCGTCATTTTGTTGAGAGCCTCCCGATGAGCCTGAAAACCCTGATCACCGCCACGCTGGCCGCTGGCGCCACCGCGCTCGCGCTCTCTGCCCAGGCGCAGACCCGCCCCATCGAGATCAACATGTGGATGGGCCTGACCGGCCAGGGCGGCGAGCTCCTCACCCGCTTCGGTGAAGACTTCAACAAGACCCAGAGCGACTACCGCGTGGTGGTCTCGTTCAAGGGCCAGTACCCCGAGCAGCGCGCCGCTGCGGTGGCCGCCTTCCGCGCGGGCAACCCGCCGCACATCATGCAGATGTTCGATGCCGGCAGCGGCGACATGATGTCGGCCAAGAACGCCATCGTGCCGGTGAGCGACGTCTTCAAGCGCGCCGGCCTGCAGTTCAATCCGGCCGACTTCATCGCCCCTGCGCGCGGCTACTACGGTCTGCCCAACGGCAACCTGCTGTCGATGCCGTTCAACGTGAGCACGACCGTGCTCTTCTACAACAAGGACGCCTTCCGCAAGGCCGGCCTCGACCCGGAGAAGCCGCCGCGCACCTGGCCCGAGCTGGTCGCAACCGCAAAGAAGATCCGCAGCACCAACGCCGCCGCCTGCGGCTACACCACCACCTGGCTGGCCTGGGTGATGCTCGAGCAGTTCAGCTCGCGCCACAACATCGCCTTCGGCACCAAGGGCAACGGCCGCGGCGGCCTCGACGCCTCGCTCGAGCTGGCCAACAACCCGCTGATCATCCGTCAGATCCAGACCGTGATCGACATGCAGAAGGACAAGAGCTTCGACTACGGCGGGCGCAGCAACGACGCCGCCGCGAAGTTCATCAGCGGCGAGTGCGCGATGCTCACCCAGAGCTCGGGCGGCCTGGGCGCCATCACGCAGGGCGCGAAGTTCGCCTTCGGCGTCGGCCAGCTGCCGTTCTGGCCCGACGTGAAGGGCGCGCCCTACGCCACCACCATCGGTGGCGCGTCGCTGTGGGTCTTCAACGCACCCAACCGCACCGATGCCGAGTTTCGCGGCGTGGCGCGCTTCCTCGACTTCCTGCGCAGCGACAAGGTCATGACCGAATGGGCCAAGGCCACCGGCTTCCTGCCCGCCACCAACAGCGCCTTCAAGGCGATGCAGACCGAGGGCTTCTTCACCAAGAACCCGGGTCGCGACGTGCCCATCCTGTCGCTGATCGAAGGCGCCAAGGGCGACAACACCAACGGCTACCGCTTCGGCCGCTGGGTCGAGATCCGCGACGTCTTCCACGAGGAGATGGAGAAGGCGCTGCAGGGCAACCAGAGCGCCAGCGACGTGCTGCGCAACACCGAGCGGCGCGGCAACGCCCTGCTGCGGGCCTTCGAGCGGACCGCCGGCTGACAGCCTGAACGAACTCGCGACCGCCGTGGCCTTGCGGGCGCGGCGGTCGCTTCGTTTGTCGCCCACCGATGCAGCGTCGCGTCGTCTTTCCCCAGCAGGCCTTGCCCTGGTTGCTGATCGCGCCACAGCTCGCGATCACGCTGGTGTTCTTCTTCTGGCCGGGGGCGCAGGCCATCCACATGAGCCTGCTGCAGCAGGATGCGTTCGGCGCGAGCGTGAAGTTCGCGGGCCTGGCCAACTTCGCCTACGTCTTCGCCGACGAAGGCTACCTGCACGCCTTCTGGCGCACGCTCTGGTTCAGCGCCGGCGTCACGGTGTTCGCCATGGTGCCGGCGCTGCTGCTCGCCGTGATGGCCGACCGCGTGGTGCGCGGCACCACCGCCTACACCACCGCGATGCTGCTGCCCTACGCGATCGCCCCCGCGGTGGCCGGAGTGCTCTGGCTGTTCATGTTCAACCCGAGCATCGGTGTGCTGGCCTGGTGGCTGAAGGCCGCGGGCGTGGCCTGGAACCCCACGCTGAACGGCAACGATGCGATGTGGCTGGTCATTCTCGCCTCGGCCTGGAAGCAGGTCGCCTACAACTTCCTGTTCTTTCTCGCCGGCCTGCAGAGCATCCCGAAGAGCCTGCTCGAGGCCGCCGCCATCGATGGCGCCCGACCGGCCCGCCGCTTCTGGACCATCATCTTCCCGCTGCTCTCGCCCACCACCTTCTTCCTGCTGGTGGTCGGGCTGGTCTACGCCTTCTTCGACACCTTCGGCGTGATCAGCGCGATCACCCAGGGCGGCCCCGCCACCGCCACCGAAACGCTGGTCTACAAGGTCTACAAGGATGGGGTGCACAACCTCGACCTGGGCAGCAGCGCCGCGCAGAGCGTGGTGCTGATGGTGATCGTGGTCGCGCTCACGGTGCTGCAGTTCCGCTTCGTCGAGCGGCGGGTGCACTATGGCTGACGCCGTCACGGGATCCGGGCCGCACGCCGGCGGCAGCGCCGCCGACCGGCCGCCGGGCGCGCCGCGCGGATTCGCCGAGTGGCTTCCCCACCTCGTGCTCTGGGTGGGCATCGCAATCACCGCCCTGCCGCTGTACATCGCCTTCGTGGCCAGCACGCTCACCCCGCAGGACGTCGCGCAGGCGCCGATGCCGCTGCTGCCGGGCAGCCACGGCTGGGACACCTACCACGCCATCCTGGTGCAGGGCATGAAGGGCACCTACCTGAGCCCGCCGGTGTGGCAGATGATGTGGAACAGCCTGCTGATGGCGCTGATCATCACCGGCGGCAAGATCGTGCTCTCGCTGCTGTCGGCCTACGCAATCGCGTTCTTCAACTTTCCCGGTCGCATGATCGCGTTCTGGCTGATCTTCCTCACGCTGATGCTGCCGGTCGAGGTGCGCATCATCCCCACCTACGAGGTGATCAGCGACCTCAAGCTGATCAACACCATGACGGGCCTGACGCTGCCGCTCATTGCGAGCGCCACCGGCACGCTGCTGTTCCGGCAGTTCTTCATGACCATACCCGACGAGCTCGTCGAGGCCGCACGCATCGACGGCGCCGGTCCGCTGCGCTTCTTTCGCGACGTGGTGCTGCCGCTGTCGGCCACCAACATCGCCGCGCTCGCGGTGATCCTCTTCATCTACGGCTGGAACCAGTACCTCTGGCCGCTGCTGATCACGACCGACAACCGGCTCGACACCATCGTGGTGGGCATCACCAAGATGATCGGCTCCGGCGACGCAACCACCGACTGGCCGCAGGTGATGGCCACCACGGTACTCGCCGTGCTGCCGCCCGCGCTGGTGGTGGTGCTGATGCGGCGCTGGTTCGTCAAGGGCCTGGTCGACAGCGAGAAATAGGACGACGACAGCGATGGCGGCCATCGAGTTTCGGGACGTGCGCAAGCACTACGGCAGCGGCGCCTCGGCCGTGCCGGTGATCCACGGCGTGAGCGCCGAGATCCGCGACGGCGAGTTCGTGGTCATCGTCGGCCCCAGCGGCTGCGGCAAGAGCACGCTGCTGCGCATGGTGGCTGGCCTGGAGGCGATCACCGGCGGCGAGATCGCGATCGGCGCGCGCGTCGTCAACGACGTCGATCCGGCCGATCGCGACATCGCGATGGTCTTCCAGAACTACGCGCTCTACCCGCACTTCAAGGTCTTCGACAACATGGCCTACGGGCTGCGCATCCGCAAGGTGCCCGAGGCCGAGGTGAAGGCGCGCGTCGAGAAGGTGGCCGCGATGCTCGAGCTTGGCCATCTGCTCGATCGCAAGCCGCGCCAACTCTCGGGCGGCCAGCGTCAGCGGGTGGCGATGGGCCGCGCCATCGTGCGCCAGCCGCAGGTGTTCCTGTTCGACGAGCCGCTCTCCAACCTCGATGCCAAGCTGCGGGTGCAGACGCGCCTGGAGATCCAGAAGCTGCACCGCGAGATCGGCGTGACCTCGCTGTTCGTCACCCACGACCAGGTCGAGGCCATGACCCTGGGCGAGCGGCTGCTGGTGATGAACGCCGGCCGCATCGAGCAGATCGGCACCCCCGAGGAGGTCTATCTGCGGCCCGCCTCCACCTTCGTGGCGGGCTTCATCGGCAGCCCGCCGATGAACCTCATCGAGGGCGAGGCACGCGGCCATCAGCTGCGCGTGGGCGACCTCGAGCTGCCGCTGCCAGCGCCGGCGCCACGCGAGGGCCGGCTCCTGATCGGTGTGCGGCCCGAGCACGCGAGGCTGGTCGCCGACGGCGGCTGGCCGATGCGGGTGGAGATGCTCGAAATGCTGGGCGCCGAGCGGCTGGTGCATGGCCACGTGGGCGCCAGCGCCTTCACGCTGCGCATCGATGCGACCCTGCCACCGCCGCGCGCGGGGGAGACCGTGCAGCTTGCGGAACATCTGCACGGCTTCGACCCGCAGACGGGCAAGCGGGTGTAAGGGATTCTCCCGGCCGGCGGCTTGCATGCCGCCGGCTTCGAATCCCACACGCAGGGCGCGCAGGCGCCCTGCGTGTGGGATTCGCAAGAAGCTCCCGAATGCCCTTCCCTCCTGGACTTCTAGTCGGAAGGCTTCGGTAGTGTTCCCCCAATATGCCCCCACTCTCGCGCGGCTGTGCCAGGACATCACTCCGCCAACCAAGCTCCCGACCCTGCGACCGGGCATCCCGAAAACCATAGCCAGAACGATGGAAATCGGGACGATACCTCGCTCGCCTGTTGCCCGCCGCTTGAGCCGGCAGGACTGCCGTCATCACCGCCCGGGCCGCAGGACGCCCAACCTTCTCGACCGCAGCCCGGATCGCCCCATCTTGCTTCGAGGCCATCGCCTGTTACTTGATGACATCGATGGCGATGCTGGTGTCGATCAGGTACTTCAGCGCGGCGGGCCGGACTACGACCCGGTGTCAAGCGACAGCCGCCTTTACGAAGCGCGCTCGTGCAGATACCGCAGCCTGCCGTGCATGCCCCCGGGATCTCCGCCGATCCCAGCGACACGTACAAACCCGGCCCAGGGCTCGCTGTCCCTGGCAACGAGTAACCAGCGGGGCATAACCGCGCATTGCACCGCGATTCGCTCGAGCAGCCCCCCGCAACCGAAACTGCCACCTCGATACTGCCTGCCGAAGCCGTAATCCTCGATCAGCACCGTCAGCGGAGCGGCGACGCCGTTACTCTGGCAGAACAGGGCGTCGTAGCTGGCGATGCCGTCAGCGCCGAGAAAGAGAATTGCGAGCCGGCTTGGCCCGTGTTCATCGCCGACCCCGGGAGTTCGCTCCAGGATCTCGACGAACCCGAACGGAGGCGTCGAGACGTAGGTGTAGTCCTGCGGACCCGCATGGGGCTTCCATCCACCGGGAGTCAGATCCGCCATCTTGAGGCTGAGGCGGTCAAGGGTGGTGTATCCCGCGAAAGGTTGCCCGCCAGGCGTCAGCTCCTGCTCCCATCGATGGCGTCCGTGTCCATAGTCCGCGTAGACGAAACAGTGAGCGCTATGGGTGGATCCGAACAAGGCGACGGGGTGTCCGTCGGTACCGGCCCCCGGGTAAAAGACGACATGAGAACCAAAGAAGGCGCTGCGATCGAATCGATCGCCGGGCCGATGTCGCGCAAGCCACTCGGGCAGGTCTTCACGGGCATGGGCGCGCAGGTAATCGCGGATGGTCATGAGCGTCTCCGGAGCAGCGAGCGCTTGGTTACGGATTCGAGGTCTCTTCCGATTCATTCCTGGTGACGGCAAGGTAGCAACCGGAATCGGTGGCGCATGCCGTCGCATTGGCAGTCTCAGCAGCAGTCCCCATGAGAATCGAGCATGTCGCCAGAAAGCTCAGCATGATGCGGCACAGTCGGCGCCCGAGTGACCGAACTGCTCGCCCGGGATAGCGTGATCACCAGGGCGATCCTCGACCGGCTGCTGCACCGCGCGCACGTCTTCAACATCAAGGGGCGCAGTTACCGGCTGCGCGATCTCGAACAGGCCCTGTCCACGCAGCGGCCCTGACCCGGCTCCCGGACCGACATCTCGTAAAGGTAGGTGTCGCCGTAACTCGTAAAGGCGGGTGTCGCTTAACACCTGTACGCAAGAACTTCCGCCTGAGCATCGGGCGCTTCACGCGGCCTGCAGTTCGAAGCGCACCTCACGCCCCATCGCGGTGGCGATATTGACCAGCGCGTCCAGCGAGAAGCGCGACACCCGACCTCTGAGGAGATCGTTCATGCGCGGCTGGGTTACCCCGCAGCGCTGGGCGGCTTCCGTCTGAGTCCAGTTGCTCTCCTTGACGATCGCTGTGATCTGGCGCATCAACGCCGATCGCGCCCGCAGGTTTGCCGCCTGCTCGGGCGTGTCGGCGACGGCGTCCCAGACGCTGGCGTAGGACTCCATCGCAGGTGCAGTCTTCCGGCTCGCGGCGCTCTTGGCGGTCTTCATCTATAGCTCCTTGGACAACGCAACCCATCGGGCTCGGGCCAATTCGACATCACGAGGACTCGTCGTCTGGGTCTTCTTCTGGAACGCGTGCAGCACAGCCACGCAGTCCTTCAGGCGTGCGGTGTAGATCACCCGGTACGTTCCTGACTCGTCCCAGATTCGAAGCTCCTCCACACCCTTGCCAATGGCCGGCATGGGCTTGAAGTCGTCGGGCTGCTCACCACGCTGAACCTTCTCTGACCTGCTCCCACTTTCTTACGCCAACAGTTACTGGAGGGAACAGCCACGGATTGCAGGGAATCGTAAAGCTGCCGGAGGATTCTCCCGGCCGTGGGCTTGCAGGCCCACGGCTTCGAATCCCACCCGCAGGGC
>JBILUW010000197.1:0-7468 GCA_044370795.1 Burkholderiaceae bacterium
GTCCTGCTGCGCGCGCTCGGGCTGCCGCCGCTGGTCGCCTACCTCGCGGTGGGCATGCTGCTCGGCCCGC
Source organism: Burkholderiaceae bacterium (assembly GCA_044370795.1). Classification (GTDB taxonomy): domain Bacteria; phylum Pseudomonadota; class Gammaproteobacteria; order Burkholderiales; family Burkholderiaceae_E; genus Quisquiliibacterium. The sequence goes on from JBILUW010000197.1 coordinate 71, forward strand.
ACGCCGCCGGGCTCACCGGCGACCCCGCCGTGGTTGCCCACGCCGGCGAACTCGGCGTCGTGTTCCTGATGTTCACCCTGGGGCTGGAGTTCAACCTGGCCAAGCTCGGCGCGATGCGCAGGCTGGTCTTCGGCCTGGGCAGCGCCCAGGTCGGCGTCACCTTGCTGGTCGTGATGGGCGCACTGCTGCTCGCCCCGGCCGCGCTTGTCGAGTGGCTGCTCGGCTCGGGCCTCGACTGGCGCGCGGCGCTGGTCATCGGCGGCGCTGCCGCGATGTCGTCCACCGCCATGGTGGTCAAGCTGCTCGCCGACAAGCGCGAGCTGGAGAGCGACCACGGCCGGCGGGTGTTCAGCGTCCTGCTGTTCCAGGACCTGGCCGTGATCCCGATGCTGGTCGTGATCCCGGCGCTGGCCCAGGGCGGCGACAGCTGGGTGATGTCGCTCGCCCGCGCGCTGGCCATCGCCGCGGTGCTGCTGCTGGTCATGCTGCGCTTCGGCCCGCGCCTGATGCGGCGCTGGTTCAGCCTGGTGGCCCGGCAGCGCTCGCACGAGCTCTTCACCCTCAACGTGCTGTTCGCCACGCTGCTGTTCGCGTGGCTGGCCCGCCAGGCGGGGCTGTCGATGGAACTGGGGGCCTTCGTCGCGGGCATGCTGATCGCCGAGACCGAGTTCCGGTACCAGGTCGAGGAGGACATCAAGCCGTTTCGCGACGTGCTGCTCGGCCTTTTCTTCGTGGCGATCGGCAGTCAGCTCGACCTGCGGATCGTGCTGGCCGCATGGCCTCAGGTGCTGGCGCTGGCCGTGATCCCCGTCGTGCTCAAGTTCCTGATCGTCGCCGGGCTCGCGCGGGTCCTGGGAGCCACCCCGGGGGTGGCGGTGCGCACCGGCGTGTGGCTCGGGCAGGCCGGAGAGTTCGGCTTCGTGCTGCTCGCCCTGGCCGTTTCCGTGGGGCTGCTCGCCAGCGAGCAGCTGCAGCCGGTGCTGGCGGCCATGCTGGTCTCGCTGCTCGTGAGTCCGCTGCTGATCGAGCGCGCCAACCGGATCGCGCTGCGCCTGTCGTCGCAGGAGTGGCTGCAGCGCTCGCTGCAGCTGCAGACCATCGCCAGCCGCACGATGGCCCGCGAGCGCCACGTGATCGTCTGCGGCTATGGCCGCTGCGGCCAGGCGCTGGCCCACGTGCTCGAGGCCGAGTCGGTCAGCTTCGTGGCCCTCGACCTCGACCCCGACCGGGTCAGGGAGGCCGCCGCCACCGGCGAACCGGTGGTCTACGGCGACAGCGCCCGGCGCGAGACGCTGCTGGCCGCCGGCCTGCACCGGGCGCGGGCGCTGGCCATCACCTTCGACGACACCGCGGTGGCGCTGCGCATCATGGCGGTGGTGCGCGAGCTCGCGCCGCAGCTGCCGGTGCTCGTGCGCACCGCCCACGAGGCCGACATCGAGCGCCTGCGGGCGGCCGGCGCCACCGAGGTGGTGCCCGAGATCGTCGAGGGCAGCCTGATGCTCGCCTCGCACGCCCTGGCGCTGGCCGGGGTGCCCATGGGCCGGGTGCTGCGCCGCGTGCGCCGGGTGCGGGCCAGCCGTTACACGCTGCTGCAGGGGTTCTTCCACGGCGCCGACGACAGCCACGAGGATGCGATCGAGGACGCGCAGATGCACCTGCGCGCGCTGGTGCTGGCCGCCGGCAGTCCCGCCGACGGTCGCGCGCTGGGCGACGTCGATCTCGGACAGGCCCGCGTCAGCGCCCTGGTGCGCCAAGGGCGCCGGGTGGTCGACCCCGGCGTGCAGGAGGTTCTGCGGGCTGGCGATACGGTCGTCCTGTCCGGGACCCTCGAGCAGATCGGCGAGGCACAGGCCTGGCTGGAGGGCCGCTGAGCCTGGCGCCCCGCGCCGGCCGGCCGGGGCTTTCCGGATGCCGTCCGGGCGGCGGTTTACACTGCGCGTCTGTTCCGTACCGAGCGTTGCCTGTCTTGAATCAGGACCTCCTCACCGTCGACGACGTCCGCTTCGGCTACCGCGACCGCCAGATCCTCGACGGGGTCTCGCTGCGGTTTGCCCGCGGTCGCGTGGTGGCGCTCATCGGCGGCTCCGGCTCGGGCAAGACCACCATCCTGCGCCTGATCGGCGGGCTGCTGCGGCCCAGTGCCGGGCGCGTGGTCTTCGAGGGCCAGGTGCTGCACGAACTCCCGCGCGACGGCCTGTACGCGGCGCGCCGGCGGATGGGGCTGCTCTACCAGTTCGGCGCGCTGTTCACCGACCTGTCGGTCTTCGAGAATGTCGCCTTCCCGCTGCGCGAGCACACCGACCTGCCCGAGCACCTCATTCGCGACCTGGTCCTGCTCAAGCTCAACGCGGTGGGCCTGCGCGGGGTCGCCCACTACCAGACCTCGCAACTCTCCGGCGGCATGGCAAGGCGCGTGGCGCTGGCCCGGGCCATCGCCCTCGATCCGCAGCTCGTCATGTACGACGAACCCTTCGCCGGGCTCGACCCCATCTCACTGGTCACAGTGGCGCAACTGATCCGCCGCCTCAACGACGCCCTCGACGTCGCCTCCATCGTCGTCTCCCACGACATCAAGGACGCCTTCGCGATCGCCGACTACGTCTACCTGCTCGCGAGCGGGCGCATCGCCGCCGAGGGCACGCCCGATCAGATGCGCGCGTCCACCGACCCCACGGTGCGCCAGTTCCTCGACGGCGACATCGACGGCCCGGTCGCCTTCCATCACGCCAGCCGCCGCACGCTGGAGCAGGACCTCGGGATCGAGCCGTGAACGTCGCTCCCCTCGCGCCGCTTCGCCGGCTCCGCGACATCCTTGCCTACGTCGGCTACGCCACCCGCTTTTTCCTGCGGCTTTGCGGCCTCGGGCTGCTTTCGCTGCGCCGGCCGCGCCTGGTCATCGACCAGATCCACTTCATCGGCAACTATTCGCTGTCGATCATCCTCGTGTCGGGTCTGCTCATCGGTTTCGTGCTCGGCCTGCAGGGCTACTACACGCTGCGCCGCTACGGTTCCGAGGAGGCGCTCGGCCTGCTGGTCACGCTCTCGCTGGTGCGCGAGCTCGGTCCGGTGGTCACGGCGCTGCTGTTTGCCGGCCGCGCCGGCACCTCGCTCACCGCCGAGGTCGGCCTCATGAAGGCCGGCGAGCAGATCGACGCCATGCAGATGATGGCGGTCGATCCGGTCGCGCGCGTGCTGGCGCCGCGGTTCATGGCTGCCGTGGTCTGCATGCCCCTGCTCGCGGCGCTGTTCTCGGCCCTGGGCGTGCTCGGCGGCTACCTCGTCGGGGTCGAGATGATCGGCGTCGACCCCGGTTCGTTCTGGTCGCAGATGCAGGGCGGCGTCGACTGGCTGCGCGACGTCGGCAACGGCGTGGTCAAGAGCGTGGTGTTCGGTTTCACGGTCGCCTTCGTAGCGCTGTTCGTCGGTTACGAGGCCGCTCCCACCCCGGAGGGCGTCTCGCGCGCCACCACCACCACGGTCGTGGTCGCGTCGCTCGCCATCCTCGGCCTCGATTTCATCCTCACAGCGCTGATGTTCAGCAGCACCTGACCGGCACCCGGAGTCCTCATGAACCGCAATCTCTCGGTCGACGTCATGGTCGGTCTGTTCGTGGTCCTCGGCTTCTGCGCGCTGGTGTTCCTGGCGATGCGCGCCGGCAACATGAACAGCGCGATCGGCCTGGGCGATTCCTACGAGCTCAAGGCGCGCTTCGACAACATCGGCGGGCTCAAGCCGCGGGCGGCGGTGCGCAGCGCCGGCGTGGTCGTCGGCCGGGTCACCGCGATCCGCTTCAACGACAAGGCCTATCAGGCCGAGGTCCTGATCGCCATGGACTCGCGCTATCGCTTCCCCAAGGACAGCTCCGCCAAGATCCTCACCTCCGGCCTGCTCGGCGAGCAGTACATCGGGATCGAGCCTGGCGGCGACACCGCCATGCTCGACGGGGGCGCTGTCATCGCCATGACCCAGTCGGCGGTCGTGCTCGAGAACCTCATCGGCCAGTTCCTCTACGGCAAGGCCGCCGAAGGAGGCAAGCAGTGAGCCCGACGCCGGAACGCTCGCCCGCTGCCGTCCGTCCGGGCCGTCGTGGCGCCCTGGTGGCGGCGCTGCTGGCACTTGCGCTCGTCGGCGGCTGCGCGAGCACCGGTCCGGGCGTGGCTCGCGATCCGCTCGAGCCGCTGAACCGCGTCGTCTTCGCCTTCAACGATCAGGCCGACGAGCTGCTGGTGCGGCCGGCCGCCCGCGTGTACCAGGCGGTAGTGCCCGAGGTGCTGCGGATCGCGGTCGGCAACGTGGTGAACAACCTGCTCGAGCCCTGGACGGTGGTCAACCAGCTGCTGCAGGCCAAGCCGGTGGAGGCCGCCGCGGGGGCCGCCCGCTTCGTGCTCAACTCCACGCTCGGGCTGGCCGGAGTGGTCGACATTGCCACCCCCATCGGGCTCGAGCGCAGCCCCGAAGACCTCGGCCAGACCCTGGGCCGCTGGGGAGTGCCGGCTGGGCCCTATCTCGTGCTGCCGCTGCTCGGGCCATCCTCGCTGCGTGATGCTGCCGGCACCGCCGGCGCCTACCGGCTCGACCCTGTCTGGCACACCGCCGATGGCGACCAGCGCAGCGCCTTCACCTTCTTCTTCGTGCTCGAGACCCGCGTGCGGCTGTTCGGTTCCGAGCGGCTCATCGAGGGCGCGGCGCTCGACCGCTACAGTTTCATTCGCGACGGCTATCTCCAGCGTCGCCGCAATCTGGTCTACGACGGCAACCCGCCGCCCCTGAAGGAAGACGACGAATGACGACGATGCGCGCCCCCGCCCGACCCGCCGCCGGCCGCCGCCGTCTGCTGGCCGCCGCGATCGGCACACCCTGGCTTTGCGCCGCGGCGCGCGGCCTGGCCATCGCCGCCCTGCCCGCCGCCGCCCTGGCTGCGCCCGAGGCGCCCGACGCCCTGATCCGGCGCCTGTCGGTCGAGGTGCTCGATCGCATCCGCGCCGACAAGGACATCCAGGCGGGCGACTTCCGCAAGCTCTCCGACTTCGTCGATGCGGTCGTGATGCCGCACGTCAACTTCCAGCGCATGACCGCGCTGGCGGTCGGTCGCAACTGGCGCAGCGCCACACCCGAGCAGCAGAAGCAGCTGATGACCGAATTCCGGGTTCTGCTGCTGCGCACCTACTCGGGCGCGCTCGGCTCGGTCAGGGACCAGACCGTGCGTATGAAGCCCCTGCGCGCTGATCCGGCCGACACCGAGGTCGTGGTGCGCAGCGAGGTCGTGATTCCGCGCGCCGAGCCGGTGCAACTCGACTACCGCCTCGAGAAGGCCGGCGACAGCTGGCGCATCTACGACGTCAACGTGCTGGGCGTCTGGCTGGTCGAGACCTACCGCAGCCAGTTCGCCCAGGAGGTCGCGGCCCGCGGCATCGACGGTCTTATTCGCAGCCTCGCCGAGAAGAACCGCTCGTTCGAGTCGCCGCGCAAGTCCTGAGTCCGCCGTGCAGCCTGGCAGTCCGTCTTCCTCGAGCCTGGCGGCCGGCGCCGTCCACCGGCTGCCGGCCAGCGTGGTGTTCGCCTCGGCCAGCGCCGAGCTCGCCGGGTGCGCGCGCGCCCTCGCCGAGGGCGCCCGGGTCTTCGATCTGTCGGCCTGCGCCGACTTCGACTCCTCCCTGATCGTGCTGCTGCTCGAGTTGCGGCGGCAGGCGGCCCCGCGCGGCTTCGTGCCCCGCCTCGAAGGCGCGCCGGCCAGGCTGCGCAGTCTCGCCGCCCTCTACGGCGTCGAAGATCTGCTCTTTCCCGCCCCATGAGTTCGACCGACGCGCAGACCCCGGCCATCGAGATCCGCGACCTGACCAAGCGCTACGGCCGGCTCGAGGCGCTGCGCGGTATCTCGCTCAGCGTCGGCCAGGGCGAGTTCTTCGGGCTGCTCGGGCCCAACGGCGCCGGCAAGACCACCCTGATCTCCTGCATCGCGGGGCTGGCCCGCCCCAGCGGCGGCAGCGTGCGCGTGATGGGCCACGACGTCGTTCGCGATGCCGACGCGGCCCGGCGCGCGCTCGGCGTGGTGCCGCAGGAACTCGTCTTCGACCCGTTCTTCACCGTCCGCGAGACCCTGCGCCTTACCTCGGGCTACTACGGGCTGCGCCGCAACGACGACTGGATCGACGAGATCCTCGCCAGCCTCGATCTCGCCGGCAAGGCCGATGCCAACATGCGCGCGCTCTCCGGCGGCATGAAGCGGCGGGTGCTGGTCGCGCAGGCGCTGGTGCACCGGCCGCCGGTCATCGTCCTCGACGAGCCCACCGCCGGCGTCGACGTCGAACTGCGCCAGTCGCTGTGGGCATTCATCGGCCGGCTCAACCGCGAGGGCCACACGATCGTGCTCACCACCCACTACCTCGAGGAGGCCCAGGCCCTGTGCGGCCGGATCGCCATGCTCAAGCAGGGTCAGGTGGTGGCTCTCGACGCAACCTCCCGCCTGCTCGGCCGCTTCAAGGGCGGCACCCTGATGCTGCGTCTGACAGGCCAACCGCTGCCCGAGGCGCTGGCCGCCGCCGCTCAGCGCGGGGCCGAAGGCGCGCCCGCCGATGGCCGCGTGCGGCTGCCGGTCACCGACTGGTCGGAGGTCGAGCCCATCCTGAGCCAGCTGCGCGTCGCCGGCTGCGCGATCGCCGAGATGGAGCTGGGCCCGGCCGACCTCGAGCAGGTGTTCCTGCGGATCATGCGCGAGGCGCCCGCGGCGGGCGCAGCCCTGGCCGCGGCCACCCCGGAGGCGGCGTCGTGAGCGGTTTCCAGACGCTGCTGCGCAAGGAGATCCTGCGTTTCTGGAAGGTCGTCTTCCAGACGGTCGCCGGGCCGGTCGTCTCCACCGTGCTCTACCTGCTGGTGTTCTCCAACGCCCTGCAGGGCCGGGTCGAGGCCTTCCCGGGCGTGGCCTACGGCGAGTTCCTGATACCCGGCCTCGTCATGATGGCCATGCTGCAGAACGCCTTCGCCAACGCCTCGTCGTCGCTGGTGCAGTCCAAGGTCACGGGCAACATCGTCTTCGTGCTGCTGCCGCCGCTGTCGGTGCGCGAGCTGTTCGCCGCCTACGTCGGCGCGGCCATGGCACGCGGGCTGGCTGTGGGCGCCGGCGTGTTCGCCGTCACCCTGCTGTTCGCCCTGCCGCGATTTGCCGCGCCGCTGTGGGCCGCGCTCTTCGCCCTGCTGGGCTGCGCCATTCTCGGTACAATGGGACTGATCGCGGGAATCTGGGCCGAGAAGTTCGACCAGATGGCGGCGGTGCAAAGCTTCGTGATTGCACCGGCCACCTTTCTTGCGGGCGTGTTCTACTCGGTGCACTCGCTGCCGCCGTTCTGGCAGGCGGTTTCGCACCTCAATCCCTTCTTCTACATCGTCGACGGCTTCCGGTAC
>JBILUW010000198.1:0-7428 GCA_044370795.1 Burkholderiaceae bacterium
ACTGGCAGCGCCGCCACGGGCTGCGGCTGCGCGAGCGGCTGGTCGCCCGCCTGCCGCGCTACGGCCGGCTCATCGCGCACTTCGACTGGCTGATCGGCTTGCGCAACCGCGTGCCGGCGCTCGCGCATCTGGGCGAGCGCCTGCTCGGCGTGGCCGCCCGGCGCAGCCTGCCGCGCTGGCAGCGGCGCGGATTCCTCGACAGCGCACCAGGGCGCGCGGGCCCGCGCGCCGCGGCGCATGCGCTGCTGCCGCCGGTACTGCTGTGGGCTGACAGCTTCTCCGACCGCTTCGAGCCCGGCAATCTTCGCGCCGCGCGCGCGGTGCTCGAGGCGGCAGGCTACGCCGTGACGGTGGCCCGGCCAGCCGCGGCCGATCCCGATCGCAGCGCGCTGTGCTGCGGGCGCACGCTGCTGGCCGCTGGCCTGGTCGACGAGGCTCGCGTACAGGCGCGGCGAGCCATCGCCGCGCTGCTGCCGGCGGTCGACGCCGGCGCGGTGGTCGTCGGCCTCGAGCCGTCGTGCCTGCTCACGCTGCGCGACGAGTTCCTCGCCCTCGGCCTGGGCGAGCCCGCAGCCCGGCTGGCGCGTTCGGCGCTGCTGTTCGAGGAGTTCCTGGTGCGCGAGCGCCGCGCCGGCCGGCTCGCGCTGCCGCTGCAGGCGATCGGCGCAAGCGAGGCGCTGGTGCACGGCCACTGCCACCAGAAGGCCTTCGATGCCTACGCGCCGGTCACCGAGGTGCTGTCCTGGATACCCGGGCTGAAGGTGCGCCCGATCGAGTCGAGCTGCTGCGGCATGGCCGGTGCTTTCGGCTACGAGGCCGAGCACTACGAGGTCTCGATGGCGATGGCCGAGGCGTCGCTGCTGCCGGCGGTGCGGGCGGCCGCGCCCGAGACGCTGATCGTCGCCGACGGCACGAGCTGCCGGCACCAGATTCTCGACGGCGCGAGCCGGCGCGCCGAGCACGTCGCCGTGGTGCTCGAGCGCGCGCTCGCCGCGCCGGCAACCGGAACACCCGCTGGCGCGGGCGCCGCTATGATGGGCCGATGAGCATCCTCGCATCCTGGCGATGAGCGCCGGCTGGCAGGCCCCGGCCGCGGCCCCTGTTGCCGACGGGCCGCCGCGCGCGCGCAACCTGCTGTTCGTGATGTGCGACCAGCTGCGCGCCGACCATCTCTCCTGCTACGGCCATCCCAGCCTGCGCACTCCGGCGCTCGATGCGCTCGCCGCCCGCGGCACGCTGTTCGAGAATGCCTTCGTCCAGTCGGGCGTGTGCGGCCCCTCGCGGATGAGCTTCTACACCGGGCGCTACGTGTCCAGTCATGGCGCCACCTGGAACCGCGTGCCGCTGTCGGTGGCCGAATGGACGCTGGGCGACCATCTTCGCGCCGCCGGCCGCAGCCTGGCGCTGATCGGCAAGACCCATGTGATGCCCGATCGCGAGGGGCTCGCCCGGCTGCGGCTCGACGGCGACGCCGAGCTCGGTCAGCTGCTCGCGCGGGGCAGCTTCGTCGAGGCGCTGCGCCACGACGGCCACCATGCCGAGCCGCGCGCCCGCTACGCGCAGTGGCTGCGCAGCCAGGGCTACCCGGGCGACGATCCCTGGACCGACTGGGTCATCGCCGTCAACACCCCCGACGGGGCGAGCGCCTCGGGCTGGCACATGCGCAACGTCCACCTGCCGGCGCGCGTGCGCGAGGAGCATTCCGAGACCGCCTACACCGTCGGCGAGGCCATCGACTTCGTGCGCCGCGCGGGCGACACGCCCTGGGCACTGCATCTGTCGCTGGTCAAGCCGCACTGGCCCTACGTGGCCCCCGCCCCCTATCACGCGATGTACGAGCCCGGCGATGCGCTGCAGGTGCACCGCGATCCGCGCGAGCGCCTCGATCCGCATCCGGTGTACGGCGCCTACATGCGTCACGAGGAAAGCCGCAACTTCGCGCGCGACGAGGTCTGGCGGCGGGTGCGCCCGGCCTACATGGGCCTGGTGCGCCAGGTCGACGACCACCTCGGCCGGCTGTGGGCCACGCTCGAGGAGCTCGGCCGCTGGGACGACACGCTGGTGGTGTTCACCGCCGACCACGGCGATTACCTCGGCGATCACTGGCTGGGCGAGAAGGAGCTCTTCCACGACGTGGTGCAGCGCGTGCCGCTGATCGTCGCCGCACCGGGGCAGGGCGCGCGCGGCCGGCGCGAGTCGCGGCTGGTCGAGGCCATCGACGTCGTGCCCACGGCCCTGCAGGCGCTGGGGTTGCCGCCGGCGCGCCACCGCATCGAGGGCGCGAGCCTGCTGCCGCTGCTCGACGGCCACACCCCGCCCCGCTGGCGCGATGCGGCCCACTCCGAGCTCGACTACGCCTATCGCGCCGCCCGGCTCACGCTGGGGCGCGAACCCGATGCCTGCCGCGGCTGGATGGTGCGCACGGCGCGCTGGAAGTACGTGCACTGGCAGGACCTGCCACCGCAGCTCTTCGACCTCGCCGACGACCCGCACGAGTACATCGATCGCGGTCGCGATCCGGGTCTGGAGGGCGTGCGCGACGAGATGCGCGACCGCCTGCGCGAGTGGTCGCTCGGGCTCAAGCGCCGCACCACCGTCGGCCTGGCCGAGGTTGCCGAGCGCACCGACGCCTACAAGAAGGCTGGCGTCTTCTACGGCCAGTGGTGAGCTACGGCCAGTGGTGAGTCCTGCCTACGATCCCAACCCCCAGGAGACCGCAACATGAATCGTACCGACGGCAAGGTCGCCATCGTCACCGGCGCCGCCGGTGGCATCGGCTCGGCAACCTGCAGGCTGCTCGCGCAGGCCGGCGCCATCGTCATCGGCACCGACGTACGCCCCGCCGAGGGGCAGGCGCTCGCCGCGGCGATCGTCGCCGCGGGCGGCCAGGCCCGCTACGTCCAGCACGACGTCACCGACGAGGCGCAGTGGGAGGCGCTGGTCGCCGACGTGCTCGCCCGCCACGGCCAGCTTGACGTCGTCGTCAACAACGCCGGCCTGTACCGGCACGGGCCGATCGAGGATGCGTCGATGGCCGAGATGGATCGGCTCTTCGATGTCAATCTCAAGGGCGTGGTGCTGGGCACCAAGCACGGTTTCCGGGCGATGAAGCGCCGGCCGGCGGGTTCGGCCAGCGCCGCGATCATCAACCTGTCGTCGATCGCCGGCCTGATCGGTTCGCCCAACAGCGCCCTCTACTGCATGAGCAAGGGCGGCGTGCGGCTGTTCACCAAGGCCAGCGCGATGGAGGCGGCGCAACTCGGCTACAACATCCGGGTCAATTCCGTGCACCCGGGCATCGTCGACACCGACATGGCCCGCGGCGTGGCCGACTCGATGCGCGAGCGCGGGGTGCCGGGCGACCAGACCGCAGCCGTCATGGCGAGCTCGCATCCGCTGGGCCGCATGGCCACCGCCGACGACATTGCCCGCGGCATCCTGTTCCTGGCGTCCGACGACTCGTCGTTCATGACCGGCAGCGAGCTGGTCATCGACGGCGGCTGGACCGCCCGCTGAGCGCCGGCGCGGACCGCGCCGGCAGCCGCGCGGTCCGGCCGCTCCCGCCTAGCCCAGGTAGTCGTCGGTCGAGGCGCGTGCGCCGCCTTCGAGCCGGTCGTCCTCGACCATCCGGACGACGGCCTGCGCCACGCGCTGCGGCGAACGCAGCTCGCCGTCGGCCTTGCGCTGCACGAACACCCCCACCGCCGGAAAGTCCTCGGCGCTCGACGCGCGGATCGCGGCCTGCATCTCGGTGTCGATCAGGCCCGGGTTGACGTTGATCGCGCGCAGCGGATGCGGCTGGCCGGCCTGCTCGACCGCCAGCGTGCGCACGAAGTGCTCGACGCCGGCCTTGGCGCCGCAGTAGAGCGACCAGCCGGCGAGGCTGCGTTGCGCCGCGCCCGACGAGATGTTGAGCACCGTCTTGCGGCAGGGGTGGTCCTGGAAGGCCGCCACCGCTGCGGCCATCAGCAGGATGGGCGAGGCGAAGTTGGTGTCGATGTTGGCGATCACCTCGGGCGCCGGCTTGCGGGCGGTCGGGCCGATCGGGGCCAGCACGCCGGCGTTGGCCACCACCAGGATCTCGTCCCAGGCACGGGCGGCCAGTGGCGCCAGCGTGCTGGTGAAGGCGGCGTGCGCCGCGTGCGGATCGGCGAGGTCGGCCTTCACCGACCAGGGATGCGGGGCCGAGCGCGAGAACTCGACGAGCTCCCAGCCGCGCTGGCGGTAGATCTCGGCCAGGGCCAGGCCCAGGCCCCGGGAGCCGCCACTGAGGACGGCCAGTCGTTTGGTCATCGGAACGCCTTGCGGTCGCAGCCCCACGGGGCGAAGCCGCGAGTATGGCGGGGGCGCGCGCCCGGCGCCTGCCGCACCCCTGCCCGGACGCGGGCGTTGCGGTCAAAAGCGTTTCACGTCCGCGCCGATTGTCCGGCGCTTGCGGCGGGCGGATAATCCGCCTCCCGCCATCCCGCCCCCGCGCCCCGTCGTCATCGCCGCCGTCGGCGCGCGGGCGCCCGGCGCCGCCGCTTGCACCGCGAGGCACGCCATGGACCCCCAGTTTCGCAAGGCCGCTCTGGAGTACCACGAGCAAGGCCGCCCCGGAAAGATCTCGATCACCCCGACCAAGCAGCTGGTCAACCAGCGCGACCTGGCGCTCGCCTACTCGCCAGGCGTGGCGGCGGCCTGCGAGGCGATCGTCGCCGATCCCACCGCCGCCTTCCGCTACACCAGCCGCGGCAACCTGGTCGCCGTGGTCACCAACGGCACCGCGGTGCTGGGCCTGGGCAACATCGGGCCGCTGGCCGCCAAGCCGGTGATGGAAGGCAAGGCGGTGCTGTTCAAGAAGTTCGCCGGCATCGACGTGTTCGACATCGAACTGGCCGAGAACGACCTCGACAAGCTGGTCGACCACATCGCCGCGCTCGAGCCCACCTTCGGCGGGATCAACCTCGAGGACATCAAGGCGCCCGACTGCTTCTACGTCGAGCGCAAGCTGCGCGAGCGCATGAAGATCCCGGTCTTCCACGACGACCAGCACGGCACGGCCATCGTCGTCGGCGCGGCGCTGCTCAACGGCCTGAAGGTGGTCGGCAAGGACATCGCGTCCATCAAGCTGGTGTGCAGCGGCGCGGGCGCCGCGGCACTTGCCTGCCTCGATCTGCTGGTCGACCTGGGGTTGCCGCTGGCCAACATCTGGGTGTCGGATCTGGCCGGCGTGGTCTGGCGCGGCCGCCAGGAACTCATGGACCCTGACAAGGAGCGCTTCGCCCAGCCCACCGAGGCGCGCACGCTGGCCGAGATCATCGAGGGCGCCGATGTGTTCCTCGGGCTGTCGGCCGCCGGCGTGCTCAAGCCCGCGATGGTCGAGCGCATGGGCTCGCGGCCGCTGATCTTCGCGCTGGCCAACCCGACGCCCGAGATCATGCCCGAGGAGGCCAAGGCGGTGCGGCCCGACGCGATCATCGCCACCGGCCGCACCGACTATCCCAATCAGGTCAACAACGTCCTGTGCTTCCCCTTCATCTTCCGGGGCGCGCTCGATGTCGGCGCAACCACCATCACCCGGCCGATGGAGATCGCCGCGGTGCGGGCGGTGGCCGACCTCGCCCGGGCCGAGCTCTCCGACGTCGTCGCCGCCGCCTACGGCTCGGCGCCGATGCAGTTCGGTCCCGAGTACCTGATCCCCAAGCCCTTCGATCCGCGGCTGATCGCCCGCATTGCCCCGGCGGTGGCCCGCGCGGCGATCGACAGCGGCGTGGCCACGCGCCCGATCGCCGACTTCGACGCCTACCACGCGCAGCTCGAGCAGTTCGTCTACCACTCCGGCAACTTCATGAAGCCGATCTTCGCGAGCGCCAAACTGCTGCCGCGCAACCGCGTCGTGTACGCCGAGGGCGAGGATGAGCGGGTGCTGCGCGCGGTGCAGGTGGTCCTCGACGAGCGCCTGGCGCGGCCCATCCTGGTGGGCCGACCGGCCGTGATCGAGCGGCGCATCGAGCGCTACGGGCTGCGCATGAAGCCCGGGGTGGACGTCGAGGTCATCAATCCGGAGCTCGACGACCGCTACCGCGAGTTCTGGACCGAGTACTGGGAACTCACCGACCGCAAGGGCGTCACCGCGCAGTACGCGAAGATCGAGATGCGCCGGCGGCTCACCCTGATCGGGGCCATGATGGTGCGCAAGGGCTTGGCCGACGGCATGATCTGCGGCACCTTCGGCACCCACGCGCTGCACCTGCACTACATCGATCAGGTGATCGGCCGGCGGCCTGGTGCCACCGTGTACGCCGCAATGAATACCGTGATGCTGCCCAACCGGCAGGTCACGCTGGTCGACACCCACGTGAACGTCGCGCCCACGGCCGCGCAGCTGTGCGAGATCACCATGATGGCCGCCGAGGAGCTGCAGCGCTTCGGCATCCTGCCCAAGGTGGCGCTGCTGTCGCACTCCAACTTCGGCACCTCGCCCAGCCCGACCGCGGTGATGATGCGCGAGACGCTGGCGCTGCTGCGCGAGCGCGCGCCACACCTCGAGGTCGACGGCGAGATGCACGGCGACGCCGCGCTCGATCCGGCCTACCGCAAGGTGCTGATGCCGCGCTCCACCCTCACCGGCGAGGCCAACCTGCTGGTGATGCCCACCATCGAGGCGGCCAACATCTCCTACAACCTGCTCAAGACCGCCGCCGGCAACAACATCGCCATCGGCCCGGTGCTGCTGGGCGCGGCCCGCCCCGTGCACATCCTGACCCCGTCGGCGACGGTGCGGCGCATCGTCAACATGACGGCCTGGACCGTCATCGACGCCAACGCCGAGCGATGAGCGGCCCGATGACGAGCCCCGTGGCGGCGGCCGCGCGGGTGGTGCTGGTCGTGGTCTGGGGGTTGGCGCTGTGGCTTGCGCTCAGCCTCGTGCCGGGGGCGGCACTCGCCCGCGACGCGGCCGCGCTGCCGGCCTCCGAGATCGCCGTCGACCGCCTGCCGCCCGAGGCTCGCGCCACGCTCGCGCTGATCCGGGCGGGCGGCCCCTTCCCCTACGACAAGGACGGCACGACCTTCGGCAACCGCGAAGGCCTGCTGCCGCGGCAGGCGCGTGGCTATTACCGCGAATACACCGTGAAGACGCCGGGCTCGCGCGACCGTGGCGCGCGGCGCATCGTCGCCGGCGGCGACGCGCAGCGACCGGCCGATCTCTGGTACACCGACGACCACTACCGCAGCTTCCGGCGCATCCGGGAGTGACGCCCGCGCCCGCGCCGTGCGGGCGTCGGTCTTCCACGGTGGCGCCCCTTGGGCGCCCACCCCACCGAGCCGAGCCATCACCATGAGCAACACGCCCTCCAGTCTGCCGGCCCCGTGGCACGTCGATGCCGCCGGTCTCGCGGCTTTCGTCGAGACCGCGCGCCGTGATGGCTGCCGGGTGCTGCGCGC
>JBILUW010000200.1:0-7388 GCA_044370795.1 Burkholderiaceae bacterium
GACCACCAGCACGCGGCGCGCCGGCACCTCGCCCGCAGCGGCCGGCTGCGGCGTTGGCGTGGGCGCGGCGCTGTCGTCCGCCTGGCCCACTGGCATCGTCAGCGTGAAGACCGAGCCGCGCCCGAGTTCGCTGCGCACGCCCAGCGTGCCGCCCAGCAGTTCGGCCAGCCGCCGCGAGATGGCCAGCCCCAACCCGGTACCGCCGAAGCGGCGCGTGATCGATGCGTCGGCCTGCACGAAGGCCTCGAAGATGGTGGCGATGTTCTCCGACGCGATGCCTATCCCGGTGTCGGCAACCTGCGCCGTCAGGATCGGGCCCTGGGCGGTGTGCTCGACTCCGACCCGCAGTTCGACCGAGCCGGCGTCGGTGAACTTGAGGGCGTTGGCCAGCAGATTGATCAGGATGCGCCGCAGCGCCATGCGGTCGCAGACCACGAGCTGCGGCGCCCGCGGGTCGAGCTCGGCCCGCAGCGCGATGCCGCGTCGGCCCGCCTGCTCGGTGAACATCGCGCGCAGCGAGTCGAGCATCTCGGCGAGGTCGATCGGCACCGGCTCGGAGGCGAAGTGCCCCACGCTCAGCTTGGCGTGGTCGAGCATCGCGTCGACAACCTCGCCGAGTTCGCGAGCGCTCGCGCTCAGTGCGGCCACCAGAGGACGGTTGTCGGGACCGGCCGCATCGCGCTCGAGCAGCGTGGCCGCGCCCATCACGCCGGCCAGCGGCGTGCGGATCTCGTGGGTGAGGTTGGCAAAGAACTGCTCCTTGGCCCGGCCCGCGGCCAGCGCCTCGGTGCGGGCGGCCTCGGCCTCGGCGCGTGCCGCGCTTGCGCGCTCCAGCGCATCGGCGAGATCCGCGAGCGCTCGCGGATCTCGGCAACCAGCCGATCGCGGGCGCGCAGGATGATCAGGCCGATCAGCAGCACCAGCACCTGGGCGCCGACCATCGACAGCGCGAGCTGCCACTCGGCGTACACCAGCAGCACGCGCGGCTGCAGCACGCCGGCCCCGCGGGCGGCCTCCACGCCGATGAGCGCGACGGAGCTCACGACGACCAGGTAGATCCCGAGCGCCCGCATGCCGATCATGATGACCGCCACCGAAGGCACCATCATCCAGGCCACGGCCGCGTGCGTCAGGTTGCCGACCATGACGGTCTGGAAGATCAGGAGGGCGAGCGCAAGGTTGACGACCACGGCCACCGTGTGTGTTGCCGTGCGCAGAGGCCAGCGGGCAAGCAGCGCCATCAGGAGCGCTACCGCGAAGTTGACCGGGACGAACTCGGCCGGGCCGACGATCGCGTACGCCACGCCGTAGGCGAGGCAGGCTATCGCGGCGTAGCCGGCGCCCAGACGGGCGCTGCGCTCGGCGATCTCGTCGCGAAACTGCGCCAGCGGCGTGCGCTGGAAGTCGAACAGCCTGCGTAGGGCGGCCGGGATCATGCGTGGGTGGCGGGGTGAGGGTGCGGCAGTCCGTGCGATGGGCAACGCCGGGATGATCCCACGGCTGGCGCGTTTACACTCGCGGCAGCGGCCTCCCGGCCGATCGCGGAGTCTCGATGATCGATCACCTCGACCACCTCGTCCTCACCACTACCGACGAGGCCGCCTGCGTGCGCTTCTACGTCGACGTGCTGGGCATGCACCACGAGCGCTTCGGCCAGGGGCGGCAGGCGTTTCGCTTCGGCAACCAGAAGATCAACCTGCATGTGAAGGGCAGCGAGTTGAGCCCGCGGGCGCACCTGCCGGTGCCCGGCGCGCTCGACCTGTGCTTCATCGCCGCGGTGCCGCTCGAGGAGGTCGTCGAGCGGTTGCAGCGCCACGGCGTGCCCATCGTCGAGGGGCCGGTGATGCGCACCGGCGCGGTGAGCCCGATCCGTTCGGTCTACGTGCGCGATCCCGACCTCAACCTGATCGAGATCTCGGTCCCGGCCTGAGCGCGGCCCGCCCTCATGACCATCACCCTGTTTCGCGCGCGCTGCATCCGCACCCTGAATCCGGCGCGGCCGCAGGCAACCCACGTCGCCGTCCGTGACGGCATCGTGCTCGGCGCCGGCACCCCGGCTGAGCTCGCCGGCTGGGGCAGCGCCAGCATCGACGAGCGCTTCGCCGACAAGGTGCTGCTGCCGGGCTTCGTCGAGGGGCACACCCACCTCATGGAGGGGGCGCTCTGGCGCTACGTGTACGTGGGCTGGCACGACCGCGCCGATCCCGACGGTCGGGTGTGGCCGGGCGCGCGCTCGATCGACGAGGTGGTCGAGCGGCTGCGCCAGGCGCAGCGCGACCTGCCGCACCCGGACAGCCCCATCGTTGGCTGGGGGCTCGATCCCATCTACTTCGGCAACCGGCGCTGCACCCGCGCCGATCTCGACCGGGTGAGCACCACCCGGCCGGTAGGCATCGCGCACGCCAGCCTGCACATCCTCAACGTGAACACCGAGGCCCTGCGCGCGGCCGGGTGGCTGCGGCCCGGCATCGACCACCCCGGGGTGCCGCTGGGCGATGACGGACTGCCCAGCGGCGAGATGAAGGGGCCCGAGGCGATGGGCGCGGTGGCCGAGCGCGTGGGCATGGACCGCGAGGCGCTGGCCGGCGACGAGCAGGCGGTGCGCCGCTTCGCGCGGCTGTGCGTGCGCACCGGGGTCACCACGGCCACCGACCTCGCCAGCCCGCTCCCTGAGTCGGCCCTGGCGATGCTGCTGCGGGTCACCGCCGAGCCTGGTTTTCCGGTCAGGCTCGTGCCGCTGCTGCGCCTGCTCGCCGAACCGGTGCCCCGGACCATCGCTCGCGCCGTCGCGCTGCGCGCGGCCAGCACCGACAGGCTGCGCCTGGGCCGCGTCAAGATCGTCGCCGACGGCTCCATCCAGGGGTTCTCGGCGCGCCTGCGCGCGCCCGGCTACTTCAACGGGGCGCCCAACGGGCTGTGGTACGTCGCGCCCGAGCAGCTCGCGCAGGCCTACGAGCTCGGGCTCGCGCAGGGCGTGCAGATCCACACCCACACCAACGGCGACGAGGCGATCGCGCTGGCGCTCGACAGCCTCGCGCAGGCGCTGGCGCGCCAGCCGCGCCCCGACCACCGCTACACGCTGCAGCACTGCCAGCTCGCCGACCAGGCGCAGCTGCGCCGCATCAAGGCCCTGGGCATGGCCGTGAACCTCTTCGCCAACCACCATTTCTACTGGGGCGACGAGCACTGGTCCACGACGGTCGGCCCGGAGCGCGCCGAGCGCATGAACCCCTGCCGCAGCGCGCTCGAAGCGGGCGTGCCGATGGCCATCCACTCCGATGCACCAGTCACCCCGATGGCGCCGCTGTTCACCGCGTGGTGCGCGGTCAACCGGCTCACCGCCTCGGGCCGGGTGCAGGGCGAGCACGAGCGCATCGGCGTGCCGCAGGCGCTGCACGCGATCACGCTGGGCCCGGCGCACACGTTGCACCTCGACGGCGAGATCGGCTCGATCGAGACCGGCAAGCGCGCCGATTTCGCGGTGCTCGAGGCCGACCCCCTGGCGGCCGATCCGCATGCGCTGCGCGACATCCCGGTATGGGGCACGGTGCAGGGCGGGCGCGTCTTCGCGGCGAGCGGCGCATGAGCTCCGTTCCGGTCAGCGTCATCGGCGGCTACCTCGGCGCCGGCAAGACCACGCTGGTCAATCGCTGGCTGCGTCAGGCCCGCGCGGCCGACCGCCGACTGGCGGTGCTGGTCAACGACTTCGGCGAGATCGGCATCGACGCCGACCTCATCGTCGCCCGCCGCGACGACGTCATCGAGCTTGCGGGCGGCTGCGTGTGCTGCAGCGTCGGCGGGGATCTGGTCGCGGCGCTCGAGAGCCTGCGTGCGCGCGATCCCGCGCCCGATCGCATCCTGCTCGAAACCAGCGGCGTGGCGCTGCCCGGCACCGTGGCGGCCACCGCGCGCCTGGCGCGCGGGCTGGCGGTCGATCCCGTGCTGGTGCTTGCCGATGCCGCCAGCGTGCGCGCGCGCGCCGCCGATCCCTACGTGGCCGACACGGTGCTGCGCCAGCTTGCGCGCGCCGAGCGCGTGCTGCTGTCGCGCGTCGACCTGATCACGCCGCCGCAGCTCGCCGAGGTGCGCGCGTGGCTGGCCGAGATCGTCCCCGGCACGCCGGTTGCGCTGGCCGCCGACGAGCCCTTGCCCGGCGCCACCGCGCCGACGGTCGCCGCGCCGCGCGCCGCAGCCAGCGGTCTCGCGGTGCCGTCCGAGGCGGCGGCAGCCTTCGACAGCGTATCGGCGCGTTTCGAGCACGCGGTCGACCTGCCGGGGCTGGCCCACGATCTGGGCGATCCCGTCCTGGGTCTGGAGCGCGCCAAGGGCATCCTGACGGGCCCGGGCGCGCGGCTGTGGTCGATCGAGCTGGCCGGCGGGTCGGTGCGGGTGTCGCCGCTGCCCGCCGATGCCGACGCGGCCGTGGCCGGTGCCGCCATGACGGCACCGGCGGCGGTGCCTGGCCGCCTGGTGTGCATCGGTCTGCGCGCGCGCCTCGACCGCGCCGCGCTGCTGCGTCTGATCGCGCGCCATGGGGGCGAGCCGATCGCTGCGTCGGCCGGCTGACGGTCGGGGCCCGGGGGCTGCTGCGCGCGGTCGCGGCGCCCGCCGGCGAGGCCCCGCTCGCGGCCGCGGGTCTCAGGCGGTCGCGGCTGGGCGCCAGCGCCGCAGCAGCAGCGCATTTCCCACCACGCTCACGCTGGAGAAAGCCATCGCGGCGCCCGCGATCACCGGGTCGAGGTGACCCAGGGCCGCGAGCGGCAGCCCCACCACGTTGTAGGCGAAGGCCCAGAAGAGGTTCTGCCGAATCTTCGCCCGCGTGCGGCGCGAGATCGCGATCGCATCGGCCACCAGACCCGGGTCGCCGCGCATCAGCGTGATGCCGGCGGCCTGCATGGCCACGTCGGTGCCGCCGGCCATCGCGATGCCCACGTCGGCGGCGGCAAGTGCCGGCGCATCGTTGACGCCGTCGCCGACCATCGCCACCACCCGGCCCTGCGCGCGCCACTCGGCGATGGCTGCCGCTTTCTGCTCGGGCAGCAGGCCGGCGCGCACCTCGTCGATGCCGAGTTCGCGGGCCACGGCCTGCGCCGCGTCCGGGCTGTCGCCGCTGAGCATCGCGGTGCGCAGGCCCAGCGCCCGCAGCCTGCGCAGCGCCGCCGCGGCACCGGGGCGAGGCGCATCACCGAAAGCGAGCATGCCGGCCAGCTGCACGCCGTCGGCGCCCTCGGCCGGCTCACGGGCCACCCACGACACCGTCAGCCCCTGCGATGCCAGCGCCTGCGCCCGCGCGGTCCAGCGCGCGTCGATCGCCACGCCGAGCTCGTCGAGCAGCCTGGTGCTGCCGATCCAGACCCGCGCATCGTCGACGCGACCTTCGACGCCGCGGCCGGGGAGCGCGCGCACGTCGAAGGCCGCCGCCGGGGCGGGCATCGCCCTGGCGCTGGCGGCCTGAGCGAGCGCGCGGGCCAGGGGATGCTCGCTGGCTGCCTGCACGCGGGCAGCCAGCGTCAGCAGGTCGTCGGCCGCGAGCCCGTCGACCGGCTCGCAGGCCAGCAGCGCGGGCCGCCCCTCGGTGAGGGTGCCGGTCTTGTCGAAGGCCACCAGCGTGACCGCGTGGGCGGCCTCCAGCGCCTGCACGTCGCCGATCAGGATGCCGTGGCGCGCGGCCACGCCGGTGCCGGCCATGATGGCGGTCGGGGTTGCCAGTCCGAGAGCGCAGGGGCAGGCGATGACGAGCACCGCGACCGCGTTGAGGATGGCGCGTGGCCAGTCGCCGTCGGACAGCCCCCAGCCGAGCAGCGTGATCAGCGCGAGCGTGATGACGGCTGGCACGAAGATGCGGCTGACCTGGTCGACCAGGCGCTGGATCGGTGCCTTGCGGGCCTGGGCGTCCTCGACCAGCCGGATGATGCGCGCGAGCACGGTCTCGGCGCCGACTGCGGTCACGCGCACGGCGATCGCGCCTTCGCCATTGATCGAGCCGCCGACAACCGCCTCGCCCGGGCCGCGCGCCCGCGGCCGACTCTCGCCGGTCATGAAGGACTCGTCGACATGGGTGGTGCCCTCGATCAGCTCGCCGTCGAGCGCGATGCGCTCGCCCGGGCGCACCAGCAGAATGTCACCCACGAACACCGCCGACACCGCCGCAAGCCGCTCGCCCGAGTCGCGGCGCAGCCGCACCTGGTCGGGCCGCAGCGCCTGCAGCGCGGCGATTGCCTCGGTGGTGCGCCGACGGGCCCGCGCCTCGAGCCACTTGCCCAGCATCACCAGCGCGATGACCACCGCCGCGCCTTCGAAGTAGTAGTGCGCCCCGTGCGCATCGCCGTGGGCGACAAGCTGCCAGGTCGACAGGCCCCAGGCCGCGCTGGTGCCGATCGCCACCAGCAGATCCATGTTGCCTTCGCCGGCGCGCACCGCGCGCCAGCCGGCGCGATAGAAGCGCGCGCCGAGCACGAACTGCACGGGCGTTGCCAGCACGAACTGCCAGATCCCGGGGAGCATCGCATGCACGCCAAACGGCGCGAGCAGCATCGGCAGCACCAGCGGGGCCGACAGCACGGCCGCGGCGATCAGCGCCAGCACGGCGCGCCGGTCGTCGTCGGCGTGCACGGCAGCCAGGCCGGCCGAGCCGTCGTCGTGCGGGCGTGCCTGGTAGCCAGCCTTGCGGACCGCGGCGTCGAGCGCGTCGAATCCGGGGCTCGCGCCCTCGAAGCGCACGCGGGCGACCTCGGTAGCGAGGTTGACGCTGGCGTCGGCCACGCCGGGCACGCGCGCGAGCGCGCGCTCGACGCGGCCGGCGCACGCGGCGCAGGTCATGCCGCCGATGTCCAGCGAGAGCGCCTGCAGCGCCACGGCCGCAGCCGCGCGAGCCGACGCGGGCGACGCGGTCTCGGGGATGACCGTCGATTCAACGGGCAGGTTCATCAGGCCACCATAGCGCCGCGAGCGCCCCCGCGCCATTGCGGGATGTCAATTCGCACCCCGATGCCCGCCCGGTAGCATGCACCGTTCAGCGAATCATCCATCGACAGGGGGCCGGCGTGATCAGCTTCGAGGTGAAGGGCATGTCCTGCGGACACTGCGTGAAGGCGGTCACCGAGGCCGTGCGTGCGGTCGATCCCGCGGCGCGCGTGGCGGTCGACCTTGCGCGGGCGCGGGTCGACGTCGAATCGAACGCCGATGCCGTGCGGCTGCGCGCGGCGATCGTCGACGCGGGCTACGAGGTGCCCGCCTAGGCGGGCACCCGGCAGACGCGTCTGCGGCCGGCCGGCCGGTCAGTTGATCGTGAGCTTGCGCGCGCCGACCGCCGCCTTCTTGGGCAGCGTGAGCACCAGCACGCCGTTCTCGTAGCGGGCGGTCGCGGCGGCGTCGTCGATCTCGCTGGC
>JBILUW010000201.1:0-7387 GCA_044370795.1 Burkholderiaceae bacterium
CAAGGACCTCGCCATGCCTGCCCTGCTCGACGGCATCCGCGTGCTCGACTTCGGCCGCTACATCGCCGGCCCCTACTGCGGCGCGCTGCTGGCCGAATACGGCGCCGACGTCATCCGCATCGAAAAGCGCGACGGCAGCGAAGACCGCTTCCCCGCGCAGGTGGGCGGCGGCGTGGGCGCGCTCTTCCTGCAGATGAACCGCAACAAGCGCTCGATGACGCTCGATCCGACCTCGACCCAGGGGCGCGAGATCGTCGCGCGCATGGTGCGTGGCGCCGACGTCGTGATCGCCAACCTGCCGCAGGCCACGCTGGTGTCGATGGGGCTCGACTACGCAACCCTCTGTTCGTACCGCCCCGACATCATCTTCGTCACCAACACCGCCTTCGGGCCGGTGGGCCCGATGAGCAGCAACGTGGGCTTCGACGGCGTGGGCCAGGCGATGTCGGGCGCGGTCTACATGACCGGCGAGCCCGGCCAGCCCTACCGCTTCGCCGCGCCGTGGGTCGATTTCGGCACCGCGCTGCACTGCGCGTTCGGCACCATGGCCGCGCTGATGCATCGCCAGCAGACCGGCCGCGGGCAGATGGTCACCGGCGCGCTGCTGGCCACCGCCGTCACGGTCAACAACGCCTCGCTGATCGAGCAGGCGGTCGCCATCGCCAACCGCGTGCCCACCGGCAACCGCGGCCAGACCTCCGCGCCCAACGATGTCTACCGCACCCGCGACGGCTCGGTGCTGGTGGCGGTCACGGGCCAGCCGCTCTACAACCGCTGGGCGAAGCTGATGGGCGAGCCGCACTGGACCACCGATCCGCGCTTCGTCGACGACGACTCGCGCGGGCGCCACGGCGCCATCATCAGCGAGCGCATGGCCCGCTGGTGCGCCGAGCGCACGAGCGAGGAGGTGGTCGCCATCCTCGGCAAGGCCAAGATCCCGTGCGCGCCGGTGCTCTCGCCGCAGCAGACCCTCGACCACCCCCAGGTGCAGGCGCTGGGCGTGCTGCAGGCCACCGACTACCCCGGCCTGCCGCGGCCCGCGCCGGTGGCGGCCGTGCCCATCTGGATGACCGAGACCCCGCCGGTGGAGCGCCGGCGCCCGCCGCAGCTGGGCGAACACACCGACGAGGTGCTCGCCGAACTCGGCTACGGCGCCGACGAGATCGCCGCGCTGCGCGCGGCCGGAGCGGTCTGACCATGCCGCAGATCTTTCTGGTGCGCCACGCGCAGGCCTCCTTCGGCACCGACGACTACGACCGCCTCTCCGACCTCGGCCGCCAGCAGTCGCGCTGGCTGGGCGAGTACTTCGCGGAGCGCGGCACGCGCTTTGCGCGCGTGGTGGCCGGCACGCTCAAGCGCCAGCAGCAGACCGCGCAGGAGCTGCTCGGCGTGCTGGGCGACGACCCGGCGCGCATCCAGACCCACGGCGGGCTCGACGAATACCACGGCTCGGAGCTCTACGCCGCCTACACCGGCGGGGCCGACCCGGTCGCGCAGCAGCGCGCCGACTACCGCGGCTACTGGCAGACCTTTCGAGCGGCCATGCTGGCGTGGTCCGAGGACCGCCTGCCGCAGATGCCCGAGACCTGGGACGCCTTTGCCGCGCGCGTGCGCACGGCGGTGCAGGTGGCCGCCGACGGGCTGGGCCGCGACGACGTGGCGCTGGTGGTGAGCTCGGGCGGGGCCATCGGCCGGCTGCTGGGCGATCTCACCGGCGCGAGCGCGGCCAGCGCCATCGAGTTCAACCTGCAGTACCGCAACACCGGCTTTTGCGAGCTGATTGCCAACGGCAACCGGCTGCGGGTCACGAGCTTCAACAACATCCCGCACCTCGAACGTGCCGATCGCCGCGGCGCGATCACCTACGCCTAGATGTGGCGCGGCCTCGCCGAGCGTTTCGAGGGCCTGCCCGGCAACAGCCGGGCCATCCTGTGGGCGGTGGCCGCCGGCTTCACCTTCTCGGTGCTCAACACGCTGGTGCGCGATCTCTCGTTGCAGCTGCATCCCTTCGAGGCGCAGTTCCTGCGCAACCTCGCCAGCGTGTTCGTCATGGTGCCGCTGGTGATGCACGCCGGGGTGCGCAGCTACCTGCCCACCAGCATCGGCGGGCAGTTCTCGCGCGGCGCGGTGCACGCGCTGGGCATCACGCTGTGGTTCTACGCGCTGCCGCACCTGGCGCTGGCCGACACCACGGCCATCGGCTACACCGGCCCCATCTTCTCGATGCTGGGCGCGGCCTGGCTGCTGGGCGAGAAGATGCGCTGGGACCGCTGGGTGGCCGCGCTGGTGGGCTTTGCCGGCGTGATGATCGTGGTGGGGCCGCGGCTGGCGGGCACGGGCGGCATGTACTCGCTGATCATGCTGGCGTCCGCACCGGTTTTCTCGCTGTCGTTCCTGCTCACCAAGATGCTCACCCGCCACGACTCGCCGGCGGTCATCGTGGCCTGGCAGTCGATCGCGGTGTCGCTGTTCTCGCTGCCGCTGGCCATCGCCGTCTGGACCTGGCCCACGCCCACGCAGTGGCTGCTGTTCCTGATCGCAGGCGCGCTCGGCTCGCTCGCGCATTTCTGCATGACCCACTCGCTGAAGGCGGCCGACGTCTCGGCCACGCAGCCGGTGAAGTTCCTCGACCTGATCTGGGCCACGCTCTGGGGCTTTCTGGTGTTCGGCGACCAGCCGAGCGCCTCGACGCTGGCCGGCGGCGTGGTCATCGTGGCCGCGCTGCTGTGGATCGCGCGGCGCGAGTCCCGTCGCGCCAAATCACAAGGAGACTGAGATGCTCGAGCGCGTGCTGATCGCCAACCGCGGCGAGATCGCGATCCGGATCGCCCGCGCGGCGGCCGGGCTGGGGCTGGAGTCGGTGGCCGTCTACGCCCCGGCCGATGCGCAGGGGCTGCACGTGCGCATGGCCGGCGTCGCGCACGCCATCGGCGCCGGCGCGGCGTTTGCCCGCGACCCGGTGCGCGCCTATCTCGACATCGACGCCATCATCGAGGTTGCGCGCGCCAGCGGCGCCGACTGCGTGCACCCGGGCTATGGCTTCCTGTCCGAGAACGCCGAGTTCGCGCGCCGCTGCGCGCAGGCCGGGCTGGTGTTCGTGGGCCCGCGCCCCGAGACCCTCGCGCTGTTTGGCGACAAGGTGAGCGCGCGCGCCTTCGCGCAGGCCCAGGGCGTGCCGGTGGTGCCCGGCAGCGAACGCGCGCTGGCCTCGGTCGACGAGGCGCTGGCCCAGGCCGCCGCGGTGGGTTATCCGGTGATGCTCAAGGCGGCCGCGGGTGGTGGCGGGCGCGGCATGCGCCAGGTCGATCGCGCCGACGATCTGCCCGAGGCCTACGCGCGCTGCCAGGGCGAGGCGCAGGCCGCCTTCGGCGACGGCTCGGTGTTCGTCGAGAAGATCGTGCCGCGGCCGCGGCACATCGAGGTGCAGGTGCTCGGCGATGGCCGCGGCGGCGTCGTTCATCTGCACGAGCGCGACTGCTCGGTGCAGCAGCGCAACCAGAAGGTGGTCGAGGTGGCGCCCGCGCCCGGGCTCGACGCGGCGCTGCGCCAGCGCCTGCTCGACGACGCGCTGCGCCTGGCGCGCGCCGCGAACTACCTGAACGCCGGCACGGTGGAGTTCCTGGTGCGCCCCGACACCGGCGAGCACTACTTCATCGAGTGCAATCCGCGCATCCAGGTCGAGCACACCATCACCGAGCAGGTGACCGGCGTCGATCTGGTCGAGGCGCAGTTCCGCATCGCCGCGGGCGCCTCGCT
Organism: Burkholderiaceae bacterium; assembly: GCA_044370795.1. Taxonomy (GTDB): domain Bacteria; phylum Pseudomonadota; class Gammaproteobacteria; order Burkholderiales; family Burkholderiaceae_E; genus Quisquiliibacterium. The sequence goes on from JBILUW010000201.1 coordinate 3,757, forward strand.
CGCCGACCTGGGGCTGGCCGATCAGGCGGCCGTGGGCGCGCCGCGCGGCTACGCGATCCAGTCGCGCCTCGTAAGCACCGGCGCCGGCGTGCTCAGCGCCTACCGCGAGCCCTCGGGGCCGGGCGTGCGGGTCGATGCCTGCGGCTACCTCGGTCTGGCGCCGCCGCCGCAGTTCGATCCGCTGCTCGCCAAGCTGATCGTGCAGTCGAACTCGAGCGCGAGCTTTGCCTCCGCGGTCGATCGCGCGCTGCGCGCCCTCGACGAGTTCCACATCGCCGGCGTGCCCACCAACCGCGAGCAGCTGCGCGCCATCCTCGCGCACCCCGCGTTTCGGGCCGGCGACGCGCGCACCACGCTGCTGGCCGAGGCGCCCGCCCTGGCCGCCGCGGGTGGCGCCGCGCCGGCTGGCGATGCGGCCGCCACCGCGCGCAACACGCTGCGCTTTCTCGAGGAGCAGGCGGCCGCGCTCGGCCGGCCGGGCCGGGCCGCGGCGCTGCCCGCCGGCCCGTCGCGCCCGCCGCTCGCGCAGCGCGACGGCCTGCGCGCCGCCGAGGCGCCGATGGCCGGTTCGGTGCTCGAGGCGCGGGTGGCGCCGGGCGCGCAGGTGCGTGCCGGTGACACGCTGTTCGTCATCACCGCCATGAAGATGGAGACCGCGGTCACCGCGCCATGCGCCGGTACCGTCACCGACATGCACCCGCTGGGCGCGGGCGACGCGGTGGCCGCCGGCGAGGTGCTGGCGCTGCTGCAGCCGGTGGCCGGCGATGCGCCGGTGGCCGATCCACGCGCGGCCGCCGACGGCTGGGGCCCGGTGCTGGCCGAGGTGGAGGCGCTGCGCGCGATGGCGCATGCGCGCCTGGGCCCGGCATCGCGCGAGCCCGGCGTTGTTCGTCAGCGCGACCGCGGCAAGCTCACCTGCCGCGAGCGCATCGGCCGGCTGCTCGACGAGGGCAGCTTCCGCGAGGTCGGCAGCATCGCGGGCTTTGCCTCGTATGACGCCGACGGCGTGATCGCCGAATTCACCCCGTCCAACCACGTGGGTGGCCGGGGGCGCATCGAGGGCCGCACCGCCATCGTGTGCGCCGACGACTTCACCTCACGCGGCGGCCACGCCGACGGCTCGATCGCGGCCAAGAGCGTGCATCTCGACCGGCTCTCGGTCGAGCTCAAGGTGCCCTCGGTGCGGCTGCTCGACGGCTCCTCGGGCGGCGGCAGCGTGGCGGCCATGGTGCCCAAGCAGGAGAAGGCGGCTGCCAGCGGCGTGCAGGAGAGCAGCGGCGCGATCCAGGCCGGCCGGCCCCGCGTGACCGGCGGCGGCGGCTCCTTCCTGCCCGGCCACCTCAACAGCACGCTATACACCGAGCAGCTCGCCACCGTGCCGGTGGTCAACCTGCTGCTGGGCAGCGTGGTGGGCATCGGCGCGGCCAAGGCGGTGCTCGGCCACTTCTCGGTGATGGTGCGCGACATCGCGCAGCTGTTCGTCGCCGGCCCGCCGGTGGTCAGCCATGCGATGGGCTACGAGGTCACCAAGGAGGAGCTCGGCGGCTGGCACATCCACTGCACCAACGGCGCGGTCGACAACCTTGCCGAGAGCGAGGACGAGGCGATGGCGATGGCGCGACGCTTCCTGTCCTACCTGCCCCCGAGCGCCTTCGAGCCGCCGCCGGTGCGCGCGGCCGACCCCTCCGATCCGCCCGACCGGCGCGACGAGGAGCTCTTCAGCCTGATTCCGCGCAAGCGCACCACCACCTTCGACGTGCGCCGCGCGATCCGGCTGATGGCCGATCGCGACTCGTTCTTCGAGATCGGCCCGCTGTGGGGCACCGACCAGGTCACCGGCTTCGTGCGCTTCAACGGTCATCCGATGGGCGTGATCGCCTCCGACAGCCGCCACGTGAACGGCGGAGCGCTCACTGCCGACGGCTGCGACAAGCTGCGCCGTCACCTCGACCTGTGCGACAGCTTCCACATCCCGGTGCTCAACCTGGTCGACAACCCCGGCTTTGCGGTCGGCATCGAGCACGAGCGCGCCGCCACCATCCGCAAGGGGGGCGAGTGGATGGTGGCCTTCGCGCAGGTTGCGGTGCCGATCTTCACGGTGCTGATGCGCCGCAGCTTCGGTGTGGCCGGCAACAACTACGCGACGCCGCGCGCCGCGGTGTCGGTGCGGGTGGTGTGGCCGGCGGCCGACGTGGGCGGCATTCCGCCCGAGGGCGGCATCGAGGCCGCCTACAAGCGCCAGCTCGCCGAGGCCGCCGACCCGGCGGCGCTGCGCGCCGAGATCAACGCCCGCATCGAGAGCGCGCGCGGTCCGGTCGGGCCGTTGAACCGTTTCCAGATGGAGGAGATGATCGATCCGCGCGACACCCGTCGGCTGATCTGCGAATGGGTGGAAAATGCCTACCGGATCGTCGCGCAGCCCTCGCGGCTGGTGCCGCGGTCGCTGCAGTTCCGGCCCTGAACGCCCCGGGCCCCCCAAACAGCATACGGAGACTGAACGACATGCGTGATCTCAACGGCAAGGTGGCCTGGGTAACCGGAGCCGGCACCGGCATCGGCGAGGCGGCGGCGGTATCGCTGGCGGGCGCCGGCATGCGCGTGGTGCTGTCGGGCCGGCGCAAGGCCGAACTCGAGCGCGTGGCCGCGCGCATCGCCGCGCAGGGCGGCCACGCGCGCATCGCGCCGCTCGACGTCAGCGACGCGGCCGCGGTGCAGGCGGTGGTCGACGGCATCGTCGCCGCCGAGGGCCGGGTGGATGTCGCGGTCAACAGCGCCGGCCTGAACGTGCAGAAGCGCCACTGGAAGCACCTGTCGCTGGCCGACTGGAACCAGGTGGTGCGCATCGACCTCGACGGCGTCTTCCACTGCTGCCACGCGCTCGTGCCCGTGATGCGCCGGCAGAAGGACGGCCTGATCGTCAACGTGTCGTCGTGGGCTGGCCGTTTCGTCGGGTCGGTCACGGGGCCGGCCTATCACGCGGCCAAGTTCGGCGTGAACGCCATGACCGAAACCATCAACATCGAGGAGGGCCTGCACGGCATCCGCGCCACCGCGGTGTGCCCGGGCGAGGTGGCCACGCCCATCCTCGACAAGCGGCCCATCCCGGTCACGCCCGAGCAGCGCGCGCTGCTGGTGCAGCCCGAAGACTGCGGCGAGCTGATGCTGTTTCTTGCGCGCATGCCGGCGCACGTTTGTATCAACGAGGTCATCATCAGCCCGACGCACAACCGCGGCTACGTGGCCGCGGCCAAGGCGATTCCCGACTGAAGGGTCGGGCAAGCACGCACGAAGGTTGCGCGCGCAACCAAAGGCGCGCTCAACCCAGCCCGCCGATCCCGGCATCCCTTTCCTGGAGAGAACCGATGTCCGCCGTCCTGAAGAGTGTCCGCGACGAGTTCAGCGATGCCGAGTGGCAGGCGCGCTGCGATCTGGCCGCGCTGTACCGGATCTGCGATCACCTCGGCTGGACCGACATCCTGGCCACGCACATGTCGGTGCGGGTGCCGGGCGAGCCCAACTGCTTCCTGATCAACCACTACGAGGAGATGTTCCACGAGATCACGGCCTCGAGCCTGATCAAGATGGACCTCGACGGCAAGGTCTACGGCAAGCAGGGCCGCTTCAACAAGGC
>JBILUW010000202.1:0-7370 GCA_044370795.1 Burkholderiaceae bacterium
GCCGATGACCGTGCGGTGCTTGTTCACGCCGTCGTAGTTGCAGGTGATGGTGCCCGCGCCGATGTTCACCCGCTTGCCGACCACCGCGTCGCCCACGTAGGCGAGGTGGTTGGCCTTGGCGCCGGTATCCAGGCGCGCGGCCTTCATCTCGACGAAGTTGCCCACGTGCACCTCGGCTGCGAGTTCGGTGCCCGGGCGCAGCCGCGCGTAGGGCCCGATGCGCGAGCCGGGCCCGACGATCGCGCCCTCGATGTGCGTGAAGGCGAGCACCTGGGCGCCCGCCTCGATGCGCGCGTTGCGCACCACGCAGTTGGGGCCGATGCTCACGCCGTCGCCCAGCGCCACCTCGCCCTCGAAGACGCAGTTGACGTCGATGCTCACGTCGCGCCCGCAGGCAAGCGTGCCGCGCACGTCGAGCCGCGCGGGGTCGGCCAGCGTGACACCCTGCTCGAGCAGCGCGTCGGCCTGCCGGCGCTGGTGCACGCGCTCGAGCTCGGCGAGTTGCGCCTTGCTGTTGACCCCCAGGGTTTCCCAGGCCGCGTCGGGCTGCACGCCCACCACCTCGATGCCTTCGGCCACGGCGGCCGCGATCACGTCGGTGAGGTAGTACTCGCGCTGCGCGTTGTCGTCGGAGAGCGCCGCCAGCCAGCGCTTGAGCGGGGCGGTGGGCGCCACCAGCACGCCGGTGTTGACCTCGCGGATGGCGCGCACGCCCGCATCGGCATCCTTGTGCTCGACGATGCGCGTGATGCGCCCGACCTCGCGCACGATGCGACCGTAGCCCGTGGGGTCGGGCAGCTCGACCGTGAGCAGCGCCAGCCGTGGCGCGCCCGCAGGGCTGTCGGGCCGGGCCGCCTCGGCCAGCCGTGCCAGGGTGGCCTGCCCGATCAGGGGCACGTCGCCATAGAGCACCAGCGTGGGATACGCGTCGTCGAGCCAGGGTACCGCCTGCATCACCGCGTGGCCGGTGCCCCGCTGCGGCTCCTGGAGAGCCCAAGCGATGTCGGGAGCGGCCAGTTGCGTGGGCACCTGGCTGCCGCCGTGGCCGTACACCACGACCAGGCGCGCGGGCGATAGACTGCGAGCGCGGTCGAGAACGTGCGCGAGCAGCGGCCTGCCGGCGATGGGATGCAGTACCTTGGGCAGATCGGATCGCATCCGCTTTCCCATGCCGGCAGCGAGAATCACGATGTTCATTTTTTCCTTGATTTTCAGATACTTGGTGGCGCTCTCGCGCGGCAATGTTAGCACGCCGACATGGCTGGCGCCGGTGGCGCTGTGCGTGGTTCTGTCAGGTTGCTCGGCCACGCGGCTGGGTTATGACTTCCTGCCCGGGTGGTCGCAGTGGCAGATCGACGGCTGGCTGTCGATCGACGACGAGCAGCGCGCGATCGTGTCGCGCCACCTCGACGAGGTCCACGCCTGGCACAGGCGCACCCAGCTGCCGGCCTACATCGAGATGCTGCGCCAGTTCGAGGACGAGCTGAATGCGCTCGATCCTGCGGTGCCCATCGACGCGGTCCGGGTGGCGCGCTGGCGGGTCCGGATCACCGATCTCTGGACGCCGCTGGCCGAGCGGCTTGCGCCGGGGCTGGCCGAACTCGCGGTCACGCTGCGCCCCGAGCAGATCGAGCGGCTGCGCCGGCGGCTTGCGGAGTCCGACGCGAAGTGGCGTGAGCGGTTTCTGCCCGATCGCGCCCGCGATCGCGAGCAGGCGCGCGGCGATCGGATCATCAAGCGCGCCGAGTTCTTCCTCGGCCGCCTCGACCGCGCGCAGGAGCGCGAGTTGCGGGCGCTGGCCGCCGCGTTGCCGGCGAGCGAGGAGGTCTGGTTCGCCGAGCGCCAGCAGCGCAATCGCGCGCTGCTCGCCTTCTTCGAGACCATGGCTCGCGATCGCCCGCCGCCGCCCGAGGCCCAGCGCCGGGCGCGCGAATGGCTGCTCGCGTTCTGGCTGCCGCGCGATCCGCGGCGCGCCCGCCAGCTCGACGAGGCGGTCGCCGCCAGCGATCAGCTGTCGGCGCAGATGTTCGCCCGCGCAACGCCGGCCCAGCGCGCGCATCTGCTCAAGACCGCGCGCGGCTACAGTCAGGACTTCGTCGCGCTGTCGGGCGCGACGGCCGCGGCTCGCTGACCGCGCCCTTCCTTCCGGAGCAGCTCCGATGCAGCACGGCATCCTCGAACCCGTTCCCGCCCATGCGCGCTATCTGAGCTTCGCGCTCAAGCCCGGCGCCGATCCGCGCCCCGGGCTGCGCGCGCTGGCTGCCGCGGTCGATGGCCGCGCCACCGTGGCCGGCGTGGGCGCCACGCTGGCCGCCGAACTCTCGGTGCGGGTGCCCGGCCTGCGGCCGTTTCCGCCGCTGGTGGGTGCCGGGACCGAGCTGCCCAGCACGCCGGCGGCGCTGTGGTGCTGGCTGCGTGGCGACGATCCGGGCGAGCTCTTTCACCGCGCCGCGGCCATCGCCGGCCACCTGGGACCGGCCTACCGGCTCACCGAGGCGCTCGATGCGTTCCGCCATCAGGGCGGGCGCGATCTCACCGGCTATGAGGACGGCACCGAGAATCCGCTCGGCGAGGCGGCCATGGAGGCCGCCATCGTGCGCGGCGCCGGCCGCGGGCTCGATGGCGGCAGCTTCGTGGCGGTACAGCGCTGGCGCCACGACTTCGCTGCGATCCGGGCCATGACCGGCCGCGAGCGTGATCTCGCGATCGGGCGGCGGCTGGTCGACAACACCGAGATCGACGATGCGCCGGCGAGCGCCCATGTGAAGCGCACCGCCCAGGAAGACTTCGAGCCGGCTGCCTTCACGCTGCGCCGCTCGATGCCCTGGGTGCGTGAAGGCGAGGGCGGCCTGCAGTTCGTGTCGTTCGGGGCGAGCTTCGACGCCTTCGAGGCGCAGCTGCGCCGGATGATCGGCATGGACGACGGCCTGCGCGATGCCGTGTTCGGCATGAGCCAGCCGGTGAGCGGTGCGTATTTCTGGTGCCCGCCGGCCGAAGACGGCTGCCTCGACCTGCGGGTGCTGGGGCTCTGACCCTGGCGCGCGCTCTCGGCTGAGCAGGCGCCGCCGCCTGGCATGCGCCAGGCCGCGCGGCGCTCAGCGTCGCTCGCTGCCGTGCACGTGGGCCGTGCCGTGGATGCTCTCGTCGACAACGCTTGGATGGCCCGCCCCGCCGATCACGCGCGGCGCCAGCGATCCGGCCACCATGCCGAAGATGGCCGCAGCCAGCCCCACCAGTTGCGGCGGCACGATGCCCTCGGGGTCGATCTGCTCCATGACCAGCCAGGTGGCCAGACCCAGCACGATCGAAACCACCGCGCCCTGCGGCGTGGCCTTGCGCCAGAACATGCCGAAGGCCAGCGGCGTGAACGCGGCCACGAGCGTGACCTTGTAGGCGTTTTGCACCATCTCGTACATCGATGACTCGCTGTTCAGCGCGAACAGCATCGTGGCGCCGGTGAACACCACCAGCATCACGCGCACCGTGACCAGCAGCTGCCGGTCGGACATGCGCCCGCCGAGCAGCGGCTTGAACACGTTCTCGCTGAAGATGGCCGTGGGCGCGAGCAGCGCGCCGCTGGCCGTCGAGAGGATGGCCGACAGCAGTGCGCCGAAGAACAGCACCTGGATGGGCATCGGCGTGTGGTTGAGGATCAGCGTGGGCAGGATGAGCTGGAACTCGAGGCCATCGCTCTCGAGCGCCTTGGCCACCATGTCCTTGTCGATCAGGAAGGCGCTGATCGCAATGAAGATGGGCACGAAGGCGAACACGAGGTAGGACACGCCGCCGATCAGGGTGCCGCGCATCGCCGTCTGCTCGTCGCGCGCCGAGGTCACGCGCTGGAAGACGTCCTGCTGGGCGATGGAACCCAGCGCCATCGTGAGGAAGGCGGCCAGCAGCGCGATCACGTCCTTGAGCTCGAACGATTCGAGCACCACGAACTTGCCCTCGGTGGCCGCGGTGGACACCACGGTGTCGAAGCCGCCGGCCTGGTTGCCGAGCACCACCGCGATGAACAGCAGACCGGCCACGATGATCACGGTCTGGAAGAGGTCGGTCATGGCGATCGCCCACATGCCGCCGATCAGCAGATAGACGAGCACGACCAGCCCGCCGAGCATGATCCCGTGCTCGAGCGAGATGGCCCCGCGCGACAGCGTGTTGAAGCAGATGCCCAGCGCCATCAGGTTGGCCGAGGCCCACCCGAGGTACGACAGGGTGATCGCCACCCCGGTGCCGATCTCGACCGTGCGGTTGTAGCGCTTGCGATAGAAGTCGCCGATGGTGAGCAGGTTCAGACGGTAGAAGCGCCGCGCGAACACCAGCGCCACGATGATCAGGCAGAAGGCCGCGCCGAAGGGGTCGGCGGCGATGCCCCCGAGGCCGTCCTTCAGGAAGGTGGACGAGACCGCGAGCACGGTCTCGGCCCCGAACCAGGTGGCGAACACCGTGGCCACGTTCATGTAAAGCGGGAGGCTGCGGCCGGCCACCAGGTAGTCGGTGGCGTTGTGCACGCGGCGGGCCGCAAACACGCCGATGGCGATCGTGACCAGCAGATAGACGGCGACGGAGGCGATCAGCATGGCGGGCGGGCTTTCGTCAGGCTGGGTTGGTGGGGGCGGGACGGCGGGCCGGGCGCCACGCGGCGGCATGGTACCCACCGGCCGCAGTTTCCGCGAATCGACACGGAGGGCTCCTTTTGGCCTGATGGCGTCGTGGGATCATCGGTTCATGCCCGAGGAAGCTGCCGCGCCGATTGCCGGATCCGACCACGCCGCCATCGAGCGGCTCGCTGCGAGTGCCCGGGTGCGCGACGTGGCCACGCCGGCCGGCCGGGTACGCTGGCGCTGCTTTGGCGCGGGCGCGCCCGCGGGCGGCGCGCCACCGGTGGCGCTGTTGCACGGCGGCCACGGCTGCTGGCTGCACTGGGTGCGCAACATCGGGGCGCTGGCCGCGGGCCGCGCGGTCTGGGTGGCCGATCTGCCTGGCTTCGGTGACTCCGACAGCCCTGCCGGGCCCGCCATGGACGCGCTGCTCGACATGACCGCCGCGTCGTTGCGCGACCTGTCGGGGCCGGGGCAGGCCATCGATCTGGTCGGTTTCTCGTTCGGGGGGCTGGTGGCCGCGCATCTCGCGACCGACCTGCTCCCGGTACGCCGCATCGCGCTGCTCGGGCCGGCCGGTCATGCGGGCCGGCGCCGGCCGCGCGGCGAGATGATCGCCTGGCGGCGGGTGGCCCACGATGCCCCCGCGCTCGCCGCGGCGCTGCGGCACAACCTCGCGATGCAGATGCTGCACGACGAGCAGGCAATCGACGACCTCGCCCTGGCCGTGCACACCCGAGCCTGTCAGGGCTCCCGTTTTCGCAGTCGCGAGATCTCGCGCGCCGGCGGCCTGCCCGAGCTGCTCGCGCGCTGTCCGGCGCCGCTGCTGCTGGCCTGGGGCGAGCACGACAGCACCGCCGATCCGAAGGTGCTGGCCGCCACGCTGGGCCTGCAGGCGCCGCAGCGCGAGGCGGTGGTGCTGCCCGGCGTGGGGCACTGGGTGCAGTACGAGGCGGCCGCAGCCATCAACCGCCTGCTGCTCGGGTTTCTGGGCGACTGAACCGCGCCGCGGGCCGCGCGCACGGCCCGATTGCACCGGATCGTCAGCGCAGCAGAACCGCCGTCACGAGCGCCGCCCCGGCGGCCGCGATGATGGCCATCGACACCGCCAGCAGCGCCAGCCAGCGCCGGGTGCGGCGCGTTTCGGCGATCAGGGCCTCGGCCCAGGGCGGCATGCCGCCGGCCTGGTCGCGGGCCACGCGGGCCAGCGCGCTGTAGGCCAGCCGCGGGATCTGCGGCAAGGTCTGCGCCCACTGCGAGGCCTCGCGCGCCAGGCGGTCGCGCAGCGCCTGCGGCCCGATCTGCTCGCGCATCCAGCGCTCGAGGAAGGGCTTGGCGGTCACCCACAGGTCGAGGTCGGGGTCGAGCTGGCGCCCCAGACCCTCGATGTTGAGCAGGGTCTTCTGCAGCAGCACCAGTTGCGGCTGGATCTCGACATCGAAGCGGCGCGATGCCTGGAACAGGCGCATCAGCACCAGGCCCAGCGAGATCTCGCGCAGCGGCCGGTCGAAGAAAGGCTCGCAGCAGGCGCGGATGGCCGACTCGAGCTCCTCGATGCGGGTGGTGCGCGGCACCCAGCCCGATTCCACATGCAGCTCGGCCACGCGCCGGTAGTCGCGCCGGAAGAAGGCGAGGAAGTTCTGCGCGAGGTAGTTCTTGTCGAACTCGGAGAGCGTGCCGACGATGCCGAAGTCGAGCGCGATGTAGCGGTTGAAGTCGGGGCCCGGGCCACCCACGAGGATGTTGCCCGGGTGCATGTCGGCGTGGAAGAAGCCGTCGCGGAAGACCTGGGTGAAGAAGATCTCGACGCCCTCGCGCGACAGGCGCGTGAGGTCGATCCCGGCGGCGCGCATCTCGTCGAGACGGCCGATCGGGATGCCATGCATGCGCTCCATCGTGAGCACGTTCACGGCGCAGGCGTCCCAGTACATCTCGGGCACCCGCAGCAGCGGCGAGCCGGCGAAATTGCGCCGCAGCTGGTTGGCGTTGGCCGCCTCGCGGATCAGGTCGAGCTCGTCGTGCAGGTACTTGTCGAACTCGTCGATCACCTCGAGCGGGCGCAGCCGGCGCCCGTCGGCCGACACCCGCACCAGCAGCGAGCCGAACACGCGCATCAGGCCGAGGTCGCGCTCCATCAGGCTGGCCATGCCCGGGCGCAGCACCTTGACGGCAACCGGCCGGCCGTCGTGCAGCCGGGCGAAGTGCACCTGGGCGATGGAGGCCGAGGCCACCGGCGTGGCGTCGAACTCGGCATAGACCTCGGCCAGCGGCTTGCCCAGGCCGCGCTCGATCTCGGCCATGGCGATCTCGCCGGGGAAGGGCGGCACCCGGTCCTGCAGCCGCGCGAGTTCGTCGGCGATGTCGGGCGGCATGAGGTCGCGCCGCGTGGACAGCACCTGGCCGAACTTGACGAAGATGGGGCCCAGACTCTCGAGGGCCTCGCGCAGCCGCTCGCCGCGCGGCTGGCGCAGCTTGCGCCCGAACCGCAGCAGGCGCGCGACGGCCAGCCAGCCGCGGCCGCCGAGCGTGGCCGCGGCGCTCGAGACGGCGATCTCGTCGAGGCCATGACGCCAGACGACGTGGGCAATGCGGACAAGGCGAAGGAGGCGCACCGGCGGATTCTAGCCTCGCGTGCCGCGCGCGACCGGCATCGCCGGCGGCAGGGCTTACCATGCGGGCACGATGCCCGCTCCGATACCTACGCTTGTGCGCCCCGGGCGCGTCGCCGGTCTGGCGGTCTGCGCGCTCTGGCTCGTCGCCTGCGCG
>JBILUW010000203.1:0-7337 GCA_044370795.1 Burkholderiaceae bacterium
CAAGGCTGTTCCGCCATGCCGATGCGCTGGACCTTGTCCCGCCGATGACGCCTGAACGGCTTCTGGAGCAGGGCTTCATCCGCTCCGAGCACCAGACGCTGGTGAAGCTGCCGCGCAGTGCTGCGATTGCGTTCGGCCTGAAGACCTACCTGTGGCCCATGCGGGACATGTTGGCGGATCCGCAGGTCCGCAGCGCCCTTGAAATCGCGGCACAGCGCACGTGGCCCGAGACGCGCGAGTACATGAAGGGTCGCCACGAAGTCCTGATGGCCTTGCTGGGGACGCCGGATCAAGGCAACGCTCGGCCGGGCACGGCCAAGCAGTCCACCTCCACCGACATGCCGCCAGCAGTGAGCAGATGATGGTTGTGCGTGCTGGCAGCGGCGCTACGAGGTAGCTACTGCAGTCGCGGTTGAAAGCGGCGAAGTTCTCGCTGCGTGCCAGGAAGACATTGACCTTGCCCACGTTCGACCAATCAGCCCCGTTGCAGAAGAGCTGCGTTCGATCGCCGGTTTCCCGTCGCATGCGCTCCGAGTTCAGGCCGAACGGTCAAGCTGCACGGTGAGATTCCAAGAACACGAACGGCGAATGCTGCTGGCGCAGCCCGGCATAGGCCCTACAGTCATCGCGCGCATCGAGGCCACCGGCATCCATTCCCTCGAGGCACTGCAATTGGCCGGTGTGCAAAGCGTCGTGGAAATGGTATGCCTTGGACTCGGCACGGTAGCCTGGTCGAACCGGAGCCGAGCGCTTGCACGTGCGTTGGGGCGTCTGGAGTCATGCTCAACGCATGGCGTTCCGAGGCACGACGCCTGTCCCGGCTCTCCATTGAATCCTCTTCAATTGGAGATGCCGGCGCCGCGCGCAGAGTGCTGCTTGCATCGCGGCCATCCTGGTGCTTCGGGTGACCGAGAAGACCCTCACTCCCCACCCACCTTGGGCTAGATCCGCAGCCGCCGCCCGGGAGCCGAGCGCACGAGTCCGGGCAAGACTTCGCAGCCCGAACCTCGCCGGCCGTCACAAACACCTCGCACCAGGCTGCAACGCCAAACCGCAGCCGGGCGGCGTTGATCGTCACGTCCGCGGGGCACCATCTGAACCAGTGTCGACCTTGAGGACATGGTCACCCGCGAGCGTTACTCGCGCTGAAGGGCCCACAGTGCAGGTTTGCGCGCCATCACGGTGGCCCACTCCAAGCGCTTCAGACCGTTGCAGGACCCTCACAGGTCTGCCCTGGGGACGTTTGAAACTAACATGCCCTTGCCAGCCGGGCTCCGTACCAGGCTGAGCGCTGCATCTGGAGAGACTGCCTTGGCGCAAAGCCCTTCCATTCTTGCTTCCTGGGACGCCTGCGTGGACCACACCGGCCCCTGGATGGCGGTGCCGACTCTCGGGCACTTGCGCAACGTGCCGGCCGGCACGCTGCTGTACGACCAGGGTGCGCCGCACCGGTACTTCTACCTGATCCGCGAGGGCTTCGTACGGTGCTCCATGCTGCACGGCAGCGGCCGCCGCCTGCTGCTTGAGCTGATGGGACCAGGGACGATGTTCGGCGAAGGCGCTGCTTTCGACGGACATCCGCGCTACGTCCACGCTGAGACCGTTACGGACGTGCGCTTCTCCGTGTACACGAAGGAAGATGTCCTCGGAGCCCCGGAGCCGGCTGCATTGCTGCAAAGCATCATCAGGATCATGGCCACCAAGCAGCGCGTGCTGGCACGCAAGCTTTTGGAGTTCAACAGCGAAGACCCGGAAGGGCGTCTGCGCCACCTGCTGGCCAAGCTGGTCGCCGTTCAGCGGCGCGCCAGCCGCGAGGACGAGCATCGAGCCGCACAGGTCTGGCTGAGCCAGGAAAGCCTGGCAGAGATGTGCGGCATGAGCCGTGTCAGCGCCGCGAGGGCCTTGCGCCGTCTCGCAGACGCAGGGCTGGTGCGCACGCACGCGCGCTATGTAGAGGTTCTGAACCGGCAGAGTCTCACGGAACCCCCGCACTGACGCGCGCTTATCTGCAGCCATGGCCCACACGCTGCAGCGCGCCCCAGCATGCCCGACATGCCGGTGACCGCAAAGACTGGTCTCCGATGTATCTGGAGATATTGGGTTGAGCGCGAGTCCTGCCTAGACTGGCTGAAACCTGGTGATTGGAGACTTGCATGCATCGAACTCTGCGTCGCGCACTCGTGCTTCTGGCGGCTGCTCTTGTGCCCACCTTGGCTGCTGCCCAGCTGTACCCGTCAAAGCTGATCAAGGTCGTCGTACCTTATGGCGCCGGGGGCGCAACAGACGTGTTCGCCCGAGCCTATGCCGCTGAGCTCGGGGCGCGTCTCAAGCAAACGGTCGTGGTCGAAAACGTGCCCGGCGCGGGCGGAACAATCGGAGCACAGCGCGTCATGGACGCCCCTTCCGATGGCTACACACTGATCGTGTGCACGGGCATAGAGTTCGAGATGCTGCAAATCGCCGACCCGGACAGCGCCAAGGGCCGTCGGACAAACCTGACTCCCATTGCGCTGATCGGCACACAGCCGATGGTGCTGGTGGCCAGGCCTGCATTGGGTCTGCGTAGCGCCGACGAGCTCGTGCGCGCCGCGAAGGCGCGCCCGGGCGCCCTCTCCCTCGCTTCGGCGGGGCCCGGCACAAGCCTGCATCTGACCGGGGAGATGATCAAGAAAGCAGCTGGCATTGACCTGCTGAACGTGCCTTACAAGGCAACCCCGCAGATGGTGACCGACCTCGTTGGTGGCAACGTCGACATGGCCCTGCTGGCCATGCCCACAGCCATCCCGCATGTGCGCAGCGGCACGCTGCTGGCGCTCGCCGTCACGGACTCAACGCGCTCGGTGGCGCTGCCTGACACGCCGACGCTGGCAGAGTCCGCCTTCGTGAGGGGTGTCGACACCAAGGTCTGGTACGGAGTCTTCGGCCCTCCAGGGTTACCGGCCAGCCACGTCCAGACCCTGGGCGAGGCGAGCTCGGCGATGCTGCGCGATGCTGCATTCAGGGAAAAGCTTCTCGGGATGATGATCACCCCCGTGCAACAGTCAAACGCAAGCGAACTGGAAACTGTTCGGACGACGCAGCTGGCGGGCTTCGTTCGCGCGCTGGGAACCCCAGGCCGGTAGGGGACGCTGAACTCGACTGAGGCGCCCTCCGGTGACGCGCAGGCGCCGGGTGCACCGTCGGATCGAAGCCAGATCCTGCACCGGGCGCCGCTGAGCTGGCCGTAGACGGCATCCTCAGCCCCATCAAGGAAGTGCTCCTGCAGACCAGCCGTCAGCAGCCGTACCCAGGACCATGAAGAGCACCGACTCCTTCCTCGACCCGCGCATGTCGGCCTTCGGCGAGTCGCGCAGCAGCATGGCCGTGTCGCGGCTCACGCGGGCCAGGCACGCGGGCGCGGACATCGTGAGCCTGCTGGTGGGCGAGCCCGATTTCGACACGCCGCCGCACATCCGCAAAGCGGCCTGCGATGCGATCGCGGCGGGCCACACGCGCTACACCGTATCGGCCGGCATCCAGCCTTTGCGCGAAGCGGTCTGTCGCAAGCTCGCGCGCGACAACGGCGTGGCGTGTGACCCCTCGCGAGTGATCGTCACCACCGGCGCCAAGCAGGCGATCTTCCTGGCCTTCATGGCCAGCGTGGGACAGGGCGACGAAGTGATCGTGCCCGCGCCCTACTGGGTGTCCTACCCGGAAATGGTGCGCCTCTTCGGTGGCACGCCTGTGATCGTGCCCGGAAGCCCTGCGCGCGCGCTGAAGGTGGCCCCCGCTGCCCTGGCAGCCGCGATCACGCCACGCACCAAATGGCTGGTACTGAACTTCCCGGCCAATCCGACCGGCGCCAACCTCGCGGCGCAGGATGCCAGCGCGCTCGTGCGCCTGCTGGAGGAGCACCCCCACGTCCGACTGATGACCGACGAGGTCTATGAACACGTGGTCTACGCTGGGGGTCTTGCCTCGCATCCCCTGGCGCTCGCGCCAAGGCTGGCCGATCGGGTGCTGATCGTGAACTCGCTCTCGAAGACTTATGCGATGACGGGCTGGCGCGTGGGCTATGCCGCCGGACCGCAGGCGCTGATCAACGCGATGGTCTCGCTGCAATCGCAATCGACCAGCAACACCTGCACCGTCGCGCAGCATGCGGCGCTTGCCGCTCTGGACGGACCTCAAGGATTCATCCAGGCCTGGCGAAGCGAGTACGCGTCACGCTGGCGTCTCCTGGTGCGCCGGCTGGACGGCTGCTTTGGTCTGCGCTGTATCGAACCCGAAGGCGCGTTCTACGTCTTTGTCGACTGCTCGTCGGTGATCGGCCGTGTTCGTCCGGACGGCAGGCTGATCGAGAGCGATGGCGACGTAGCCGACCATCTGTTCGATCACGGCGTCGCCGTGATCGAAGGCGACGCGTTTGGCATGTCGCCGTGGTTCCGGGCGTCCGTGGCCACGAGCGAGGCGAATATCAAGAAGGCATGTGACCGCATCGTCGCCGCATTGGAGCGGCTGAAATGACCGCTGACGACGTCTGCGCCCTGTCTGCCGAGGCCATCGTCGCCGCAGTGCGCGCGCGCCAACTCACGGCCGAGCGCGTGATGGAGTGCCACCTGGCCCGAACCGAGCGCCTGGAGCCGGTTCTGAACACCTACGCGACGCTGGATGCGCAAGGCGCGCTCCGCGCCGCGCACGGCGTCGACGCCCGCATCCGCGCGGGCCAAGACCCAGGACCACTCGCCGGCCTGCCCGTGAGTGTCAAGGACCTGATCGCGGTTGGCGGCATGCGCCAGGCCTTCGGCTCTCGCCTGCTGAAAGACAACTTCGCCGCCACCGACGCGCCATCGGTGGCGCGGCTACGTGCCGCGGGTGCGTGTATCACCGGCAAGACGACGACCAGCGAACTCGGGTCGAAGGCGGTGGGCGACTCGCCGCTCACCGGCCTCACACGCAACCCGTGGAACACGCAGACCACCGCGGGTGGATCGAGCGCGGGCGCGGCGGCGGGTGTCGCCGCGCGAATGGTCCCGGTTGCCTTGGGCACCGACGGCGGCGGCTCGATCCGCATCCCTGCGTCGTTCTGTGGGCTCGTCGGCTTCAAAGCGACCTTCGGGCGGGTGCCGGTGTGGCCCCCATCGGCGACCCCGACGGTTGCGCACGTGGCGCCGTTGGCACGCTGCATGCGGGATGTCGCGCTGCTGCTGGACGTGATCAGCGGTCACGATGCACGTGATTCCGGCAGCATCGCCGAACCTCCGATCGATGCCACGGCTCAGCTTTCCAAAGGTGTGCGGGGGCTGCGGGTCGGCTGGGTGGCGTCACTCGGCTACGGACATGTCGATGCCGAGGTCGAGGCGGCGTGCCGTGAAGCGGCCAGTCGGCTCTCGGGTGAGGGCGCGATCGTGAACACCGTGGCTTCACCGCTGTTCGAAACGGATCCTGCAGTCGCGTGGAACGAAGTCTTCTACGGCGTCATCGGCGAGCGCGTACGCCAGCTCGCGGGGGGAGACGTCGCCAATGCAGACATCGATGCCGCGCTGAAGGCCGTGTTGCTGCATCGCCGAACTGTCTCGCCCGGAGATGTTGCGCGACTGCGCGACATGTGTATCGCACGGGTGCGCGATGCGTTCGAGCGCTTCGACATCCTCGCCATGCCGACCATGCCGATCACGGCGCCGCTCGCGGGAATTGACGTGCCGCCGAGCCACGAGGGCCGCAACCCGGTCGACTGGTCCTATTTCACCTACCCATTCAACCTTTGCGGCAATCCGGCGGTGTCGATACCGGTGACGCTGTCGCGAGCGGGCATGCCGATCGGGTTGCAGCTCGTGGCGAAGCGAGGCGACGACTTGACCTTGATTGCCGCCGCCGCCGCGTTGGAACGCGTCCTGTCGGCTGGCGCCCCGGACTTGACCCGCGGTCCACTGTCGATCGGCTGGGGTGCATGAGAGTGAATCCTGGACAAATTCCGGAATGACTGAAAGGACGAGGCTTCTTCTTGGTTGGAGTCCCTTTGGTGGGCTCAGGGGGTGGCGGATTTCAGATTCGCGAGAAGCGATCGCACCGGCGCCTCACGCCAGGCGATCAAAGGTCCGGTGTTGATACGCGTCTTGCCGTAGACGAGCCACACCACGTCGACCTCGCCGATCTCCTTGTCAATGCGGAAGCGGCCGGGATTCTCGTAGGCGACTTCCAGCGCGGTGAAGCCGGAGTCAAACTCGCCAGCCAGCAGCCGGCGGGCCGTGTCGGAGTTGGATATGGTGTGCACCTGCACATCAAAACTGGAAGGCTCGAAGTAGCCAGCCGTCGGCAGGATGTAGCCTACCGACTTCGGCGTCTCGACCTCGGCGCGCGTAAGCAGCCCCATGGGCCGCGTGCGGCCAACGAAGCAGTCGACGATGAAGATCTCCTTGTGGTACGCCTCGATGGTTGCGGCCACTTGGTGGTGGGCGCAAACCTGGATCATCAGGTCGACCTCGCCGCGGCGCATCATCTCCAGCGCCTCGATGAAGTCTTCGATGAAGACGATTTCCGTACCCGCCAGCTTGTGGAATTCCACATAGCGGCGCGTGTTCAAGTCGTGGTTACTGCCCGAGGGGCCCAGGGTTGCGATCTTCAATGGCTTGCCGTAAGGAGCCGAAACATTCATCCTAAGCGTGTGCCAGGCGCGGCGCTGTATCTGGAGAGCGTGCCCTGACAGAGGCGGCGGGCTGGCGTCGCCACGTTCGCGGCGCCAGCGCCTGCCCCGGCTGGTCAACCTCCATGCCCTTGATGGACAAGGTCACCACATGACCGAGCCCCTGGTGCAGGAAGACAGCGCCCTGCATGGCATCCAGCTGGATGCGGTGCCGGTGGATGTTGAACAGGTGCGCGCGCTGCCGGGCGACCACATGCAACGCCTGCTGCTCCCTCCCCAGACGGTGCTGATGAACGCCTATCCGGCGGGCGACCCGAGCTGGCTGCGGATGGACTCCACCTATCCCGAACAGATGAAGCAGCGCTTGGCGCTGCTGGTCGGGGTGGTGGTCGACGTCGGGCCGCAGGGCGCGCAGCCGATGGTGGCCGTGGCGGCGCTGGCCACCGAGGATTTCCTGCTCATGCTGCCGGCAGAGGCGGACGCGCAAGGCCAGGTGAGCTATCGCCTGATGAGCGGCGCGCTGCTGTTTCCAAACGGCCGGCCGGGCAGTGCCTCAGGTCCCGCTCACGTAGGGGTTGGTGCGGCGCTCGCGCCCGAAGGTGCTCTCCGGCCCGTGGCCGGGGATGAACACCGTGTCGTCGCCCATGGGCCACAGGCGCTGGGTGATGCTGGCGATCAGCGTGTCGTGGTCGCCCTGCGGAAAGTCCGTCCGGCC
>JBILUW010000027.1:0-23637 GCA_044370795.1 Burkholderiaceae bacterium
GGCCTCGGTCAGCGCGACCAGGGCGCGCGCGCATGCCGCGGGCAGGGCATCGATCGGGCGCCAGACCGGGCCGGGTTCGCGCGCGAGCGCGTTCCAGGCCCGCCGCAGCCGCTGCAGCGGCCGGCGGATGCCCGCGGGCGCAACGGTCGTGGCCTCGCGCAGCGCCCGGCTGGTGAGCTCGGCGCTCCACATCGCCCGGGCGCGCTCGGGCAGGTTGTGCGCCTCGTCGATGAGCAGCGCCACCTTCCACCCCTGATCGAGCGCGAGCGCATGCAGCAGCGCGTTCGGATCGAAGAAGTGGTTGCAGTCGCCAACCACCACGTCGGCCCAGCGCGCCATCTCGTGTCCAAGCCAGTAGGGGCATACGTCGTGAGCAAGCGCCAACTTCCTGAGCGTTGGGGCGTCGAGCAGAGCCGCTGTCGCCGCGGGTGGGTCGTCTGCCGTCTGCTCGCCGCAGCCTGCGCCGACCCCCGCCGCGGCGGCGCGCGCCGCGGGCAGCCGGTCGTGGAAGCCCCGTGCCAGCGGGCATGATTCGCCGTGGCAGGCCTTGTCGGGGTGCTCGCAGGCCTTGTCCTTGGCGGTGAGCGCGAGCACGCGCAGCGGCAGCGTCGGGCTGGCGGCGCGAACGCCCCCGAGCGCCTCCATCGCCAGCGCCGTGCCCGTGCCCTTGGCGCTCAGAAAGAAGATGCGGTCCAGCCCCGCGCCCGGGCAGGCGCGCAGCAGCGGAAAGAGCGTGCCCAGCGTCTTGCCGATGCCGGTGGGTGCCTGCGCCATCAGGCAGGCGCCGGCGCGCGCCGTGCGAAACACCGCCTCGGCGAGTTCGCGCTGGCCTTCACGCCAGGCGGGCAGCGGAAAGGGCAGGACGGTCAGCGCCGCGTCTCGCGCCGCCCGGTGCGCGGCCTCCTGCCGGGCCCACGCAAGCCAGCGCTCGCACAGCGCCTCGAAGCCGCGCCGCAGGTCCTGCGCTTCGCAGTCCTCGTCGAAGCGGGTCTCGCGCAGGTCCTCGATCGCCACGTAGACCACCGACACCGTGATGCGCGGCAGCCCGAAGCGCTCGCACAGCAGCCAGCCGTAGACACGCGCCTGCGCCCGGTGCAAGGCCCGGTGGTTGGCTGGGATGCGCGCGGCGTCGCCGCGGTGGGTCTTGATCTCCTCGACCAGGCCGCGGCCTTCGTCCCAGCCGTCGGCCCGGCCGCGCACCCGCAGATCGCCGTGCCGGGTTTCCAGCGCAAACTCGGCCTGCCATCCGGGGTTGCGGCGGCCGGCCACTGCGCGGTGGCCCTCGATGCCCTGCTGCGCGGTGGGCGAAGGCGTGAAGCGCAGGTCGAGATCGCCCGCGCGCGCGGCAAACTCGCACAGCGCGCGCACCGCCACGCTGAAGCTCGCGTCGGCGTCGGCGTCGCGCGCGCCGGGCTCGCTCAACGCTCGACGAAGGCCCGTTCGATCACGTAGTGGCCCTGCTCGCCCGAGGCCGGCGAGACCGCGAAGCCGCGCGCATCGAGCATCTCGGCGGTTTCCCTGAGCATGGCGGGGCTGCCGCAGATCATGCCGCGGTCGGTCTCGGCCGACAGCGGCGGCTCGCCGATGTCGGCGAAGAGCTGCCCCGACTGAATCGCGGTGGTCAGCCGGCCGGTGTGCCGGAAGGCCTCGCGGGTGACCGTGGGGTAGTAGATCAGCTGGCGCGAGACCATCTCGCCGAGGAACTCGTGGCGCGGCAGCTCCTCGCGGATGAACTCGGCGTAGGCAAGCTCGCTCACGGTGCGCACGCCGTGGATGAGGATCACCTTCTCGAAGCGCTCGTAGGTGTCGGGGTCCTGGATGATGCTCATGAACGGCGCCAGCCCGGTGCCGGTGGCAAAGAGGAACAGCCGCTTGCCGGGCACCAGGTCGTCGACGACCAGCGTGCCCACGGTCTTCTGGCCGATCAGCAGCTTGTCGCCGGGCTGGATGTGCTGCAGCCGCGAGGTGAGCGGGCCGTTTTCGACCTTGATCGACAGGAACTCGAGGTGCTCGGCCCAATTGGGGCTGGCGATGCTGTAGGCGCGCATCAGCGGCTTGCCGTCCACCGGCAGGCCGATCATCACGAAGTGGCCGTTGCGAAAGCGCAGGCCGGCATCGCGGGTGGTGCGAAACGAGAACAGCGTCTCGTTCCAGTGGTGGACGGAGAGGATGGTGACTTCGGGAAAGGCAGCCATGACGGATTCGCAGCGGTGGTCAGGAGCGGCCGTAGCCGCCGCCGCCGGGCAGTGCCAGCTCGAGGGTGTCGCCCTCGGCCATGTCGACGACGCTCTTGGGGTTGGCCACCGGCTGGCCGTTGAGCAGCACGTGGCCGGTGCGCCCGGGCGAGCCGCCAAGAATACCCTTGGCCGGCACCCGTGTGCGGTCGGTGAGCAGCGACACCCGCAGCCGGCCCGGCCAGCGCGAGGTGAACGACACCACCTGGCCAAGACCGCCGCGATGCTCGCCATCGCCACCCGAGCCATCGGCCAGCCGCTTGGTGCCGAACACCACCGGCGCCAGCGATTCGGCCACCTCCACCGGGGTGTTCGAGATGTTGGCCGGAAAGCCCGAGGCGGGCGGCCCGTCGCGGCCGCGCATCGCGCCCATGCCGCCATTGAAGAACAGGATGGTGGAAAACGACGTGCCCCTGGCGGGATCGACCCCGCGCAGCAGCACCGACCACAGCGGCGTGCCGCTGTCGGCCTGCACGCGGTCGGGCAGCACCGAAGCCAGCGCTTCGAAGACCGCCGCCTGCAGCTGGTGGCCGATCAGGTGGCGCGCCCCCACCGCCGCCGGCGGCCGGGCGTTGACGATGGTGCCCTCGGGGGCGATCACGGTGAACAGCCGCGTGAAGCCGTCGTTGTTGGGGATGCCCGGCGACAGCAGGCACTTGAACGGATACAGCGAGTAGGCGTAGGTGTGGTTGAAGGTTTCGTTGATGCCGTAACGAACCTGGCCGGTGCTGCCGGTGTAATCGACCGTGACCCCGTCGTGGCGCACCGTGACGGTGGCGCGGATGCTCACGCGCTCGTCGAAGCCGTCGGAGTCCACCGTGCCCACGTAGGTGCCTTCCGGAATGCGCCGCAGTTCGCGCAGGGCCGCGTCCTCGGAGGCCTTGAAGATCGCCTCGGCGATCTCGTCGATGCCCGTCAGGCCGTATTCGTCGAGCATCTCGAGCAGCCGCCGCTCGGCCACCCGCAGCGCGCCCATCTGCGCCTCGAAGTCGCCGCGCACCTGCTGCGGCAGGCGCACGTTGGTCTCGAGCATGGTCAGCGCGAACTCGTTGAAACGTCCGCCCTCGGAGAGCTTGATCACGGGAAAGCGCAGGCCCTCCTCGTAGACCTCGTTGGCATCGGCCGACCACTGCCGCCCGCCGATGTCCGACAGGTGGGCCACCGCCATCACGAAGGCGACGATGCGGCCGTTGGCGAATACCGGCGCGGCCATCGTGGCGTCGGGCAGGTGGCCGGTGCCTATCCAGGGGTCGTTCGTGAACAGGATGTCGCCGGGCTGCAGGCTTTCACGCGGAATCTTCTTCAGCATGCCGCGCAGCGACAGCGGCGCGGTGCCGATGAAGCCCGGGATGCTCAGCGACGACTGCGCGAGCAGTCGCGCCTCGCTGTCGAGCAGCACGCAGGCGAAGTCGTTGGACTCGCGCACCACGGTCGAGAACGACGTGCGCTTGAGCGCGGCGCCGGCCTCGTCGGCGATCGCGATCAGGCGGTTCCAGTAGATCTCGAGATCGATGGGGTTCATGCGCTGACTCCGGTTCGGGGCTGACCCGGGCGCGCGCCCAGCGTCACCCGCAGGTTGCCGTCGGCATCGATGCCGTAGCGGTCGCCCGGGCCCACCACCACGGTGGAGCCCGGCTGCTCGATCAGGGCCGGGCCGTCGTGCACATCGCCAGGGCGCAGCGCCAGCTCGTCGATGACGGGGGTCTCGACGAAGGCGGCGATGTCGGGGAAGTAGGCCTGGCGAGAGCGCCCGCCACCCACAGCCTGCGGGCGCCCGGCCGGACCGGTTGCGCGCGCAACCCTGGGCGCTGGCGCGTAGCCCTCGACGCGCCAGTTGACGGCCTCGAGCCGCTGGTTCTCGAGCCGCACGCCGAAGCGGGCCTTGTAGGCCTGCTCGAAGCTGGTCCGGATCTCGTCGATGTGTCCGGCGGTCAGGTTGCGCGGCAGCTCGGTCTCGACTTCGAAGCCCTGGCCGACGTAGCGCATGTCGGCGGTGCGCCGGAACCGAACGTCGTCGGGTGGCACGCCGGCTGCGGCGAGCTCGGCGCGCAGGCCGTCCTCGAGTTCGGTGAGCAGTGCCTCGGTGGCTGCCCAGGGCCAGTCGAGGTCGTTCAGGCGGGTGAAGCGGGTGCGCACCGCGTCGACCTTCATCGGCGCCACCAGCAGGCCGAAGGCCGAGAATACGCCGGCGTTGGCCGGCACCAGCACCTCGGTGCAGCCGGTGCGGCGGGCCACCTCGCGGGCGTGAATGGGGCCCGCCCCGCCGAAGGCCAGCAGCGTGTAGCGGCGCACGTCGCGGCCGTTCTCGACCGCATGGATCTTGGCCGCCGCGGCCATGTGCTCGCAGACGATGCGGTGGATGCCGTTGGCCGCTTCGATCACGCTCAGGCCCAGCGGCCGCGCGATGTGTTCGTCGATCGCGCGCTCGGCAAGCTCGGGGCGCAGCTGCACCGCGCCGCTGAGGTTGCCGGTCGGGTCGAGGTAGCCCATCAGCAGCGCCGCGTCGGTCACGGTGGGCAACGTGCCGCCCAGGCCGTAGCAGGCCGGCCCGGGCCGCGAGCCGGCGCTGTGCGGGCCCACCTTCAGCAGACCGGTGGCATCGACATGCGCGATGCTGCCGCCGCCGGCCCCGATCTCGATGAGGTCGACCGTGGGAAGGCGCACCGGCAGGCCGCTGCCCTTCTTGAAGCGCTGCAGACGCGCGGCCTCGAAGTCGGTGGTGATCGAGGGCGTGCCGTCGTTGACCAGGCAGGCCTTGGCGGTGGTGCCACCCATGTCGAAGGCGATCACGTTGGGCATGGCCGCCTGGCGGGCCGCGTGCGCGGCGCCCAGCGCCCCGGCCGCCGGGCCCGACTCGAGCATGCGGATGGGCATGCGCTCGCCGAACTCGCGTGAAATGACCCCGCCGTTGGACTGCATGATGCGCAGCGTGGCGTTCAGGCCGATGGCTCGCAGGCCGTCCTCGATGGCGCCAAGGTAGCTGCCCACCATCGGCATCACGTAGGCGTTGAGCACCGTGGCCACCGTGCGCTCGTATTCGCGCAGCTCGCCCAGCACCTCGCTCGACAGCGACACCGGCACGCCGGGCGCCACCCGCGCCGCCACCTCGCGCACCCGCCGCTCGTGCGCCGGGTTGGTGAAGCTGTGCAGCAGGCAGACCGCGATCGAGCGCGCCCCGGCGTCGACCAGCGCGCGCACCGCGCGCTCGATGTCGGCGTCGGTGGGGGCGCGCAGCACCGTGCCCGAGGCCTCGAGCCGCTCGTCGATCTCCACGCGCAGCTCGCGCGGGATGACCGGGTCGGGGCCCGGCGCGGTGAGATCGTAGAGGTCATAGCGCAGCTCGCGCGCGATCTCGATCACGTCGCGAAAGCCGGCGGTGGCCACCAGCCCGGTGCGCGCGCCCTTGCGTTCGATGACCAGGTTGGTCACGGCAGTGGTTGCGCCAACAACCACCTCCGAGACCTGCGCCAGCGCGATGCCGTGGCGCTCGAGCATCGCGAGCAGCCCGGTGCGGATCGGGCCCACCACATCGATCTGATCGCTGAGCACCTTGCCCGACAGCACCGAGCCGTCGTCGCCGAGCAGCACCAGATCGGTGAAGGTGCCGCCGATGTCGAAGGCGAAACGGTAGCGCATGGCGCCACCGGCGCGCGTTCCGGGGCTGCCAGCCGTCATCCCTTCACCTTCGCGAGCTTGATGCCGCGCTCGAAGCCCTTCTCGAACTTGCCGAGTTCGAAGACGTCGTCGGGAATCTGGAAGAAGGTCTCGCGCTCGCGATCGGCGTCGGTGGTGGTGTGCATGCTGGTGGCGCCGAACGGGCAGGTCTGGGTACACATCTCGCAGCCGATGCAGTTGTCGTGCAGCGAGGCAACCTTGCCCGGGCCCTGCGCGAGCGCGTCGTAGAAGCAGGTCTGGATGCAGATCGTGCAGCTGGGGTTCTTGCACGCCTCCTGCTTGATCTCGGAGTGCATGCGCGGCTTGCGGAACTGGTCGCCGTAGTCCTTGACCGCGCGGCGCGACGCGATGCCGGTCATCGAGGCGATGTCGGGGTAGCCATGGCTGTCCATGAACTCCTCGAGACCCGAGATGATGTGCGGCAGGTACTTGATGCCCTTGAGCATCAGGATCGAGCCCACCTGCACCAGCGGCGCGCCGGTCATGATGAACTCGACCACGTCGCGGTGGTCGTAGATGCCGTTGGAGCCGGTGATGGGGATGCCCAGCTCGTTGTAGATGCGGTGCACCCAGCGCAACGACAGCGGCTTGGCCCACACCCCGCCGATGCCGGCGGGCCCGCCGAGGCGCGGCTGGCCGGTCTCGATGTCGACCGAGAAGCCGGTGTAGCGGTTGGTGGCCGTGACGCCCGCGGCGCCTGCTTCCTTGACTGCGCGGGCCACGTCCATCACCCGCGACTGGTCGGGCGTGAGCTTGATGACCACCGGGATCTTCACCGCCTCGACCACGCGCGCCGTGACCTCGCGGGCGATCTCGGGCTCCTGGCCGATCATCGAGCCGCCGTGCACGCCGGGCATCATCGCCGGGTGCGGGCAGCCGAAGTTGAGCTCGACCATCGGCAGCCCGCAGTCCTCGATCGTGCGGCAGATGTCGATCCAGCTCTGCACGGTCTTGCCGCCGGCGCTGCCGATCAGGTGCGAGTTGTGGTCGCGCGCGTACTGGTTGAGTTCCTTCAGGTAGGGCACCCACTCGCGGAACTGCGTGCTCGAGTAGCCGGAGCGGCTGTAGAACACGAAGTTCTTGTTGACCTTGCCCTTGATGAGCTCGTTCTTCTCGTTGAGGATCGCGTACTTCGAGTTCTCGGTCAGGCGCGCCATGTCCTCGATGTCGGTCAGCGTCTTGACGATCATGCCGGCGGCGCCGGCATCGACGCACTCGCGGATCACCTCGGGGCTGTTGGTGGTCTCGAGCGATGCGATGATGATCGGGTGCTTGAACTTGATGCCGCAGAATTCGAGCGAGAGGTCGGCCATGGAATGTCTCCGGTCCGTGGAGGTTCAGGGTCGGGGCCCAATGGTTTGCATGCTAACAGAGGCGGGGCGCCGATTGTTCGTGTGCTAACGATGCATTGGCTCTGCCAGGCTCACATTCGCGAGGGCAGCCAGCTCACCAGTTGCGGGCACCACCAGATGATCGCCAGCATCAGCACCATGATCAGGAAGTAGGGCAGCGCGGCCATGCTGAGGAACCTGATGTCGCGGCGCGCCATGTTCTGCAGCACGAACAGGTTCAGGCCCACCGGCGGCGTGATCTGGCCGGTCTCGACGACGATGACGATGAAGATTCCGAACCACAGCGGGTCGATGCCGGCCGCCTTCACGATGGGCAGCACGACCGCCATCGTGAGCAGCACGATCGAGATGCCGTCGAGCAGGCACCCGAGGACGATGTAGATGATGGCGAGCACGACGATGAGCTCGCCTTTCGACAGACCGAGCTGCCCGACCCACGCGGCGAGCGACGCGGGCACGCCCGAAAAGCCCATCGCCAGCCCCAGAAAGGAGGCGCCGGCGATGATCAGCAGGATCATGGTGGTGGTGCGCATGGCGCCCACCACCGTGCGCACGAAGAAATCCCAGGTCACGCCGCCCTGGAAGGCGGCCAGCACGAAGGCACCCACCACGCCGATGGCGGCCGACTCGGTGGCGGTGGCGATGCCGGCGTAGATCGAGCCCAGCACCGCGCCGATCAGCAGCAGTACCGGCAGCAGCGAGGCGCTGGCGCGCAGGCGCTCGCCGAAGCTCATCCGCAGGTCGTCGGCCGGGATGCGCTGCGGGTTCAGCAGCGCCCAGCCGGCGTTGTAGAGCATGAACAGTCCGCCGAGCACGAGCCCGGGCAGCACGCCCGCGGCAAAGAGCTTGTTGATCGAGACGTCGGCGGCCACCGCGTAGACGATCATGATGATCGAGGGCGGGATGAGCAGCCCGAGCGTGCCCGCGCCGGCCAGCGACCCGAGCATGACGCTCTCGGGGTAGCCGCGGCGGCGCAGCTCGGGCACCGTGATCTTGCCCACCGTGGCGCAGGTTGCCGCCGACGAGCCCGAGATCGCCGCAAAGACCATCGAGGCGGCCACATTCACCTGCAGCAGACGCCCGGGCAGCAGCGCCATCCAGGGGGCCAGGCCGCGAAACATCGATTCGGCCACCCGCGATCGGAACAGCACCTCGCCCATCCAGATGAAGAGCGGCAGCGCCGTGAGGGTCCAGGCGCTCACCGAGCCGAAGACGGTGGTGGCCATTGCGTCGCCGGGCAGGCGCGTGGAGAAGAGCAGCATCGCCACCAGGCCGGTGCCGAACAGCGCCAGACCGATCCAGACCCCGGCCGCGAGCAGCCCGATGAGCGTGGCGATGATCAGGGCTGCGTACAGCCCCGCGGATTCAGCGCCGGCCATCGCTCGCCTGCGCGATGCGCGTGGTGGTGGCACCCGGGACTGCCGCCGCGACCGGTTCCTCGAAGGTTGCGGTCTCCTCCGCCTCGCCGCCGCCGGGCATCGTCTCGCCGGCGCGCATGCGCAGGCCCAACTCGCCGATCGCCACCACGAACGCGATCGCGCCCCAGGCCATTGCCGCCTGCGGGATCCACATCGGCAGCGCGATCAGGCCCGAGCTGCGTTCGTCCATGACCCAGGAGTCCCAGGCCAGCCGCGTGATGTACCAGGCCACCCAGGCGGCAAGCCCGCCGCCCACGGCCAGCGCCAGCCAGTCGAGCGCGCGCCGGCCCGATGCCGCGAGCCGATCGCCGAGCAGCGTGACGCGGATGTGGTCGCCCGATCGCAGCGCGTCGGCAAGCCCCAGGAACGCAGCCGCGCCCATGCAGTAGCCGGCGAACTCGTCGGCCGAGCGTGGCACGTAGGGAAGGACCTGCCCGCCGAGCTGGTAGAGGATGAACAGCGCCACCGCGACGAAGCATGCCGCCGCAGCGGCCCGGGTGATGCCGTGGTACCACGCCAGGAGCTTGTGCATGTTCGTCGGGCAGGTGGGCTGATCGGCCTCGGTCGTGCGCGGTGCGGGTGAGGGCGCACTGATGCGCCCTGCCCTCGGTCAGGGCTTGCGGTAGGCCTCGAGCAGCGCCTTGCCTTCGGGCCCGGCGCCCGCCAGCCACTCGTCGACGAGCTGGTTGCCGATCGCGCTGAGCTCGGCGACCAGTTTCGCGCTGGGCGCCGACACGCGCATGCCGTTGCTTGCCAGCTGTGCGCGGGTGCTCTCGGCCACCCTGGCGCTCGCGGCCCAGCCGGCCTCCTCGGCCTTGCGCGCCTCGGCGAGCAGCGCGGTCTGCGAGGCCTTGTCGAGCGCGTTGAAGGCGGCCTTGTTGGCGATGATCATGTTCTTCGGCAGCCAGGCCTGCACGTCGTAGAAGAACTTCACCGATTCCCAGACCTTGTAGTCGACGCCCGACTGCGCCGACGACACCAGCGAGTTGATGCGGCCGGTGGCCAGCGCCTGCGCGACCTCGGCGGCCTGGATCGTGACCGGCCGTGCCTTGAAGAGCTCGCCCATGCGCGCGGTCTGCCTGTCGTAGGCGCGCCAGTTCAGGCCCGCCATGTCGGCCACGCCGTTGATCTCGCGCGGCACGAACAGGCCCTGTCCGGGCCACGGCACCGCGTAGAGCAGCATCAGGCCCTGCGCATCGAGCAGGCGCTCGACCACGGGGCGCTGCACCGTCCAGAGCTTGCGGGCCTCGGCATGGCTGCTGGCGAGAAAGGGCAGGCCGTCGATTGCGTAGACCGGGTTCTCGTTGACCAGCGTGACCATCAGCACCTCGCCGATCGGCACCTGGCCCTGCTGCACGGCACGCTTGATCTCGGGCATCTTGTAGAGCGATGCGCCCGGATGCACCCGGATGGCGACCCGCCCGCCGGTCGCCGTGCCCACGGCCTCGGCGAACGCGGTGTTGTTGACCGTGTGGAAGTTGGTGGGCGCGTAGCCGGTGGGCATGTCCCATTTGGCCTGGGCAAAGGCGGCACTCGCCGAGATCGCGGCAGCGAAGACTGCCGCGGCACGCGTGATTCGGGTGAGGTGAATCATCGGGAAGCTCCTCGTCGGGAGGTGGGGGTAGGGGGTTTCAGAGGGGTGGGCGTGACGGCCTCGCCGGGCTCGCCGAAGGCCTTGCCGCCGGGGCGCAGCGCGGCGCGGCCGCTGTCGTTGTTGCCTTCGACCAGCCGCGCGAGCAGGACGAGGAATCGTTCGCGTTCGGCGGCGCCCAGCGGCGCGAGCAGGCGCTGCTGCGAGGCCTGCATCTCGCGGTCGTGGGCGTTCAGGAAGGCCTTGCCGGCGGCCGTGACCACGCACAGCTTGCGCCGGCGGTTGTCGGTATCGACGACGCGCCGCACCCAGCCGCGCGCCTCCAGGCGCTTGAGGATGCCGGCGACGTTGGCACGGTCGAGGCCGAGCTCTTCGCCGAGCGTGAACTGGTCGATGCCCGGGCGCATCGAGAGGATGGTGAGCAGGCCGTACTGGATCGGGGTGACCTCACCGCCGGCCACCTCCTCGAGGAACAGCGCGACGTGGATCTGGTGCAGCCTGCGCACCAGAAAGCCGGGGCGGTCCCAGATCCCGCGATCCGGAAGCTGCGCTCGATTGACAACCCTGCGGGCCCCGCCTATCGTTTGCATGCAAATGATGGTTCCACGCGCATCGCGCCGATGTCAAGGCGCGCGGCGCGCGGCCCGCCTGCCAGCTCCCGGCGGCGGCCCTCGTCGGGCAGCGTCACCGGTTTTCCTTCCAACGTCTCACCAGGGAACGCACCCATGAAACGCAGAGGATTCCTCGGCAAGGCGGCGGCCGGCACGGCCGCATCGCTCGCCATCGCCCCGGCCGCGCAGGCCCAGTCCGGCACCCGCTGGCGCATGCAGACCGCCTGGCCCAAGAGCCTCGACACCATCTACGGCTCGGCCGACGCGCTCGCGCGCCGCGTCACCGCCATCTCTTCCGGTCAGTTCGACCTTCGCGCCGCCGCCGCCGGCGAGATCGTGCCCGCGGGCCAGATCTTCGACGCCGTGTCGCAAGGCACGGTCGAGTGCGGCCACGTGTTCTCGTCGTTCTTCATCGGCAAGAACCCGGCGCTCGCCTTCGACGCCGGCCTGGCCTTCGGCCTGAACGCGCGTCAGCAGAACGCCTGGATGCTGCACGGCGGCGGCCTCGAGTTGCTGCGCGAGCTGTACAAGCCCTACAACATCGTGCCTATCCCCTGCGGCAACGTCGGCGTCCAGATGGGCGGCTGGTACCGCAAGGAGATCCGCACGGTCGACGACCTCAAGGGCCTGAAGTTCCGCATCGGCGGCCTGGGCGGCACCATCCTCTCCAG
The DNA here is from genome assembly GCA_044370795.1 of Burkholderiaceae bacterium. Taxonomy (GTDB): domain Bacteria; phylum Pseudomonadota; class Gammaproteobacteria; order Burkholderiales; family Burkholderiaceae_E; genus Quisquiliibacterium. Next base: position 11,553 of record JBILUW010000027.1, read on the forward strand.
GCTAGGCGTGGTGCCTCAGCAGATCCCCGGCGGCGAGATCTACTCCGCGCTCGAGAAGGGCACCATCGATGCCGCCGAGTGGGTGGGCCCCTACGACGACGAGAAGCTGGGCCTGAACAAGGTCGCGCGCTTCTACTACTACCCCGGCTGGTGGGAAGGCAGCGCCCAGATCACGCTGCTCGTTCATCAGAAGGCCTGGGATGCGCTGTCCAAGCCCCATCAGGAGCTGCTCGAGGCGGCCAGCACCGAGCAGATGGCCTCGATGATCGCCCGCTACGACGCCCGCAACCCCGACGCGCTCAAGCGCCTGGTGGCTGGCGGCACGCAGCTGCGCGCCTTCCCGCGCGCCGTGATGGACGCCTGCTACAAGGCCACCGAAGACACCTTCAACGAAATCGCCGAGAAGAACCCCGAGTTCGCGCGGCTGCTCGCCTCGTGGCGCAAGTTCCGCGACGAGCAGAACCTGTGGTTCCGGGTGGCCGAGAACAACCTCGACGGCTATCGTTACGGGGTGTCGGCCGGGCGCTGACGCAGCCTGCGCCGCAACGGGCGGGCCGCGGCCCGCCCGTGTCGTTTTCATCCTCGCTGCGGGAGCGTCCCATGAGCAACAGTCCCACCGGCATCGGCGCGCGCGTGCTGCGCAAGGAAGACGAGCGCCACCTGCACGGTCGCGGCCGTTTCATCGACGATCTCGTCTTCCCCCGGCTGCTCGAGGCGGCGTTCGTGCGCAGCCCGATCGCCCACGGGCGGCTGCGCGCCGTCGCGCGCCCCGAAGCCGCGCGCGACCGGGTCTACACCGCGGCCGAGCTCGCGGCCGGTGGCGTGCGCGCCATCACCGCGCGCTCCACGCTGCCCGGCTACCAGGTGTCCGACTACCCGGTGCTCGCGCAGGGCAAGGTGCGCTTCGTCGGCGAGCCCATCGCGGTGTGCCTCGCGCCCACCCGGGCGCAGGCCGAAGACCTCGCCGCCGAGGTCGTACCCGACATCGAGGCGCTCGCGCCGCTGCCCGATGCGGCCAGCGCCCGTGCGTCGGAGCAGCGCCTGCACGAGCACTGGAACGACAACCTCTTCATCCATCTCAAGCGCGAGGAAGACCTCGCCGAGTTGGCCGCGCGCGCCGCGCACGTGGTCACGCGCGAGTTCCGCATGGCGCGCCAGAGCATGTCGCCGATGGAGGGCAAGGCGGTGCTCGCCTACTGGGACGACCAGCGCTCGCAGCTGGTGGTGTATTCGTCCACGCAGGTGCCGCACATGATCCGCTCGGGGCTGGCCGAGTGCCTCGGCCTTGACCTCGCCAAGCTGCGCGTGATCGCGCCCGACGTGGGCGGCGGCTTCGGCTACAAGTGCAACCTGATGCCCGAGGAGGTGGCGGTGGCGTGGCTCGCGCTCACGCTGCGCCGCCCGGTGCGCTGGATCGAGGATCGCCGCGAACATCTGGTGGCCGGCACCAACTGCCGCGAGCACCACTACCGGATGTCGGCCTACGTGGATGCCAGGGGCAAGCTGCTGGGCCTCGACGCCGAGGTGCACGTCGACAGCGGCGCCTACTCGGTGTGGCCCTTCACCGCCTGCCTCGAAACCGGTCAGATCATCGGCAACCTGCCCGGCCCGTACCGCATGGAGAAGTACCGCTGCCACGTCTTCGGGGTGGCCACCAACAAGCCGCCGTTCTCGCCGTATCGCGGCGTGGCGCGGCCCGGCGTGGCCTTCGCGATGGAACTCATGATGGACGCGATCGCCCGCACGGTGGGTCGCGATCCCTGCGCGGTGCGCCTCGAGAACCTCGTCACCGGCGCCGACATGCCCTACACCAACGTCGCGGGCAAGGCCTTCGACTCGGGCGACTACCCATCCAGCCTGCACCGCGTGATGGCCATGCTCGACCACGCCGGCTTCGCGCGGCGGCAGGCGCAGGCGCGCGCGCAGGGCCGCTACCTCGGACTGGGCTTTGCCACCTACACCGAGCAGGCGGCGCACGGCACCTCGGTCTTCGCCTCGTGGGGCCTGCCCATCGTGCCCGGCTACGACGGCGCCACCGTGCGGCTGGCCGCCGACGGCACACTCGAGGTGAAGGTGGGCGTGCACTCCCACGGGCAGGGCATGGAGACCACGCTCGCGCAGGTGGCCAGCGAGATCACCGGCCTGCCGCTCGAGCGCATCGTGGTCACCCACGGCGACACCAACGAAACCCCGTTCTCCACCGGCACCTACGCCTCGCGCTCCATCGTGATGGCCGGCGGCGCGGTGTCCAAGGCCTGCGAGGTGCTGGTCGCGCGGGTGCGCCCGCTCGCCGCGCACCTGGGGCGCTGCTCGCCCGAGTCGGTGCGGCTCGAGGGCGGACGCTTCGTCGGCGATGCCGGCGAGGTCAGCTGGCAGCAGATCGGCGAGGCCTGGTACCACCGGCCCGAGCGGCTGCCGCGCGATGCGCACACCGGGGGGCTGGAGGTCACCGAGGCCTACAAGCCGGCGGTCGATACCGGCGTGTTCAGCTTCGCCAGCCACGGCGCGCTGGTCGAGGTCGACATCGGCACCGGCCAGGTAAAGCTGCTCGACTACGCGATCTGCGAAGACTGCGGCACGCTGGTCAACCCCATGGTCGTCGAGGGCCAGACCATCGGCGGCGCGGTGCAGGGCATCGGCACGGCGCTCTTCGAGGAGATGCCCTACGACCGCTCGGCGCAGCCGCTCGCCTCCACCTACGCCGATTACCTGCTGCCGGGCGCAGCCGAGATGCCCGTCATCCGCATCGACCACACCGAGACGCCGTCGCCGCACACCCGGCACGGCATCAAGGGCGTGGGTGAGGGCGGCGCCATCGCGCCGCCGGCGGCTATCCTCAACGCGGTCAATGCCGCGCTTGCCGGCTTTGGCGTCGAGTTCGCCGAAACCCCGCTCACGCCGCGCCGGCTGCTCGGCGCGCTGCTCGAGCGGCGCCGGGGGGCGCGGGCGGCCGGCGCGGGCTCTGCGGTGAGCGAGGGCGCCCTGGCCGAGGTCGCCGCTGGGGGCGGCTCATGAAGGCCGCGCCCTTTGCCTGGCAGCGGCCGGCCAGCCTGAACGAAGCTCTGGGCGCGCTGGCCCCGGGCCAGGCCAGCGCGATTGGCGGCGGGCAGTCGCTCGGCCCCATGCTCAACCTGCGCCTCGCGCGCCCGGCGGCACTCATCGAGCTGCGCCGGCTGCCCGAGCTGCGCGCAAGCGGCGTCGATCAGGGCGTGCTGCGCCTGGGCGCGGCGGTCACGCACGCCGAGATCGAGGACGGCCTGGTGCCCGACACCACCCACGGCATGCTGCCCTGGGTGGCCCGCGGCATCGCCTATCGGGCGATACGCAACCGCGGCACGATCGGCGGCAGCCTGTGTCACGCCGACCCGGCCGCCGACTGGGTCAACAGCCTGATGGTGCTGGGCGCGAAGGTCGAGCTCGCCAGCACCGCCGGCCGCCGGCAGGTGCCGGTCGAAGACTTCATGCGCGGCGCCTATGCCACCGACCTGCAGCCCGGCGAGGTGCTGGCCGCGGTCGAGCTGCCCGCCTTCGGCCCGGGCATGCGCTGGGGCTGGAACAAGATCTGCGCCAAGGTCGGCGAGTTCGCCGACGCCATCGGCGCGGTGGTGCTCGATCCGGCCCTGGGCCACTGCCGGTTGCTGGTCGGCGCGGTCGAGGCGCGGCCGGTGCTGCTGCCCGAGCCGCAGGCGCTGCTGCGTGCGGTCAGCGAGGCGGCCGGCGCGCCGGCGGCACCGCAAGCATCGGCCGCGCAGGGGGGCAGCGGATCGGCCATCGCGCGCGCGCCCGATGTGCCCGCGGCCGTCGAGCTCCTCGCGGAGGCGGTCGGGCGCGCTTTCCCGGCGCACGACGCGGTCTTCGTCCATCAGCACGCGGTCGCGCTCGCCCGCGCGATCGCCCAGTTCAACGCCCGCGGCGCCCGTCAGCCATGATCACCCAGCTCGTGCAGCTCAGCGTCAACGGCGAGCGCGTGCAGCGCGTGTGCGAGCCGCGCACCCACCTCGGCGACTTCCTGCGCAAGGAGCTCGGCCTCACCGGCACGCACCTGTCGTGCGAGCACGGCGTGTGCGGCGCCTGCACCGTGCTGATCGACGGCGCCCCGCAGCGCTCGTGCATCACCTTCGCGGTGGCCTGCGACGACGCCGAGGTCACCACCATCGAGGGCTACGGCACCGACCCCGTGATGGCCGCCCTGCGGCGCGCCTTCCACGAGCATCACGCGCTGCAGTGCGGCTACTGCACGCCGGGCATGCTGTGCACGGCGCGCGACATCGTGCTGCGGCTGCCCGGCCCCGATGCGCAGCGGGTGCGCAACGAGCTCGCCGGCAACATCTGCCGCTGCACCGGCTACGTCGGCATCGTCGAGGCCATCGAGTCGGTGCTCGCGCTCAAGGCGCGCGGCGAGCTGGCCATGCCGGCGGCGCAGCCCGGCGCCGCGGCCGGCCTGGGACACGGCGCCGGACAGGCGGCGGTCGTGCCGCCCGGCGCGCTCACGGCGGCGCTCGGCGCGGGCGCCGCAGCGGGCGCCGCAGCGGGCAGCGCGGCGGGCCCGGCCGCGAGCGCGGCGAGGGTCGGTGCCACTGCCGGCGTTTCCCCAGCCACCGCGGGCCCCGCGCCCTCCGCTCCCACCCCGGATCTCGCCGACTGGGCCCCCATCCTCATCCCTGCCGACGGCGACTGGATCGAGGTTGCGCGTGAGGTCTCGCTGCCGGTGGCCGCCGACGAGGTCTGGCACCGCTTGCAGGACCTGCCGCTGGTGGCGCGCTGCCTGCCCGGCGCGAGCGTTGCGCGGCATGCGGGCGAGCGGGCCGAAGGCCACATCGATGTCCGCTTCGGCCCCATCACCGCGGCCTTCGCGATGCGCGCCGAGCTCTTCCTCGATGCGCCCGCGCGCATCGGCCGCATGCACGCCGAGGGCACCGACCGGCTGAGCGGCACCCGCGTCAAGACGCGCCTGCACTACGCGGTGCTTCCTGACGGGCCGGGCGCCACCCGGCTCGAGCTGCGGCTGGCCTTCCAGCTCGCGGGGCCGCTTGCGCAGTTCTCGCGCGCCGGACTGGTCACCGACTACGTCAACGAACTCGCGCGCCGCTTCGGCCTCAACCTGCAGCAGGCTGCCGCGGCTCCCGAAGGCCCGGCGGGCGCGCCGCCCGCGCCGCTGCCGCAGGCCGAGGCGCCCAGCGTGCTCGGCCTGCTGTGGGCGCGCGTGCGCCGCTGGCTGGGACTGGGGTGAGCGGCCGCCCGCCCGGCGCCGGGCCTGGCCCCAGGGCCGCCGAATCCGCTGCGGCTCCCGAGCCGCCGGCCGCTGCGCTGGCGCCGGCCGCCCTCGAAGACCGCCTGGTCGAGCTCGAGCTCAAGGCGGTTTGGGCCGAGGATCTGCTCGAGCAGCTCGACGAGGTGGTGGCGCGCCAGCAGGCGCAGATCGAAGGTCTGGCGCGCGAGCTCGGCCGGCTGCGCGAGCGGCTGGCCGCCGCCGAGGCGGCGGCCGCCGCGGGCGGCACGGCGCCCAGCCTGCGCGACGAGCTGCCGCCGCATTACTGAGCGCGGCTCGCGTAAGCTTCCGGGTGATCTTCTCACCGGGGAGCTCCTCTTGATTACCACGCTGCACGAACAGCGCACCGCCAGCCTGCCGCAGGCGCAAGCCGACGGCGAGTCGCTCTGGCTCACGCGCGACGACATCCTCCTGGCCACGGGCTGGGACTGGAAGCCCGAGGGTCTGTGCCAGGGCGACATCTGCCTGCCCCTGCCGCGCGGCCGCGAAGCCGCGCTGGTGCGCGGCAACCGGCTCGACATCGCCGGCCTGTGGCAGGCCTTCGGTCATCCGGTCGTGCACGATGCCGGCGGCCAGACCTGGGTGCTGGGCACCGGCGCGGCCGACCGCGCCCGCGCGCTCGCCAGCGGCCAGGCGCCCGATTTCGCGCTGCCCGACCTCCAAGGCCGCGAGCACCGCCTTTCCGACCATCGCGGCCGCAAGGTCCTGCTGGCCACCTGGTCCTCGTGGTGAGGCTGTCGAGCCGACCTGTCCGTGTGGCAGGCACTGTTCGACGAGCTTCAGGGCCACGGGTTCACGGTGATCGCGGTGGCGCTCGACGATGCGCAGGGCGCCCGGCCCTGGATCGAGGGTGCGCGGCCCACCTACCCCTGCCTGCTCGACCGTGAGCACCACCTGGCCGACCTCTACGGTCTGGTGAACGTGCCGCAGGCGGTCTGGATCGACGAGGACGGCCGCATCGTGCGTCCGCCCGAAACCGCCGGCGCCACAGACGGCTTCCGGCTGATGGACCGGCGCACCTTCACGATGCCCGAGGCCGTGGCGGCCGAGCGGGTGCAGGTCAAGCAGCGCTACCTCGACGCCGTGCGCGACTGGGCGCGCGCGGGCGGGGCCAGCCGCTACGCGCTCGATGCGGCGGCGGTCGCGGCCCGGGTCGAACACCCGTCGCCGGCGGTCGCGCTCGCGCAGGCCCACTTCCGGCTGGGCGAATACCTCGGCCAGCAGGGGCGAACCGACGAAGCCCGCGCTCACTTCGACGAGGCCATCCGTCTGCATCCCGAGTCCTGGGCCATCTGGCGGCGCACCGCGCCCAAGGATGCCCGCGGGCTGGCCAGTGGCGAGGCCTTCTGGGCGAGGGTCGATGCGCTCGGCGAGCGGCCCTACTACCGGCCGGCGGATCTGGGGCCGGGCTGAGGCCGGCGCGGCGTTGTGACCCGTCCGGGGGGCGGCCGGTTGGCGGCCTCCCGAATGAAGAACGGGGCCCGCGGGCCCCGTTGTCGTTCTCAGGCGGCGCGCCTCACTTGCTCAGCGGCGGCACCGGCAGGTAGTCGGTGATCGACACCCAGCGGCCGTTCTGGATCTGCGCCATGCGGCTCCTCTCGTTGCCCAGCCGCATCGTGCTCGAGAACTTGAGCTGCGGCATGCCGTGCATGTCGGCCGGGAAGGTGTGGGTCTCCATCGCCTTGATCAGCGTGTCGGTGGTCAGGTTGGGGCCGGCCACGCGCGCCGCGGTTGCGAAGATGTCCATGATCGCGTAGCCGTAGGCCGAGAACACCGTCGGGTCTTCGCTGAACTTGGTCTTGTACTTGTTCGACCAGAAACGCACCTTCTCGTCGGCGGTATCGGTGTAGGGCTGCTGCGCGGTGTGCATGGCGTACAGCCCGTCCATCGCCTTGCCCCCGAGCTTGTGGATCAGATCGGTATACGAGGCGGCCGAGCCCAGGAAATCGGGCGAGAAGCCGATCTTGCGCGCTTCGCCGATCGTGCCGATGGTCTCGCGGATGATGGTACCCATCACCACCAGGTCGCAGCCGGCGGCCTTCATGCGCGCCACCTGCGACGAGAAGTCGGTGGCGCCGCGCTTGTAGGTGGTGCGCTCGGCCCAGGTCTTGCCTTGGGCCTTGAGCGCATCGTCGGCGCCGCGGAAGACCTCCAGCCCGAATTCGTCGTCCTGGTGGATGATGCAGGGCTTCTGGTAGTTCTTGGCCTTCATCAGGTGCGGGATACCCGCGCGCATCTGATCGAAGTAGGTGGCCGCGAACGAGAACTTGAGCCGGTGGAAGGGCTCGTACATCTCGCGCGCCGAGGTCACCGGCAGGAAGTTGATGACGTTCTTCTCGAACTGGATCGGCATCGCCGCGTTGTTGTGCGCGGTGCCGGTGTGGCCGGCCACGACGAAGACCTTGTCCTGGTTGACCAGCTTCTGCGCGGTGAGCACCGACTTCTTCGGGTCGTAGCCGTCATCCTCGACCAGCAGCCGGATCTTGCGGCCGTGGATGCCGCCCTGCTCGTTGATCTCGTCCACGCGCAGCTGCATGCCGTTGCGCGTCTGCTTGCCGAAGGCGGCTACCGGCCCCGAGAGGTCGAGGATGGAGCCGACCAGGATCTCGGTCTTGGTCACGCCCTGCTGCTGGGCGAGCGCGGTGCCCGTGGCCATGGCCATCACGGCCAGGCCGAGCGTGGTCTTCTTCAGGAAACGCATGGGGTCTCTCCTACGGTGTTCTGTTCTGGGTCAGTCCTGGTACATCGACTCGATCATGGCAGCGTACTTCTTCTGCACCAGCTGGCGCTTGAGCTTCATGGTCGGTGTCAGCTCCTCGTCCTCGGCGGTCAGCTGGGTTTCCAGCAGCCGGAACTTCTTCACCTGCTCCACCCGCGCGAACTTCGCGTTGGCGCGCTCGATCTCGCGACCGATCAGGGCGACGATCTCGGGGGCGCGCGTGAGGCTCGCGTAGTTGGAGAAGGGCACGTCGTGGTCCTGCGCGTACTTCTCGACGTTCTCCTGGTCGATCATCACCAGCGCGGTCAGGTAGGCGCGCTTGTCGCCGATCACCACCGCGTCGGTCACGTAGGGCGAGAACTTCAGCTCGTTCTCCCACTCGCTCGGGGTCACGTTCTTGCCGCCGGCCGTGATGATGATGTCCTTCATCCGGTCGGTGATCGTGAAGTAGCCGTCGGCGTCCACCCGGCCCACGTCGCCGGTGTGCAGCCAGCCCTCGGCGTCGATGGCCTCGGCGGTCTTCTCGGGCTGGTTCAGGTAGCCCTTGATCACGCAGGGCCCGCGCAGCAGGATCTCGTGGGTGCCCTCGGCGATGCGCATCTCCACGCCCGGGCCTGGGATGCCGATGCTGCCGGGGCGCACCTTGCCGCGCGGATTGATGCTGCCGCCGCCGCAGGTCTCGGTCATGCCCCAGGCCTCGCGCAGTGCAATGCCCATCGCCCAGTACCAGCGGATGAGCTCGGGCGAGATGGGCGCTGCGCCGGTGAGGCCCAGCGTCACGCGGCTCAGGCCGGTCATGCGGCGCACGTTGTCCATCACCGTCACGCGCGCCAGCCAGCCGCGCAGCGCCAGCCACGCCCCCGGCGCGCGCTGCTCGGCCTCGCAGCGGGCGAGCTCGCGGCCCACGCCCAGCGCCCAGGCGTAGGCGGCCTGCTGCAGCTTGCCGGCCTCGCTCAGCGTGATCTGCACCTGCGAGTAGATCTTTTCCCAGACCCGCGGCACGGCGAAGAACACGTGCGGCTGGATCTCGCGCAGGTTCTCGAAAACCGTCTCGGGGTTCTCGACGAAATTGACCACCGAGCGGCGCATGATGGGTACGTACTCGCCGATCAGGCGCTCGGCGATGTGGCAAAGCGGCAGGAAGGCGATGCGCTCGTCGCGCTCGGGCATGCCCTCGAAGATGCCGGTCTGGGCGCCGGAGAGCGCCGCGCACAGGTTGGCGTGCGTGATCATCGCGCCCTTGGGCCGGCCGGTGGTGCCCGAGGTGTAGACCAGGATGGCCACGTCGTGGGCCGCGCGCGTGCCCTGGCGGGCGCTCACCACGTCGGGCTGGGCAGCCAGCCGCTCGCGGCCAAGCTCGCGCAGGCGCTCGAGCGAGATCACGCGCTCGTCGTTCAGCCCGCCCAGGCCCTCCATGTCGAAGACCACCACCTTGCGCACCGCGGGCAGGTGCTCGCTCACCTCCAGGTACTTGTCGAGCTGCTCGTCGTTCTCGACGAACAGCGCCACGGTGGCCGAGTCGGCGCACAGGTACTGCACCTGCGAGGCGGCGTCGGTGGGGTAGATGCCGTTGCACACGCCGCCCATCGAGAGCACGGCAAGGTCGGTCCAGACCCACTCGCGCGAGGTGTTGGCCAGCACCGAGGCCACCTCGCCGGGAGCAAAGCCCAGGCAGGCCAGACCCGCGCCGATCTCGTCGACGATGCGGCCCACCTCCTGCCAGCTGTAGGCGCGCCAGATGCCGAGGTCCTTCTGGCGCATCATGGGCGCGTTGCCCATCTCGGCCACGCGCTTGCGGAAGAGCTCGGGCACCGAGGCGAAGTCGATCGGCGCGGGCGCCCAGCCGAACTCGGCGCTCGAGACGATGCGGTGCGGATCGGGAGCGGTGCTCATCGCCAGGTCTTCTTCTTCTTCCAGCGGCGCTCGCCGCGCACGCCGGTTTCCTTCATGCCGAGGTAGAACTCCTTGATGTCGTCCTTCTCGCGCAGCGCCGCGCAGGTGTCCTGCATCACGATGCGGCCGTTCTCGAGCACGTAGCCGAAGTCGGCCGCGTTGAGCGCCATGTTGGCGTTCTGCTCGACCAGCAGCATCGAGGTGCCGCGCTCGCGATTGATGCGCACGACGATCTCGAAGATTTCCTTGGTGAGGCGCGGCGACAGGCCCAGGCTGGGCTCATCCAGAAGGATGAGCTTGGGCGCGGCCATGATGGCGCGCGAGATCGCCAGCATCTGCTGCTGCCCGCCCGAGAGCAGGCCGGCGTCCTGCGCGGCGCGCTCCTTCAGGATGGGGAAGTAGCCGTAGACGGTTTCGAGGTCGCGCGCGACCTGGTCGCGGTCCTTGCGGGTGTAGGCGCCCATCAGCAGGTTGTCGCGCACCGACAGCAGCGGAAAGACCTCGCGGCCTTCGGGCACGTGCGACAGGCCCTGCTGCACGATGAGCGAGGGGTCCTGCGCCGTGATGTCGTGGCCGTCGAACTCGATGCTGCCGCGGCGCGGGTCGATGATCCCGGAGATGGTCTTCAGGATGGTGGTCTTGCCCGCGCCGTTGGAGCCGAGCACGGTGGCGATCTGGCCGCGGATGACCTCGAGGCTGACGCCGCGGATGGCCTTGATCGGGCCGTAGGCGCTCTCGACGTTGGCCAGCCGCAGGATGACGTCGGCCTTCGCGCCGCCGGGCGCGGCGGCGGGTGCGCTCGCGGGCGCGGCGCCTGCGGCGGGGGAGGCCGATGCGCTCATGAGCCGGGCCGCCGCAGCGAGGACATGTCTTCGACCGAGCCGAGGTAGGCCTCGATGACCCGCGGGTCGGACTGCACCTGCGCGGGCGTGCCCACCGAGAGGGTCTCGCCCTGGTTCATCGCAAGCACGCGGTCGGACACGCGCGACACCAGGCTCATGTCGTGCTCGACCATCAGCACCGTGATGCCCAGCTGGCTGCGGATGTCCTGGATCCAGAAGGCCATGTCGTCGGTTTCCTCGACGTTCAGGCCCGACGAGGGCTCGTCGAGCAGCAGCAGCCGCGGCCCCGTGCACAGCGCGCGGGCCAGCTCGACCACCTTGCGCACGCCGTAGGGCAGGCCGGCCACCAGCGAGTCGCGGTGGGGCTGCAGGTCGAGGAACTCGATGACCTGCTCGACGGCCTCGCGCGCGGCTACCTCGGCGCGGCGCGCGGCGCGCGTGAAGAAGAGGTCGGCCCAGAAGCCGGTGCCGCGGTGCACGTGGTGGCCGATCAGCAGGTTCTGCAGGACGGTTGCGTACTCGAAGAGCTCGATGTTCTGGAAGGTGCGCGCGATGCCCAGACCGGCCACCTGGTGGGCGGGCGTGCTGGTGAGGGCGTGGCCGTCGAAATCGATGGTGCCGGCGGTGGGCGTGTAGATGCGGCTGATCAGGTTGAACACCGTGGTCTTGCCCGCGCCGTTGGGGCCGATCAGGGTGAAGATCTCGCCGCGCTGGACGTCGAAGCTCACGCCGTTGACCGCGAGCACGCCGCCGAAGCGCACCTGCAGGTCCTTTGCCGACAGCAGCGGGCCGGCGGCTGCAGCGGGCGTGCTCACCGGAGGCTGGCTCATTTGAGGCGATCCGACTTCGTGAAGCTCTTCTGCCGCTTGAACATGCCCTTGCGGTAGAAGGGGAAGAGCTGGAACCAGGTGCGGATCTTGAGCCAGCGGCCGTACAGTCCCATGGGCTCGAACAGCACGAAGGCCACCAGCACCACGCCGTAGACCACGGCCTGCAGCCCGGCGGCCTGGCCGATCGCCGGCGGCAGCCAGTCCTTGGCCAGCGTGATGAGCTGCGGCATGGTGATCAGGAAGATGGCGCCCAGGAAGGCGCCGTGCACGAAGCCCAGACCGCCCACCACTACCAGCAGCAGCAGGTCGACCGACTGGACCAGGCTGAACTGGTCGGGCGAGATGAAGCCCATCTTGTGGGCGTAGAGCGCGCCGGCCACGCCTGCGATGGCCGCCGAGACCGCGAAGGCCAGGCCCTTGTACCAGGCCAGATGGATGCCCATGCTCTGGGCCGAGATCTCGGAGTCGCGGATCGCCACGAAGGCGCGGCCGGTGGGCGAGCGCAGCAGGTTGAGCACCCCCAGCGTGATCA
>JBILUW010000028.1:0-23578 GCA_044370795.1 Burkholderiaceae bacterium
GTGAGCTGGGTCAAGTACCTGCGCCGCCTCGAGGTTGGCGACCAGCCCTACGGCGCCAAGGACGAGGTGCTGCACTACGTCGATCTGATGCCCGACGGCCGGCATCGGCAGTACACGAGCATCCAGGAGTGCAAGAGCGTGGTCACCACGCCCTCGGGCGGCCAGGTCCTGCTCGACAAGGGCTACTACCAGATCACGGGGCTGGCCTGGTCGGGCCGCGGCAAGGTGCGCCGCGTGGATGTCTCGACCGACGGCGGGGCCAACTGGCGCACCGCGCGCCTGCAGACGCCGGTGCTCTCCAAGTGTCTTACCCGGTTCAGCCTCGACTGGGTCTGGGACGGCCGGCCGGCGCTGATCCAGAGCCGCGCGATCGACGAGACCGGCTACGTGCAGCCCACCTACCGGCAGCTGCGCGCCGTGCGCGGCTCGCGCTCCATCTACCACAACAACAGCATCCAGACCTGGATGCTGCAGGAAAGCGGCGAGGTGAAGAATGTCCAGCTTTCCTGAGCGTCGCCCAGCGCGGCTGCGCGCGCTCGCGGCCGCGGGCGCCGCGCTGCTGCTCGCGGCCGCCAGCGCGCCGGCGAGCGCGCAGCCGGCCCATCCCTACGCCGGCATCGGCCGTCCCGCCACGCCCAGCGAGATCGCCGCCTGGGACATCGACGTGCGCCCCGACTTCAAGGGCCTGCCGCGCGGCAGCGGCAGCGTCGCCCAGGGCCAGGACATCTGGGAAGCCAAGTGCGCGTCCTGCCACGGGGTGTTCGGCGAGAGCAACGAGGTGTTCTCGCCCATCATCGGCGGCACCACGAAGGACGACATGCGCGCCGGCCGGGTGAAGCGGCTCACCGACGAGTCCTTCCCCGGCCGCACCACGATGATGAAGCTCGCCAGCCTTGCCACGCTCTGGGACTACGTCAACCGTGCGATGCCCTGGAATGCGCCCAAGTCGCTCAAGGCCGACGAGGTGTACGCGGTGGTCGCCTACATGCTCAACCTGGCCGACGTGGTGCCCGAGAACTACACCCTGTCCGATCGCAACATCGCCGAGGTGCAGAAGCGGCTGCCCAACCGCGACGGCATGACCACCGACCACGGCATGTGGCCGGGCCGCAGCCTGGGCAACGGCGGACGGCCCGACGTGAAGGCGGTTGCCTGCATGAGCAACTGCGCCACCGAGCCGACGGTGGCGTCGCTGCTGCCCGATCACGCTCGCAACGCCCACGGCAATCTGGCCGACCAGAGCCGGCTCGTCGGGCCGCAGCATGGCGCCGACACCACCCGCCCGGCGGGTGGCCCGCCGGCCCGCCTCGCAGCGGCGGCCCCTGCGGGAGGGGCGACAGCGCCCGCCGCGGTCGCCTCCGCCAACTCTGCCGCAGCACCCGCCGGCACCGCCACGCCTTCCGGCAACGCCGCTGCGATCGCGCTCTTCAACAGGCACAGCTGCAACGCCTGTCACGGCATCGATCGCAAGCTGGTCGGCCCCGGCATGCAGGAGGTGGCGCGCAAGCATGCCGGGCGCACCGACCGCATCGAGTACCTGGGCGCTAAAATCCTGGGTGGCGCCGTGGGCGGCTGGGGAGCGATCCCGATGCCGGCCCAGAACATCCCCAGGGCAGACGCCGAGGCCATCGCCCGCTGGGTGGCCGCCGGCGCGGGCCGTTAGCGCGCACGCCGACTGGCGTAACCTCCATCCTTCAATGTCAGAGGAGCAACCCATGGACAGCAACCGACGCGCGATGCTCGCGCACGGCGCAAAGCTGGTCGGCCTGATGGCGGCGGCCGGCCTGCTGCCGGCGGCGGCGCAGGCCGCCTGGACCCAGCCCGCCTTCGAGGCGAAAAGCATGGCCGATGTCATCAGGGCGCTTGGCGGCGGCACCCTCGTGGAGAGCAAGGAGGTCACCCTCACCGGACCCGACATCGCCGAGAACGGCGCGGTGGTGCCGGTCGGCTGTGCCACCACCCTGTCGGGCGTGCGCCGCATGGCCATCCTCGTCGAGAAGAACCCCACCGTGCTGGCCGCGGTCTTCGACGTCACCGACGCGATCGACCCGAGCTTCACCACCCGGGTCAAGATGGGCCAGTCGTCCAACGTGTACGCGGTGGCCATGATGGCCGACGGCCGCGTGCTGTTCGGCGTCAAGGAAATCAAGGTCACGCTCGGCGGCTGCGGCGGCTGATCGATCGCTAGCGAGGAGAGACGAACATGTCCGATCCCATGCGCATACGCGCGCAGATGGCCGGCGACAAGGCCACGGTCCGGGTGCTGATGAGCCACGAGATGGAAACCGGTCAGCGCAAGGATTCCACCGGCAAGCTCGTGCCCGCCTGGTTCATCCAGGAGGTCATCGCCGCCCACAACGGCAGGCAGGTGATGCGCGCCGAGTGGGGGCCTTCGGTCGCGAAGAACCCGTTCCTGCAGTTCAACGTCAAGGGCGCCAAGGCTGGCGACAAGATCACCATCACCTGGATCGACAACCGCGGCGGCAAGCGCACCGACGAAGCCACCGTGACCTGACGACGCGGCCCATGGCCGGCCGGGCCGGCATCCCGGGCGGTGCGCGACTGGACGGCCCACGAGCCGATCCGCCGCGCCGTCCGTCACTGGAGGGAGGAGACCGATGAAACCATGGACAGCGGCAATCGCGGCCCTGAGCCTGTTCGCCTCGGCGAGCGTCTGGGCGCAGGGCAAGTCGGCGGCCGAAGGCATCGCCGAGTACCGCAAGCTGCTCGAGGACGGCAATCCGGCCGAGCTTTTCGAGGCCAAGGGCGAGGACCTCTGGAAGCAGCGGCGCGGTCCGAAGAACGTCTCGCTCGAGACCTGCGACCTCGGCAAGGGGCCGGGCGTGGTGCGCGGCGCGTTCGTCGAGTTGCCGCGCTTCTTCGAGGACACCGGCCGCGTCATGGACCTCGAGACGCGTCTTGTGCACTGCATGCAGGTGCTGCAGGGCTTCGACGGCGCGGCGGTCGCGGCCACGCCGTTCGGTCGCGGCGAGATGGCCAACGTCACCGCGCTGGCCACCTGGATCGCCGCGGTGTCGCGCGGCCTGCCGTTCAACCTCTCTCAGTCGCATCGCGAGGAGCGGCGCAGCTACGAGATCGGCAAGCGGGCGTTCTTCTTTCGCGCCGGCACCCACGACTTCGCCTGCGCGAGCTGTCACTCGTCCGACGGCAAGCGCATCCGCCTGCAGGACCTGCCCAACCTCACGCGCAACCCCGGCGACGGCGTCGGTTTCGCGGCATGGCCGGCCTACCGGGTGAGCAATGGCGAGATGTGGGGCATGCAGCTGCGTCTGAACGACTGCTTCCGCCAGCAGCGTTTTCCGTATCCCGGCTTCGGCTCCGAGATCACCATCGCGCTTGCCACCTACATGGGCGTCAACGCCCAGGGCGCGAAGTCGATCGCACCGGCCATCAAGCGCTGACCTGGGGAGATCCTCGATGAACCGTACCCTCGTCGTCGTCACCCATGCCGCCATCGCCATGCTGGCCGCCGGCTGCGCGATGCTGCCGCCGTCGTCGGCCGATCTCGACGCGCAGGCCCGCGCCGTGGTTGCCGCCTCCTTTCGCGACCAGGGCATCGCCCGCGTCGCTCGGCTGAAGCAGGATCTCGCCCAGAGCGCCTGCTCCAGCGACGAAGCGCCCGCCGATGACCTCGCCGAGCGCATCCGCGCCGATGCGCAGGCCGGCATCCGCTGGCCCTCGGGCGGCCAGTACTTCGGCAGCTGGGTCGAGGGCGAGCGCATCGCCCAGAGCGGCCGCGGCATGACCTGGACCGACGCTTCCGCCGACCCCAAGGCCAACGGCGGCAACTGCTACAACTGCCACCAGATCGACCAGAAGGAGCTCTCCTACGGCACGATCGGTCCGTCGCTGTGGCACTACGGCAAGGACCGCGGCATCACCGACGTCACCGCGCCCACGGCCGCGCCCATCGTGCAGTACGTGTGGGCCAAGCTCTGGAACAGCCACGCCTACACAGCCTGCTCGGCCATGCCCCGCTTCGGGCACCAGAAACTGCTCGACGAGGAGCAGATCAGGCACCTGATGTCGCTGCTGCTCGACCCGCGCTCGCCGGTGAACCGCTGACCCGCCTCCCCGATACCGCTGCACGCAGGCCAACCTCATCGTGAATCTCAGCCGACGCGAATTCCTCCAGGTGCTCGGTGCCGCCGCCGTGGCGGGCATGGCGCTGGGCCGTCACGAGCAGGCCGACGCGGCCCGGGCCGAGGCCGAGCTCTACGATCTGCCGCCGCTGGGCTCGGGCCCGGGCTTCGTCAGCTTCCTGCACATGACCGACTGCCACGCGCAGTTGCTGCCCATCCACTTCCGCGAGCCCAGCGTCAACCTGGGCGTCGGCGCGATGCGCGGGCAGATGCCGCATCTGGTTGGCGAGCATCTGCTGCGGGCCACCGGTGTGCCGGCCGGCACGGCGCTCGCCCACGCCTACACCAGCCTCGACTTCGAGGCGGCGGCGCGGCGCTACGGCAAGGTGGGCGGCTTCGCGCACCTGGCCACGCTGGTCGGGCGCCTGAAGGCCAGCCGCCCGGGTGCGCTGCTGCTCGACGGCGGCGACACCTGGCAGGGCTCGGCCACCTCGCTCTGGACGAACGCCCAGGACATGGTCGACGCCTGCAAGGCGCTCACGGTCGATGTCATGACCGGCCACTGGGAGTTCACCTACGGCATGAAGCGCGTGCAGGAGATCGTCGAGCGCGACTTCAAGGGCCGCATCGACTTCGTCGCCCAGAACGTGCGCACCGCCGATTTCGGCGACCCGGTGTTCGCGCCCTATGTGATGCGTGACATGAACGGCGTGCAGGTGGCCATCGTCGGCCAGGCCTTTCCCTACACCCCGATCGCCAATCCCCGCTACCTGGTGGCCGACTGGGAGTTCGGCATCCGCGACGAGGACATGCAGAAGGTCGTCGACGAGGCCCGCGGCAAGGGCGCCCGGGTGGTGGTCGTGCTGTCGCACAACGGCATGGACGTCGATCTCAAGATGGCCGGCCGGGTGCGCGGCATCGACGCCATCTTCGGGGGCCACACCCACGACGGCGTGCCGGTGGCGGTGCCTGTCAGGAATGCCGGCGGCACCACGCTGGTCACCAACGCCGGCAGCAACGGCAAGTTCCTGGGCGTGATGGACTTCGATGTCCGCGGTGGCCGGGTCGCGAACTTCCGCTACCGGTTGCTGCCGGTGTTCGCCAACGTGCTGCGGCCCGATCCGGCGATGGATGCCCTGATCCGCCGCATCCGCGCGCCCTTCGAGGCGCGTCTGAACGAAACGCTCGCGGTCACCGACGGCCTGCTCTATCGGCGCGGCAACTTCAACGGCAGCTGGGACCAGCTGCTCTGCGATGCCCTGATGGAGGTGCAGGGCGCGCCGATCGCCTTCAGCCCCGGGTTCCGCTGGGGCACCTCGCTGCTGCCGGGGCAGGCCATCACCCGCGAACTCATGATGGACCAGCTCGCCATCACCTATCCGTACGCCACCGTCACCCCCATGACCGGCGAGACCATCAAGACCGTGCTCGAGGACGTGGCCGACAATCTGTTCAATCCCGACCCGTACTACCAGCAGGGAGGCGACATGGTCCGCGTCGGCGGTCTCGAGTACACGATCGATCCCACCGCGCGCATGGGTGCGCGCATCGCCGATCTGCGCCTGGCGGGCAAGCCGCTCGAAGCGGGCCGCAGTTATCCGGTCGCGGGATGGGCGCCGGTCGCCGAGGAGGCGAGCAAGGCCGGGCTCAAGCCGGTCTGGGAAGTGGTCGAGACCTGGCTGCGCGCCCGTCCCGGGGGCCGCGTCGCACCGCGCCGCATCAACACCCCGCGCCTGCTCTCGGTCGAGGGCAATCCGGGTCTGGTGCCCTGAGAGGTCGCGATGCGCTTTTTCATCGGCATGAGGGGGGTGGGGTGGTGCGTGGTCCTGGGCCTGGCATTTGGCGGCGCGCTCGCAGTCGCTGCGCTGCCGGCTGCGTCCGGGTCGGCCGCCTCGGCCGCCGAGATGGCGCGGGCCGAGGAGATCGTCCAGGGCAAGTGCTTCATGTGCCACGGCATCGACGGCGAGAGCTCCAGCCCCCTGTTCCCGCGGCTGGCCGGCCAGCACGCCGCCTACGTTGCGCGCCAGCTTGCCGACTACAAGTCGGGCCGCCGGGTCAGTTCCGTGATGCGCCCGATGGTCGATGACCTGAGCGAAGCCGATTTCCGCGCGCTCGGGGCATGGTTCGCGGCCAAACCGGGCCAGGCGCATCCGGTGGCCGATCCCGAACTCGCCCGGATGGGCGAGCTGATCTATGCCCGTGGCAATCCGTACTCGGGGGTGGCTGCCTGCGCGGCCTGCCACGGCCCGCAGGCCCACGGCACCGACGCCTTGCCCCGCCTGGCGGGCCAGCATGCGCAGTACACCGAGAACCAGCTCAAGGCCTTCGGCAAGCGTGAGCGCACCAACGACAACGCCGTCATGCACGTTGTCGCCAGCCGGCTCACCGAGCTCGAAATCAAGGCGGTGGCCAGCTTCCTGAGCGGCCTGCAGTAAGCCGCCTGGCGTGCTGGCCGGGCCCCGGAAGCCGCCAGGCCGCGGCCCGCGCGACCCGCAGCTCCCTCAGACCGCGAGCATGTCGGCCCAGATGTTGTCGGCCCAGCTGAGCGCGTAGCGGCCCTCGAGCTGATTGGCCGCCGCCGACACCCCGCCCGAGCCGGGCACCGTCTTGAAGGTCTTGTCCTTGGCGTCGTACTGGTGCACCGAGGCCACGTGCACGACATCGCGGGCGGTCACGAAGCTGTAGCAGGTGTTCATGACCACCGGCGTGGGATTGACCGGCTCGCCCTTGAGCAGCTGGATGATGGCGGCGGCCGCCACCTTCGCATGCTGGTTGGCCATGTGGCCCGACTTGGGCATCAGCGGCGCCGAGAAGGTGGCGTCGCCGAGCACGTGCACGCCCTTGACGGCGGTCGACTCCATGGTCAGCCAGTCGACACCCACCCACCGGTTGTTGACGTTGATCAGCCCCGCGGTGCGTGCGATGTCGCCGGCGCGCTGCGGCGGGATCACGTTGAGCACGTCGGCCCTGACGTCCTCGAACTCGAGCTTCGCGGTCAGGCCCGAGACCTCCTTGAGTTCGGCGTTGGGCCGGTACTCGATGATGCCGTCGTAGTGCTGCTTGAACGCCCGCTCGAACAGCGCCTTCTTCGACTGGATCTCGGGGTTGGCGTCGAGCACCAGCACCTTGGAGCGCGGCTTGGCGGTCTTCAGGTAGCTCGCCACCATGCAGGCGCGCTCATACGGCCCGGGCGGGCAGCGATAGGGCACCTTCGGGATGCTCATCGCGAACACGCCGCCGTCGCGCATCGCTTCGATCTGGCGGCGCAGCGCCAGCGTCTGGGGGCCGGCCTTCCAGCCGTGGGTGATGGTGCCCGAGTCGAGCGCGGGCTGCAGTCCGCCGACATCGCCGAACATGAAGTCGACGCCCGGCGACACCACGAGCCGGTCGTAGGCGAGCTCGCCACCGCCGGCCAGGCGCACCCGGCGCGCTCCGGCATCGATCGCGGTAACGTCGCCCTGGACGACCTTGACGCCCATGGCCTTCAGGCCGTCGTAGCCGCGGGTGACATCGGCGATCTGGCGATGGCCGCCGATGACGAGGTTGCTGATCGGGCACGACACGAAGGTGGCGTTGCGCTCCACCAGGGTCACGTCGACGTTGCCGCCCCACATCTTGAGGTAGCGGGCGGCCGTGGCGCCGCCGTAGCCGCCGCCGACGACGACGACGCGGCCGATCGAGGGGCCGCTGCCCGGGGTGGCGCAGCCGGCGAGGGCCAGGCCGCCGGTGGCCAGACCGGCGCCGAGCAGACGACGACGGGTGACGGGGTGGGTATCGGGGGTGTGCATGGTGCGCCTCCTCAGGGCCTGGCCTTCTGGGCCGCGAAGTAGCCGGCGATCAGCCGGATCTGTTCGTCGGTGTAGCCCTTGGCGATCTGGTGCATGATCGTCGCGGGCAGATTCCCGTTCCTGTAGTCGTTCATCATGGCCACGAGCTTGTCGGCCGGCACGCCGGCCAGCGTCTTCATGTCGCCGCGCGCCTGGCCGTCGGTGCCGTGGCAGTTGGCGCAGGTGGCGGCGAGGTTGCGCGCCAGATGGGGGTTGGCAGCGGTCGACTGCGCCGCGGCGGCGCCGGCGAGCGTCAGACCGAACATACCCGCGGCCCAGCGGGCCGCGCGGCGGGAGGTGAGCATCATCGCGTGTCTCCTGTTGGCGTTGGTGTGAGCGCCCGGGCGCTGGTGGCCCGGGTCGGAAGCTCGTAATATCACTGAATGCTGATGTTCGAACGATACGGGCCGAGGTCGGCGGGGTGCTGCTTCCAGGCTGGCGTCGGCCCCGACGCCTTTGCGCAGCCCGCGCCTGCGCGCACGCCGCTCGCCTCGATGATCGCACACCACCCTGCGCCGCGGCGCCAGCGCCCCGACCACCTTCCTGCCTGCCCGCCTGCGTCATGAAACCCGATCCTCTGCGGCGTCGCATTGCGGCGGCGCTG
Organism: Burkholderiaceae bacterium; assembly: GCA_044370795.1. Lineage (GTDB taxonomy): Bacteria > Pseudomonadota > Gammaproteobacteria > Burkholderiales > Burkholderiaceae_E > Quisquiliibacterium. The sequence goes on from JBILUW010000028.1 coordinate 8,535, forward strand.
GCCGCCTCGCCGCTGCTCGTCGGCGCCCCGGCCCTGGCCGCACAGGCGGGCGACGTGGTCGCCTGGCCCACCGTACGGCTCCTCGACGGGCGCGCCTGGGGGCCGCCGCAGGCAGCCGACAAGGCCGTGCTGGTGGTCTTCTGGTCGACCACATGCCCGTTCTGCCTGCGGCACAACGCGCACATCGAGAAGCTGCGCCGGGCCGCCTCGGGGCGCGCCCTGGCCATCCTGACCGTGGCGCGCGATCGCGATCCAGCCGCCGTGCGGGCCTATCTCTCGCGTCATGGCTACGGATTCGACGTCACCCTCGATGCCGCGCCGCTGGCCGCCGCCCTCTCGGAGCGTCGGGTGATTCCGCTGTCGGTCGTGGTCGACCGCGCGGGCCGCCTGCGCGAAGTGGTGCCGGGCGAGATGTTCGAGGAAGATGTCATGCAATGGCTCAGGCTCGCCTGAGCGCCCGATCCGCTGGCCTCCCACGGAGCAAGTGCCCATGCTGCATTACGCGTTGCTCGTCGTCGCCCTGCTGCTGGCCACCGTGGCCGCTCCCGATGCTCGTGGCCAGGTGCCCGAGATCTTTCGCGATGCCGATCTCGTGCTGGGCGAAAAGCTGATCCGCGAAAGCCAGTGCAACGCCTGCCACATCCGGCGTGTGGGCGGCGACGGCAGCGCCATCTATCGCCCCGCCGGCCGCATCAACGCGCCTGGCCCGCTGCGCGGCATGGTCGACATGTGCAGCACCGAGCTCGGCCTCGGGCTGTTCCCGGAGGAAAGCACCGCGGTGGCCGCGGTGCTCAACCGCGACCATTACCGATTCGGGCTCGGACCGCGGCCAGGCACTCGTCGCTGAAGGCTCGCGAGCGCGCGACGCCGCCGCTTTTCTCACCGGGAGTACGGCGCTTTCCGATATGCTTGCGGGCATGAGTTCCGCGCCCGGTCCGGCCCGCCCATCCTCCGAAGACACCGCCGAAAGCGACGAGGTGTTCCGCTCGGCCGCCGAGCTTTTCGGCCTGCTCGCCACCCCCATCCGCCTGCGCATCATCAGCGCGCTGTGCCAGGGCGAAAAAAACGTCTCGCAGCTGCTCGCCGAGATCGACACCACCCAGCCCAACATGAGCCAGCACCTGGCCACGCTGTATCGGGCCGGCGTGCTCGGCCGCCGCCGCGACGCCACCCAGATCTACTACCACCTCAGCAACGAGCGCGCGGCCGCGATCTGCCGCTCGGTGTGCACGCAGGTGGCGCTCGAGCTGGCGGGGCACGCTGCCGCCTGACTCCGCAGCCAGCGCGCCGGCTGCGGGCCCGCGTTTCAATCCGCGTCCCGGCCTCGCGCCGCGCCGGTCGCCCTCGCCTAAGCTCGGCGCTCACCCAGCAACGAGAATCGAATGACCGAGCCCATGCTCCCCGCCGATGGCCTCGTCGCCGTCGTCAAGCGCGACTGCCCGACCTGCGAGCTCACCGCTCCGGTGCTCGCCCAGCTCGCCGCCGCCGGCCCGATGCAGGTCTACACGCAGGACGACCCCACGTTCCCGGAAACGGTGGCCGCCCGCATCGACGACACCGGCCTGGAGGCATCTCACCGCCTGGGCATCGAGATCGTGCCCACGCTCATTCGCCGCGCCGGCGGTCGCGAGGTCGCCCGCACCTACGGCTGGGATCGCGCCGAGTGGGAACGGGTGAGTGGCGTGGGCGGCCTCGGAGCCGGCCTGCCGGCGATGCGCCCCGGGTGCGGCGCCCTCAACGTCGAGCCGGGCGCGCTCGAGGACCTGCGCATCCGCCTGGGCGAAACCGGTCTCGTGGCGCGGCGCATCGCCTTCGGCGCCGACGAGGACGAGTTCGAGGCCATCTTCGAGCGCGGCTGGACCGACGGCCTGCCGGTGGTGCCGCCCACCGAGAAGCGCGTGCTGCGCATGCTCGCCGGAACCACCCGCGATCCGAAGGAGGTGATCGGCCTGTGCCCGCCCAACCTCGCCGAACTCACGGTCGAGAAGGTGGCCATCAACGCGGTGATGGCAGGCTGCAAACCCGAGTACCTGCCGGTGGTGCTCGCGGCCGCGGAGGCCGCCCTCGACCCCGCCTTCTCGTGGCATGGCGTGCTCGCCACCACCATGTTCGTCAGCCCGGTGGTGGTGGTGAACGGTCCGGTACGCCGGCAGATCGGCATGAACGCGCTGGGCAACGCGCTCGGGCAGGGCAACCGGGCCAACGCCACCATCGGCCGCGCGTTGCAGCTCATCATCCGCAACGTCGGCGGCGGCCGGCCGCAGGAGGTCGATCGGGCCACCCTGGGCAACCCCGGCAAGTACACCTACTGCTTCGCCGAGGACGAGGAGGGCTCGTCGTGGGAGCCCCTGTCCACCGACTTCGGCGTAGCCCGCGGCGTGTCGGCGGTCACGGTCTTCGCCGGCTACGGCCTGCAGGGCGTGGTCGACCAGAAGTCGCGCGACCCCGAGAGCCTCGCGCGCAGCATGGCCGAGTCGCTCAAGGTGCTGCACAACGTCAAGCTGGCGCCGGCCTGCGATGCGATGCTGGTCGTGTGCCCCGAGCACGAGCGCACCTTCCGGCAGGCCGGCTGGAGCAAGGCGCGCCTGCTCGAGGAGCTGCACCGGCTGTGCGAGATCCCCGGCGAGGAGCTCGTGCGCGGCGCGCGCGGCATCGCCGAGGGGCTGCCCGAGTCGGTCCTCGGGTCCACGCGCAACAAGTTTCGCCCGGGAGGGCTGCTGATCGTCCGCGCAGGCGGCGGCGCCGGCATGTTCTCGGGCATCATAGGAGGCTGGACGTCCGGCGGTTTCGCCGGCTCCATCCCCGTCACCAAGGAGGTGAAATCGTGACCGTCATCCTGGATCCGACCGACGAACGGTCGACCGCCTCACGCCCGAGGCTGGATCGACCCGATCGTCTCGAGGGGCTCACCGTGGGCCTGCTCGACATTTCGAAGCCGCGCGGCGACGTGTTCCTCGACCGCCTCGAGGAACTGCTCGGCGGCCGCGGCATCGCCGTGCGCCGCTACATGAAGCCCACGGTGGCCAAGCCCGCGCCGTTGCCCCTGCGTCAGCAGGTGGTCGGCGAGGTCGACGCCGTCATCGAAGGCCTGGCCGACTGAGGGTCCTGCACGTCGTGCTGTACGCATGACCTCGCGGATCTCGAAGCCAACGGCATTCCTTCGGTGGGCGTTGCCACGACCGAGTTCATCGACGCGGCGGCCGTTCAGTCGCGCGCGCTCGGCACCGACCCGGCCTACGTGTTCGTCCCGCATCCGATCCAGGATCGCACCGACGATGAGGTCCGGCGTCTCGCCGACGAACACTTCGAGGCCATCCTCGCGCTGCTCGTGAAGAAAGCGTGATCCTCTCGCGATGAGCGCAGGCACCCGTCTCCCCGGCACGCCGGAGCCCATGCACCGGTGGTCGGGGGCCGGCGGCGTCACCATCGCGGGCGACGCCTGGGGCGACCCCGGCGGCCCGCTGGTGCTGCTGCAGCATGGCGGGGGCCAGACCCGCCACGCCTGGAAGGGCGCAGGTCAGGCGCTGGGCGCAGCCGGCTATCACGCGGTCGCGTTCGATGCCCGTGGCCACGGCGACTCCGACTGGGCGCCCGATGGGCGCTACGGTCAGGACGTCATGATCGAGGACCTGCGCTGCGTGATCGCGGCCCTGGGCGGCGGTCCGGCCGTGCTCGTGGGCGCTTCGATGGGCGGGGCCACCAGCCTGGCTGCGGCCGGCGAAGGCCAGGTCCCGGCGCAGGCGCTGGTGCTGGTCGACATCGCACCGCGGGTCGAGGCCGACGGCGTGGGCCGCATCCAGGCCTTCATGACCCGCAACCCCGACGGTTTCGGCTCGCTGCAGGAGGTCGCCGAGGCGATCGCCACCTACCAGCCGCACCGTACCCGGCCGCGCAGTCTCGACGGGCTGGGCAAGAACGTGCGTCTGGGCCCTGACGGCCGCTACCGCTGGCACTGGGATCCGCGGTTTCGCGCGGCCCGCCCGGCGCCGGGCGAGCGTCGCGACCGTCTCGAGGAGGCGGCTCGCCGGCTCGTGCTGCCCACGCTGCTGGTGCGCGGCGGTCTGTCCGATCTGCTGAGCGAGGAGGGCGCACAGGCCTTCCTCGCGCTGTGTCCGCACAGCGAGTACGTCAACGTCGCCGGCGCCGCGCACATGGTGGCCGGCGATCGCAACGACATCTTCGCCGGCGCCGTCATCGACTTTCTCTCACGCCGTGTGCCGGTGCCCGGTCGCCAGCCGGTGGTCCGCGCGCAGGCCTCCGCCCGGAGCAGCAACCCATGACCGACAGCTATACCCCGCCCCGCGTCTGGACCTGGAACAAGGCCAGCGGCGGGCGCTTTGCCAACATCAACCGTCCGATCGCTGGCGCCACCCACGAGAAGGAGCTGCCGGTCGGCAGGCATCCGTTCCAGCTCTACTCGCTGGGCACGCCCAACGGCGTGAAGGTCACGGTGATGTTCGAGGAGCTGCTCGCGGCCGGGCACACGGGCGCCGAGTACGACGCCTGGCTCATCCGCATCGGCGAGGGCGATCAGTTCGGCAGCGACTTCGTCGCGATCAACCCCAACTCCAAGATCCCGGCGCTGCTCGATCGCAGCGGGCCGCAGCCGATCCGGGTCTTCGAGTCGGGCGCCATCCTGCTGCACCTGGCCGAGAAGTTCGGCGCCTTCATTCCGGCGGGCGGCGCCGAGCGCGCGGCCTGCCTGTCGTGGCTGTTCTGGCAGATGGGCAGCGCGCCTTACCTGGGCGGCGGCTTCGGCCACTTCTACGCCTACGCACCGGTCAAGATCGAGTACGCGATCGACCGTTTCGCGATGGAAACCAAGCGCCAGCTCGACGTGCTCGACCGGCACCTGGCCGACAACCGCTACATGGCCGGCGACCAGTACACCATCGCCGACATGGCGATCTGGCCCTGGTACGGCGCCCTCGCCAAGGGCCTGATCTACGAGGCCGGCGAGTTCCTGCAGGTGCACGAGTACCGCAACGTGCAGCGCTGGACCGATGAGCTCGCCGAGCGGCCGGCGGTGCGGCGCGGGCGCATGGTCAACCGGATGCAGGGCGCACCGGCCAGCCAGCTGCGCGAGCGCCACGACGCCTCCGACTTCGACACCCGCACCCAGGACAAGCTGGGCGGCTGAACGCACCGCCGCGCGGCCATCGCGCGCGGCGCAACGCGCCCATCGCGTCAGCGCTCCAGGCTCTCGATTCCGCGCCCATGCCCGGCAAGGCCGCCATCCTCGCCAACCCGATGTCGGGCCGTGACGTGCGGCGCCTCGCTGCGCGCGCGAGCACGACCACGCATGAGCTCAAGCGCGACCTGGTGGCCCGCATCGCGCTGGGCCTCGATGCGGTCGGCGTCGATGAAATCCTGATCCTGAAGGAGCCCTACCGGGTATCGAGCGATGCGCTGGCCCGCCTGCCGATGCGCGCGGGCGTGCGGCTGCTCGATGTCGGCCTCACGCATTCGGCCGCCGACACGCAGGCCGCCGCTCTGGCCGCCCGCGAGGCGGGGTGCGGCGTCATCGTCTCGCTCGGCGGCGACGGCACCAACCGCGCGATCGCGGGCGTGTGCCCCGACGTGCCGCTGTTGCCGCTGTCCACCGGCACCAACAACGTGTTTCCGGTGATGGTCGAGGCCACCAGCGCGGGTGTGGCCGCGGGCCTGGTGGCCGCCGGCGTGGTGCCGGTGCCGCAGGCGGCGCGACGCTGCAAGCTCGTGCGGCTCGAGGGGCAGGGCTGGCGCGATGTCGCGGTCATCGACGCGGTGCTGCTGCGCGACGATCACACCGGCAACCTGCTGCCCTTCGATGCCGGCCGCATCGCGGCGCTGGTGCTGGCGCGCGCCGAGCCGGCAGCGGTGGGCACCTCGCCGATCGGCGGCTATCTCGACCCCACCGGTTTCGACGACGACTGGGGGTTGGGCCTGCGCTGCGGCAGCGGCCGCGCGCTGCACGTGCCGCTGTCGCCCGGGCTCTTCGGCACGGTGCGGGTGGCCGCCTGCGAGCGGCTCGCACCGGGCGTGGATTTCGTGATGGAAGGCCCGGGCGTGATTGCCCTGGACGGCGACCGTCTGCACGCGCTGGCCGAGGGTGAGCGCGCCGTGTTGCGGGTGGCGCGCGACGGGCCGCCGGTGATCGACGTGGCCCGCTGCATCGGCTGGGCGGCGGCGCGGGGGCTGCTCGGCCGCGAGGGCGCGGCGCCGCGGCCTGCCTACGATGCGCCGGGGCCCGCGCCCTGATGCGGCACCCTGGCGCTCAGGGCAGGTAGGCCACCGCCTCCACTTCCAGCAGGAACGGCTCCTTCACCAGCCGGTCGACGACCAGGATGGTGTTGGGCGGGTACTTGTCGCCCTTGAAGATCGTCGGGAACAGGGCCAGGCGCTTGGCCATGAAGACCTCAATGTCCTGCGAGTGCACGAAGAACGTCGTGAACTTCACGACGTTGTTGAAGTCGGCGCCGACCCCGGCCAGCACGTCGCCGAGATTCCTGAACACCTGGTCGAACTGCGCGGCGAAGTCGTGCTCGCCGACGACGTTGCCCGCGGTGTCCACCGAGAGCTGGCCGGCGATGAAGATCAGGCCGCCGCTGGCCGGCTTGCCAATGTGCGAGTAGAGCCCCTGGGCCGGCGCGGTGCCGGGCGGGTCGATGTAGCTGACGGGCAGGGTCATGGGGTCGTCTCCTAGTCGTCGTTGAGGGTGGCTGGCAGCCGGGCGTCAGTCTACGCGGCAAGCCTCGCCTACCGGGCGCACGCGGGCATGCGCCGGCATGCGGACCGGCCCCCCGCGCGGCGCTACATCAGGACGATGTCGTACTGCTGCTGCCCGTAGCCGGTCTCGACCTGCAGCGACACCTGCTTGCCGATCGCATCGCCCAGGGCGGCAAGCGGCTGCGCCTCCTCCTCGAGGAAGAGGTCGACCACGGCCTGCGAGGCCACGATGCGGAACTCGCGCGGATCGAACTGCCGGGCCTCGCGCTGGATCTCGCGCAGGATCTCGTAGCAGATGGTGCGGGCAGTCTTGATCTCGCCGCGACCGCCGCAGGTGGGGCAGGGCTCGCACAGCAGGTGGGCGAGCGACTCGCGGGTGCGCTTGCGGGTGAGCTCGACCAGCCCCAGCGAGGTGAAGCCGTTGACGGTGGAGCGCGTGCGGTCGCGCGCCAGCGCCTTGCGCAGTTCGGCCAGTACGGCCTCGCGGTGGCCGGCCTCGCTCATGTCGATGAAGTCGACGATGATGATGCCGCCAAGGTTGCGCACCCGCAGCTGGCGGGCGATCGCGTGGGTGGCCTCGAGGTTGGTCTTGAAGATCGTGTCGTCGAAGTTGCGCCCGCCGACGAAGCCGCCGGTGTTGACGTCGATCGTGGTGAGCGCCTCGGTCTGGTCGATGATCAGGTAGCCGCCCGACTTGAGATCGACGCGCCGGGCCAGCGCCTTCTCGATCTCGGCCTCGATCGCGTGCAGCCCGAACAGCGGCCGGTCGCCGGTGTGCGCGCGCAGCCGGTCGGCCATCGCCGGCACGTACACCTTGGCGAACGCCCGCAGCGCCGCCAGTTCGTCGGGTGAGTCGACGATGATGGCGTGGGTGCTCTCGCCGGCGATGTCGCGCAGGATGCGCTGCGTGGCCGACAGCTCCTGGTAGAGCAGCGACGGTGCCGGCTGACGGCGGCTCGCCTCGAGGATGTCCTTCCAGCGCAGCCGCAGGTACTCGACGTCGGCGGCGAGCTCGGTCTGGGCGCAGTCTTCGGCCGACGTGCGAATGATGTAGCCGCCGCGTTCGCCATCGCCGAGCACCGCCTGCAGCTTCGCCTTGAGCGCCGCCCGCTCGGCCTCGTCGCCGATGCGCTGCGACACGCCGATGTGCGGATCCTGGGGCAGGTAGACCAGCAGGCGTCCGGCGATGCTGATCTGGGTGGACAGGCGCGCGCCCTTGGTGCCCAGCGGGTCCTTGATGACCTGCACGAGCAGCGGCTGACCCTCGAAGAGCAGCTTCTCGATGGGCAGAGGCTGCCCTGCGCTGCCCTGCTGGGCGCGCGATTGCCAGAGGTCGGCCACGTGCAGGAAAGCCGCGCGCTCCAGGCCGATGTCGATGAACGCCGACTGCATGCCAGGCAGTACCCGCGACACCTTGCCGAGGTAGACATTGCCGGTGAGCCCGCGCGCGACCGCTCGCTCGATGTGCAGCTCCTGGACCACGCCCTGCTGCACGACCGCGATGCGGGTCTCGTGGGGGCTGTGATTGACGAGGATGTCTTCGGTCATGGCGATGCGGGGGGCGGGCGCCGCGACGGGCGCGCCGCGTGGGGCTCGCCGGCCGCCCGCGCCAGCGCGCGCCGGACCAGCCGGCCGGTCTCGTGCAGCGGCAGCCCCATGATACCGGAGTGACTGCCCTCGATCCGGCGCACGAAGGCCGCCGCGGCGCCCTGGATGCCGTAGCCGCCGGCCTTGTCGTAGGGCTCGCCGGTGGCGACGTAGGCGGCGATCTCGGCTGGCCGCAGCCGCGCGAAGGCCACCCGCGAGACCTGCAGCAGGCACTCGCTGCGCCGCGCATCGCCGACCACCACCGCGGTGAGTACGCGATGGCTGCGCCCCGCCAGGCGCGCGAGCATCGTCTGCGCGGCCCGGGCATCGGCGGGCTTGCCCAGCAGCATGCCGCCGAGCGCCACCGTGGTGTCGGCCGCGAGCACCGGCGCCGGCGGCAGCCCGCGGCGTACGAGGCGCGCGCAGGCAGCCGCGTGCTTGGCGAGCGCCGCCCGCTTCACGTAGGCCGCCGGCGCCTCGCCCGCGACGGTGGCTTCGAGGGCCTCGACATCCTCGTCGGCGTCGGGCGGCAGCAGCTCGAAGGCGATGCCGATCTGGCGCAGCAGCTCCTGGCGGCGCGGGCTCTGCGATGCGAGGTAGATGAAACCGCTCATGGCCGCCTCAGTCGCGATGGTAGGGGTGGCCGGCGAGCAGCGAGCAGGCGCGGTAGAGCTGCTCGGCGAGCACGCAGCGCACCAGCGGATGGGCCAGCGTGAGGCTCGACAGACGCAACCGCTCGGCGCAGCTCTGCTTGAAGTCGGCATCCAGCCCGTCGGGGCCGCCAATGACGATGGCCACCGGCCTGGCCGCCTCGCGCCATGCGGCCAGCCTCGCGGCGAAGCCACGGGTGTCGAGATCGACCCCGCGTTCGTCGAGCGCGACCCGATGCGCGCTCTCGGGGACGGCGGCCGCGATGCGCTGCGCCTCGCGGGCCATCCAGGCTGTCGCGCTGCCGGCGCCGCCGCGAGGCTCGGCCTTGACCTCGCGCCACTCGAGCCTGACATCGGCCGGCATGCGCTGCGCGTAGGCGGCAACAGCTGCCTCGACCCAGGCGGGCATGCGTGTGCCGACCGCGACAACTCGCAGCAGCATCGGGCAGGCGAGGGCGCGCCTGCCGCTCAGGCCGACGGAGCGCGGGCGGTGCGTGGCGCGCGCGGGCTTGCCGTGCGGCGTCGGGCAGGCGTGGCAGCGGCGGCCGCGGGCGTCTCGATGGGCTCGTCCGCCCTGGTGACTCGCCGGCCGCCGAGGCGCACGCGCACCGGCTTGGCGCCCCACAGCTCCTCGAGGTTGTAGTACGAGCGGATGGCCGGCTGCATCACATGGACGACCACGTCGCCGAGATCGACGAGCACCCACTCGCCGCCATCCTCGCCCTCGACCGAGATCACATGGCCGCCGGCCTCTCGGACCTTGTCGCGCACGCTGGCGGCAAGCGCCCGGGTCTGGCGGTTGGAGGTGCCGCTCACGACCACGACCCGATCGAAGAGCCCGGTGAGGTCCTGAGTGTTGAAGACCCGGATGTCCTGGCCCTTGACGTCTTCGAGCGCGTCGACGACGACCCGTTGCAGTTTGCGTAGATCCATGCGTTCAGTCTGGCGCCCTGGGGGCGACCCCGTAGAGGCGATGCGCCTGAATATAGTCGAGAACCGCGGGTGGGACCAGTTCGGCCGGCCGCTCGCCGCGAGCCAGCGCAGCGCGCAGCGCGGTGGCCGACACCGGCACCGGCGGCATCGAGAAGAAGACCACCGAGCCGGCAGCGGTATCGGGCAGCGCGTCGCGGCCGCGCTCGCGCACCAGCGCCTCGACGGGTTCAGGGAGGTCGGCAAGCGGCACCTGCTCACGCTGCGTGCAGGCGATGTGCGCGTGCTCGCACAGCTCGCGCCAGCGGTGCCAGCTCGCGAGGTTGCGCAGCTGGTCGCTGCCGAGGATGAGCACCAGCGCCGGCCCGGGGCCGAGCTCGCCGCGCAGTTCGGCCAGCGTGTCGATGGTGTAGGTGGGCCCGCCGCGGCGCACCTCGCGGGCATCGGCGACCAGGCCTTCGAGCCCCGCGATCGCCAGCTCGATCATCGCGAGCCGTTCGGTTGCGCTCGCAACCACTGTGGCCTTCTGCCAAGACGCGCCGGTGGGCATCAGCCGCACCTCGTCCAGGCGCAGCGCCGCTCGCGCCGTGCGCGCGAGCGCGAGGTGGCCGACGTGGACCGGATCGAAGGTGCCGCCGAGCAGGCCGATGCGCGCGCGTTGCGGCGCCGTGCCCGCGGTGGTTGCGCCGGCAGTCGTCAAACCCAGTCTCGCGCGCGCAGGAAGTCGGTGTACAGGCGGGCCTCGGGCGTGCCCGGCTCGGGTTGCCAGTCGTAGCGCCAGTGCGCCACCGGCGGCATCGAGACCAGGATGGACTCGGTGCGCCCGCCCGACTGCAGCCCGAACAGCGTGCCGCGGTCGAAGACGAGGTTGAATTCGACGTAGCGGCCGCGCCGGTAGCACTGGAAATCGCGCTCGCGCTCCCCCCAGGCGAGGTCGCGGCGGCGCTGCGCGATCGGCAGCCAGGCCGGCAGGAAGTGCTCGCCGACGCTGCGCACCAGCGCGAACGAGCGCTCGAAGCCGAGTTCGGCGAAGTCGTCGAAGAAGATGCCGCCGACGCCGCGCGGCTCGTTGCGGTGTTTCAGGAAGAAGTACTCGTCGCACCACTTCTTGAAGCGCGGATGGTAGTCGGGCCCGAAGGGCTCGAGGGCGCGGCGGCAGGCGCCGTGGAAGGCGAGCGCGTCTTCCTCGAACGGGTAGTAGGGCGTGAGGTCCATGCCGCCGCCGAACCACCAGACCGGCTCGTCGGCCGAGCCGGGCGGCGGGTTGGCGATGAAGCAGCGCACGTTCAGGTGCACCGTGGGGATGTAGGGGTTGCGCGGATGCAGCACCAGCGACACGCCCATCGCCTCGAAGGGCCGGCCGGCCAGCGCCGGGCGCTGCGCGCTCGCCGACGGCGGCAGCGCCGAGCCCGTGACGTGCGAGAACAGCACGCCGCCGCGCTCGAGCACGTTGCCGTTCTCGATGACCCGCGATACCCCGCCGCCGCCGCCGGGGCGCTCCCAGGCATCGGCGTGGAACGGCTGACCGTCGAGCGTCTCGAGGCCGGCGACGATCGACGACTGCAAGGACAGCAGCCAGGCGCGGACGGCGCCGGCATCGACGGGGGCTTGGGGCATCGGTGAGGTCCTGGTGGCGTTCAGCGTTTGCGGGCGAGCGCGCGGTGGCCGATGTCGTGGCGGTACTGCATGCCGTCGAAGCTGATGGCGCCGACGCGCTCGTAGGCGGCGGCCTGCGCGATCTTGACCGAGTCGCCCAGCGCGGTCACGCACAGCACCCGGCCGCCGCTGGTGAGCACCCGGCCGTCGGCCTCGGTGGTGCCGGCGTGGAAGACGAGCAGATCGTCGCGATCGCCGTTGCCGTCGGGGGCCAGCCCGTCGATGACATCGCCGCGTCGCGGATCGTCGGGGTAGCCGTGCGCCGCGAGCACCACGCCGAGCGCGGGCCGGCGATCCCAGGCCACTTCGGCGCTGTCGAGCCGGCCGTCGATCGCGAGCTCGAAGATCTCGGCGAGGTCGCTCTTGAGGCGCGCCATGATCGGCTGGGTTTCGGGGTCGCCCATCCGGCAGTTGAACTCGAGCGTGCGCGGATTGCCGGCGTCGTCGATCATCAGCCCGGCGTACAGGAATCCCGTGTAGGGGATGCCGTCGCGAGCCATGCCGGCGACGGTGGGCTGGATGATCTCGCGCAGCACCCGCGCGTGGATGTCGGGCGTGACCACCGGGGCGGGCGAGTAGGCGCCCATGCCGCCGGTGTTGGGGCCCTGGTCGCCGTCGCGCAGCCGTTTGTGGTCCTGGCTGGTGGCCAGCGGCAGCACGTGGCGGCCGTCGACCATCACGATGAAGCTCGCCTCCTCGCCGGCGAGGAACTCCTCGATGACCACCCGCGCACCGGCCGAGCCCATGCGGTTGCCCACCAGCATGTCGTCGATGGCCGCATGCGCCTGCGCGGCGGTGGTGGCCACGACCACGCCCTTGCCGGCGGCCAGGCCGTCGGCCTTCACGACGATGGGCGCACCCTGGCTGTCGATGTAGGCGTGCGCCGCCTGCGGATCGGTGAAGGTCTGGTAGCGCGCGGTCGGGATGCCGTGGCGCGCCATGAAGGCCTTCGCGTAGTCCTTGGACGACTCGAGCTGCGCGGCGGCGCGGCTGGGCCCGAAGACGCGCAGCCCGCGCTCGTGGAAGAGGTCGACGATGCCGGCGGCGAGCGGCGCCTCGGGCCCCACCACGGTGAAATCGAGCTGCTCGGCCGCAGCGAAGTCGGCCAGCGCGGCGAGGTCGGTGACCGGCAGGTTGCGCAGCCGCGCGTCGCGCGCGGTGCCGGCGTTGCCGGGCGCCACCCACACGGTGCTCACGCGCGGCGAGCGGGCCAGCCGCCAGGCGATCGCGTGCTCGCGCCCGCCCGAGCCGACGACCATCACCTTCACGGTTCGACCTCGTCGACGATCGCGTTGGTGTAGACCTCCTGGACGTCGTCGAGCCCCTCGAGCGCATCGAGCAGCTTGCGCATGCGGGCGGCGTCGTCGCCCTGGAACAGGGTTTCGGTGAGCGGCTTCATCACGATGTCGGCGGTCTCGGCCTTCAGGCCGGCGGCCTGCAGCGCGGTCTTGAGCGCCGCGAAGCCGGCCGGCGCGCACAGCACCTCGATGCCGCCCTCGTCGTCGGTGAGCACGTCGTCGGCGCCGGCGTCGATGGCGATCTCCATGACCTTGTCCTCGGGCGTGCCCGGGGCGAAGAGGAACTGCCCGCAGTGCCGGAACAGGAAGGCCACCGAGCCGTCGGTGCCAAGGTTGCCGCCGTGCTTGGAGAAGGCGTGCCGCACCTCGGCGACCGTGCGGGTGCGGTTGTCGGTCAGGCAGTCGACGATGATGGCCGCCCCGCCGATGCCGTAGCCCTCGTAGCGGATTTCCTCGTAGTTGGCGCCGTCGGCCCCGCCGACCCCTTTCTGGATCGCATTGGCGACCTTGTCCTTGGCCATGTTGGCGTCGGAGGCCTTGTCCATGGCCAGGCGCAGGCGAGGGTTGGAGCCGGCGTCGGCGCCGCCGAGTTTCGCGGCGACGGTGATCTCGCGGATGATCCGCGTGAACAGCTTGCCCCGCTTCTCATCCTGGCGGTTCTTGCGGTGCTGGATGTTGGCCCATTTGGAGTGGCCGGCCATGAGGTGGTCTCCGGTGTGGTCGGCGCCGCGTGCCGGCTTGCGCGGGGCAGGCGCCGCGTGATCGAATCACCGGCTTGCGGATCGGCGCAACGAAGCTGCCGATTCTACCACCCGGCCCCCGCGGCCCCCGGTCAGCCAGCCCACCCCGGACGCCATGCCCGAACCGCTGAGAATCGCGCTCGTTCCCCCGCCTTCGCCCGGAGCCGCCGCGCGCGAGGTCTGCCTGCTGCCGGCGCTCGCCAACCGGCACGGCCTCATCGCCGGGGCCACCGGCACCGGCAAGACCATCACGCTGCAGGTCATGGCCGAGGCCTTCTCGGCCATCGGCGTGCCGGTCTTCATGGCCGACGTCAAGGGCGATCTCACCGGCATCGCCCGCCCCGGCAAGCCGGGCCCCAAACTCACCGAGCGCCTGGCGCGCCTGGGGCTGCCCGAGCCGCCGTTCGCCGGCGCGCCCGTCACGCTCTGGGACGTCTTTGGCGAGCGCGGCCATCCGCTGCGCGCCACCGTTTCCGACATGGGTCCCGTGCTGCTCGCCCGCATGCTGGGCCTGAACGACACCCAGGAAGGGGTGCTCAACCTGGTCTTTCGCATCGCCGACGAGCGCGGGTTGCTCCTGCTCGACGCCAAGGACCTGCGCGCCATGCTGCAGCACGTGGGCGAGAACGCGCGCGAATTCACGACCTCCTACGGCAATGTCTCGGCGGCCTCCATCGGCGCCATCCAGCGCTCGCTGCTTGCGCTCGACGCGCAGGGCGCCGACCGGTTTTTCGGCGAGCCCATGCTCAACTTCGACGACATGATGCAGACCGACGCCGCCGGCCGCGGCGTGGTCAACATCCTGGCCGCCGACCGCCTGCTCAACGCGCCCCGTCTCTACGCCGCCTTCCTGCTGTGGCTGCTCTCCGACCTCTTCGAGCGCCTGCCCGAGGTGGGCGATCGCGACAAGCCGCGCCTGGTGTTCTTCTTCGACGAGGCGCACCTGCTGTTCAACGAGGCGCCCAGGGCGCTGGTCGAGAAGGTCGAGCAGGTCGTGCGGCTCATCCGCTCAAAGGGTGTCGGGGTCTACTTCGTTACCCAGAACCCGCTCGATGTGCCCGAGACCGTGCTCGGCCAGCTCGGCAACCGCGTGCAGCACGCGCTGCGCGCGTTCACGCCCCGCGATCAGAAGGCGGTACGGACGGCCGCCGAGACGCTGCGGCCCAACCCGGCCTTCGACGCGGCCACCGCCATCACCGAGCTGGGCGTGGGCGAGGCCCTGGTGTCCTTTCTCGACGAAAAGGGCCGGCCGTCGGTGGTCGAGCGCGCGCTGGTGGTGCCGCCGCGCTCGCGCATCGGACCGGTCGACGATGCCGAGCGCGCGGCGCTGATCGCAGGTTCGGTGGTGGCCGGCGTCTACGAGCAGGCGATCGATCGCGAGTCGGCCTTCGAGCGGCTGCAGGGCCGGGCGGCCGGCGCGCGCGGCGCAGCGGCCCCGGGCGCCCGCCCGGCCGGACCCGCGGGCACGCCCGTGC
>JBILUW010000204.1:0-7297 GCA_044370795.1 Burkholderiaceae bacterium
ACCTGCAGCATCGCCGCCAGCGACGCGAGGTGCGAACGCTCCGGATCCTTCTGCCAGCGGCGCAGCGCGCGCCGGCAGGCCATCCAAACCAGCAGCCAGAAACCGAGGAACAGCACCAGCCCCGGCCAGCCGTGCTCGCCGAGCGCCTGGAAGTAGATGCTGTGCGAGCTCTTCACGTTGGCGGGGTCGGGCGCCCAGGCCGCGAAGCTGCGCGCCCCGGTGTAGTCGAAGCCGCCGCCGGTCGGCCGCGCGTCGGCGATCCGGGTCGCCCGCGCCCCCGCGGTGAATCGCCCCAGCCCCGGGGCCGCCGCGGTGCGGCGTTCGGGAGCGCCGTCGCCCAGGCGTTGAAGCGCCCCTGCACCGAGGCGTCCTGCTCGTAGTTCAGGATGCTCGACATGCGGGCCCAGAAGTGATCGGGCATCAGGGCCAGGGCCAGCCCCGCGCCCATCGCGAAGACCACCGAGAACAGCACCTTGCGCTCGCTCTTGAGGACCAGCAGCGCGCTCATCGCGACGATAGCCACCATCGCGCCGCGCGAGTGCGACCCGAGGATCGAGGCGACCACCAGCGCGATCGCGCCGTACAGGCCCAGCCGCACCCAGCGGCGGCTGTCGAAGCGGGCCAGCCAGACCATCAGCGGCACCGTCATCGTCAGGGCGACCGCGAGCTGGTTGTTGTCCTCGATCACGCTACCGGGCGGCCCCCAGACCCGGAAGGCGCCGCCGCTGGCGAGCGTGAACACGCCGCCCTTGATCCCGAAGAAGGCCACGGAAAGCACCGCCACCGCCAGGAAGGCGCGAATGCGCTGCTCGCTCGTGAGCACGGCGAGCGTGACGATCGCCATCAGGTAGATCTTGAAGACCTCGACGATGCGCACCTGCGCCCGATCGGGCTCGAGCGCGAACGCGGTCGTGATGCCCATCCACAAGAGATAGACGATCACCAGCCAGAACCGGCCGATCGCCGGACCGAGCTGCCGATCCCGCTCCCAGGCCAGCGACACCAGAGCGACGATGCCGTAGACCTGTGCCCACGGCATGTCGTAGGCAAAGCTCCACGACAGCCGGTGCGGATTCATGAGCCCCAGCCACGCGTAGACGCAGATCCCGACGAAGGGCCAGCGCAAGGCCACCGGCAGCGCGCCGACCAGCAGCAGGGTGAGCACGAGGTCGCGCAGCGCCATTGCGAATCTCTCCGCGTGCTCAGACGCCGCGCAGCGCGCCGGCTCGGCCGGTCGCGGGCGTGCCGGCCAGGCGCCCCCGGGAAGCGCGCAGCAGGTTGCCGAGCGCCCGCCCCTGGAAGCGCCGCCGGCTGCGATCCCACGGCGTGAAGCGCGGCAGCGCCAGCGGGTCGGTGCCGGCGCCCGCGCAGCCCGGATCGGTGGCAAACGCGAACGCGAAGCCGGCCTCGCGCACCATGCGTGCGTGCTCGTCGCCCCAGTCGCGACCACGGCGGCCGTTCGGATAGGCGAACAGCAGCGGCGGCTCGCCGGTGAGCGTGCGCAGGTCGTCGCGGCCGGCCTCGATCTCGGCGCGTGCCTGCGCTGCGGGCAGCGAGGCGAGGATGGGATGCGAGCGCGTGTGCCCGCCCAGCGTCATGCCGGCCCCGCGCAGCGCCGCGAGCTGCCCGACATCCATCATCGGCGATGCGCCCGCGCCCGCCGCCAGGGCATCCTCGAGCCGGACCACTGCCTCGAGGCGACGCGCCGTCGGCAGCGGCTTGACCAGCGCCAGCACCGCATCGATGGCGGCGCGACGCTGCGCGATATCGTCCAGCGGCAGCGTGGGCGCGGGCACCGGCGCGGCCAGATCCGGGCCGAGCGCCGACAGCGCCAGCGTCGACGCCCGCGTACGCCGCACGGCCTCGATCACGCGGTCATTGAACATGACCCCGGTGCCGAGATAGCCGGTCGCGATGAAGAAGGCGGCGCGCCAGCCGCGCCGCTGCAGTTCGGGCAGCGCCACCTCGAGGTTGTCGCGATAGCCGTCGTCGAAGGTGAGCATCGCCGCGCGCGCCGGCAGCCGGCCCGCCGCCAGCCGCTCGCAGGCCTCGAGCGGCGCGAGCACCTCGAACTGCTCGGCGATCCACCCGAGCTGGCGCGCGAACAGCGCGCGGTCGGGCAGCTCGGGCAGCAGCGGGTCGGGCGCATCGAGCACCCGGTGAAAGACGAAGACACTCAGCCGACCGCGGCTGCCGGCGGGCGAGATCAGGCGGGTGAGCAGGCGCAGCACGGTATCCGTCGACGCGCTCAGAGCGCCTCGACCGAGGGCTCGCGCACGCGTTCCTGCGCGCGGATCCACAGCTCGAGCGTCATCAGCACCCAGACCATGGTGCCGTAGTAACCGGCATGGCCCAGCTGCAGCGTGCGGTGCAGCTGCACCGGAAACCCGCGGCGCAGCAGCCCCCGGTCCTCGAGGCCGAACAGCGCATCGCGCGCGCGCTCGGCAAGCCGCGGCTGGCCGAGCAGCCACTGGCCGAAGGGCATGCCGAAACCGTGCTTGGGCTTGTCGAGGATGGCGTCGGGCAGGAAGCCGCGCAGCGATTGCCGAAAGAAATGGCGCAACTGACCGCCGCGCAGCTTGCGCGCGGCCGGCAGTGCGAGCGCATGCCCGACCACGGCCGGCGCCAGCATCGGGAAGGCCACCTCGATGCCCGCGGCGTGGCACATCCGCGTCACCTTGGGCAGATCGCTGTCGGCAAGCGTGAACTTGAAGTCGTAGGCAAGCAGGCGATCGAGCTCGGCCGTGGCCGTGCAGCGCGCCCAGACTTCGCGCTCGAGCGCGAGCGGCGAGAACCCCGCCGCGAGGATCTCGTCGGCGAGGACCGATTGCGCGCCGAACAGATTGAGCAGGTTGTGGCGCGCGCTCAGCCTGTCGGGCAGCGGCAGGCGAGCCTGCTCGACGTAACTGCGCGCCTTGCGCACCGGCCACGCTTCGATCGCATCGAGCGGCCCGAGCAGCAGCGGCTCGACGATCCGATCGCGCGCGAAACCGGGCAGCCTGCCGTACTGCGCGAACAGCCGCTGGGTCGCGTAGCGGGTGTTGCCGCCATAGAGCTCGTCGCCGCCGTCGCCGCCGAGCAGCCGCGTGACGCCGGCCCGCGCGGCCAGCCGGGCGCAGGCGAGCGTAGGCACCGCCGACGCGTTGCCGAAGGGTTGCTCGCAGACCTCGGCAAGCGCATCGAGCGTGGCCTCGGCCTGCGCCGGCGTGAGCACGTGCTCGACATGATCGGTGCGGAAATGAGCGGCCGCCAGGCGCGACCAGCGGCGCTCGTCGTGGCTGGCGCTGTCGAATCCGATCGAGAAGGTCCTCACCGGCGCGCCCCGGGCCTGCGTGAGCAGGCCGGCGATCGTCGAACTGTCGGTCCCACCCGACAGGAAGCAGCCCAGACGCGCGTCGGCAACGCCGTCGGCGCACTCGGCCACGCCCGCTCGCAGCGCCTCGAGGAAGGCCGCGCGTTCGACGGCGGCGACGTAGGGCCGGTTCTCCTCGAAGCTCGGCTGCCAGTGCGACCGGACCGCGCAGCGCCCGCCCGACACCGTGAGCATGGTGCCCATGTCGAGATGCGACACCCCCCGATGGATGGACAGCGGCGCCGGCACGACGTGAAAGTGCACGTAGGCGTGGATGGCGCGCGGATCGAGTTCGAGCCCGAGGCCGAGCAGCGCGCCCACGCGCGCCGGGCGCGTGGCCACCGCGATCCGTCCGCCGCGCTCGGCCCAGTACAGCGGCAGGCTCGCGAAACGATCGACCGCGAACAGGCCGCAGGCGCGCGCCGGGTCCCAGACGCCGATCGCGTACTCGCCCGACAGCCGCTGCGGCAGCGCATCGCCGTGGCGGCGCCAGGCCTGCAGCAGCGCCTCGACGGTGCCGGCCGCCGCGGCCAGCCGCGCGAACTCGTCGTCGAGAAAGCGCAACCGCCCGAAGGCGGCCGCACGGGGCGCAAGCTGCGCATCCGCGGCGCCCGCGTTCATGCAGGTCTGCCGGCCACCGGCTGCAAGACGCGCCGGCGCGCGCTCGCCGACGCATGCCTCCAGCCACGGCATGCGGCTGTCGATGGCGCCGCCGCTCACACCAGCACCTCGCGCGCCGGCGGATGCGACAGGAAGGCCGCGGGACTGGCGCTCGGACCGTAGGCGCCGGAGCGAAACACCGCGACCAGATCGCCGGGGCTCGCGCTCGCCAGCGCCATGCGGTCGGCCAGCAGATCGAGCGGCGTGCACAGCGGGCCGACCACGCTCTGCACTTCGACGGGCGCCTGGTCGAGCCGATTGGCTATCGCCACCGGATAATTGCGCCGGATGACCTGACCGAAGTTGCCCGAGGCGGCCAGGTGATGATGCAGGCCGCCGTCGGTCACCAGGAAGACCTGCCCCTGGGAGATCTTGCGCTCGAGGACCCGGCACACGTAGACGCCGGCTTCGGCGACGAGCCAGCGGCCGAGTTCGAG
Source organism: Burkholderiaceae bacterium (assembly GCA_044370795.1). Taxonomy (GTDB): domain Bacteria; phylum Pseudomonadota; class Gammaproteobacteria; order Burkholderiales; family Burkholderiaceae_E; genus Quisquiliibacterium. The sequence continues at coordinate 4,450 of JBILUW010000204.1, forward strand.
CACGAGCGACGCGCGCATCCGTTCGCGGGCGCGCTCGGCGAGGTCGGCAAGTCCCTGACCGATCGGCTGCAGCTCGAGCGGCCGCTCGGCCGGAAAATAGGGCACCCCGAAGCCACCGCCGAGATTGAGCCACTCGATGCCATGAGACAGCCCGTCGGCGATCCGGCACGCAAGATCGAGCGACTGGCGCTGAGCCTGCACGAGCACCGCGGCGCTCAGGATCTGCGAGCCCGCGTAGACGTGCAGCCCGCGCAGCCGCAGCCCGGCAGCCTCGATGCGCGCGGCCACCTCGGGCACCTGCGCCTCGTCGATGCCGAAGGGGCGGGGTCCGCCGCCCATGCGCATGCCGGCGGCCTTCAGCTCGAAGGCCGGATTGACGCGGATCGCAAGCCTGGGCGCCACGCCCAGCCGCTCGCCGGCGGCCAGCGCATGCTCGAGCTGGGTGGCCGATTCGAGGCTGAGGGTGACGCCGGCGGCCACCGCCTGCGCGATCTCGGCCGCCGTCTTGCCCGGACCGGCAAAGCCCACGTCGGCCGGGTCGACGCCGGCGTCGAGCGCCAGCTTCATCTCGGCGGCCGAGGCCACGTCGAGGCCGTCGGTGAGTCCGGCCAGCAGATGCACCAGCGCCGGCATCGGATTGGCCTTGACCGCGTAGTGCACCCGCACCGCGGCCGGCAGGGCCTGGCGCAGCTGCGCAACGCGGTCGCGGATCGCGGCCCGGTGGTAGGCATAGAAGGGCGTGCCGCCGACACGCGCGACGAGCCGCGACAGCGCGATCTCGCCGAAGGCCAGCTCGCCGCCGATCCGGGCGTAGCCCTCGACCGGCGCGTGCTGGGCGAAGTCGACGGGCGTCATGCCGCGCGCGCGAACATGCCGGCGCGCTCGCCGGCCAGAGCGCGCCGGTCGATCTTGCCGTTGGCGTTGCGCGGCAACGGATCGTCGCGCCAGTCGATGCGCGCCGGCACCATGTAGCCGGGCAAGGCCTCACGGCAGGCGGTCAGCAGCGCGGCGCCGTCGGCCGGCACGCCATGCGCGGGCTGCGCGACGACCACGATCGCCTGGCCCAGCGTGGGATGCTCGACGCCGAAGGCGGCGGCCTCGGCGATCAGACCGCTGCGGTAGAGCACCTCCTCGACCTCGGTGGGGCTCACGCGGTATCCGGAGGTCTTGATCATCTCGTCGCGGCGGCCGACGAAGTACAGGTAGCCCTCGGCGTCGCGGCGCACGGTGTCGCCCGACCACACCGCGATCTCGGGCAGCACGAGTTGCGCGCGCTGCCCGGGCAGCGGCCGGAACCGTTCGGCCGTGCGCGTCGGGTCGTTCCAGTAACCCATCGCGACCAGCGCGCCGCGGTGCACCAGTTCGCCGGGTTCGTCCGGCGAGCAATCGCTGCCGTCCTCGCGCACGACCAGGATCTCGGCGTTGGGAATGGCACGTCCGATCGAGTCGGGCCGGCGATCGACCTCCTCGGGCGGCAGATAGGTGGAGCGGAAGGCCTCGGTCAGTCCGTACATCAGAAAGGGCCGGGCCCGCGGCATGCGCTCGCGCAGCGCGGCCAGCGTCGCGGTGGGCATCGCGCCCCCCGAGTTCGTGAAGTAGCGCAACGCGTCGCCCGCCTGCGCCGGCCAGGCCATGCCCGCGAGCTGTATCCACAGCGGCGGCACGGCCGCCAGACCGGTGATGCGCTCGCGCGCGAGCGTCCGCAGCAGGTCGGCGGCGAGCAGGTAGTTGTGCAGCACCACGCAGGCGCCACTCGCGAAGGCGGTGGTCAGCTGCGACAGGCCATAGTCGAACGACAGCGGCAGCGCCGCGAGGATGCGGTCGTCGGGCCGGTTCTCGAGGTAGGACGCCACGCTGCGCGCGCCGGCGACCAGATTGCGGTGTGACAGCACCACCCCCTTGGGGCGGCCGGTGCTGCCCGATGTGTAGAGGATGGCCGCCATGTCGGCATCGATCGTGCGGTGCGGATCGGCCGACGGGCCGCTCAGGAACGCGTCGAAGCCCAGGGCGACGATGCCGCCGGCGCCCGCGGGCGCCCCCGGGCCCGCCGCGGGGCCGCCGTCGACGACGACCGCCCGCAACTCGCCAAGGCCAGCCAGCCAGGGCTGCAGGCTGCGCCAGCGCTCGGCGCTGGTCACCAGCAGCCGAGCCCCGGCGTCGGAGACGATGTGCGCGGCCTGCTCGGCGCGCAGCACCGGGTTGACCGGCACGAAGACCGCCCCGGCGCGGGCTGCGCCAAACAGCGCCACCACGGTATCGACGCGCTTGTCCAGCCACACGGCGATGCGGTCCAGGCGACCCACGCCCGCGGCGACGGCCGCGCCCGCGAAAGCCTCGACGCGGGCCGCGAGCTCGCCGTAGGTCAGCGCCCGAGCGCCCCCCAGGGCCTGGGCCATCGGGGCGCGCGCGGCGGTGGCGAGCAGCAGATCGTGTACGAGTTCCGGCATCGAGACGGGTGGCTGGGTCGGCGCGACTCTAGCGCGGCGCGCCGGGCGCGCCGATGGCTTTTCTCACGGGCAGGCGCCGTCGCGGCATCCTCGCGGCCGCCATCCGGCTTTCCATTGAGCGCGCGCAAACCGCACACACGGCGCCACCGCCGGCGCACGACGGCAGCGAGCGCTCATGCCGCACTATCGGCGCGCCCGGCGCCACGCGCACCGGGCAGGGCACGGGCGGCGCATACGCCGCGCCCGACGGCCGGCGCACCGGCTGTCGGCACACCGCTCCGACCGACCGGCCGACCTTGCACGCCGGCCGACACCGGATCAGCCTGCGCATACCGAGCACCGCCATGAGGATTCTGCAGATCGCCAACCGCGCGCCCTGGCCGCCCGACAACGGCGCGGCG
>JBILUW010000206.1:0-7218 GCA_044370795.1 Burkholderiaceae bacterium
ATGCGCCGCACCAGCTGCTCGAAGGCGCCCGAAAAACCGATCAGGGCGGTGAGCGCCGCGGCCACGATGAAGGCGCCGGTGGCTTCGGCCAGACCGACCCCGCCGCCGGTGCCGATCAGCAGCGCCGCGCCGGGCGTGGACCAGGCCGTGACCACCGGCTCGCGCCAGCGCAGCGACAGGCCGATGGAGGTGACTGCCATGCCCAGGCCGAGCGCCCACAGCCAGGAGCCCGTCTGGGCGGCGTCGGCGCCCAGCGTGGCCGCGGCCTGCAGCACGATGACCGCCGAGCTCGCGAACCCCACCAGCACCGTGACCAGGCCAGCGGTGATCGTCGACGGCGAGAAATCGGCGGCGAGCTTCATGGCGCGATGGCTGTGGCCTGTCGGCGGCCGGACGGGCCGGCCACCGGCGCGCGCCGGCTCACCAGGTGCCCGGGATCAGGATGCCGGAATCGACCTCGCTCAGGGTGCGCCGGCCGCAGAAGGCCATGCTGAGGTCGAGCTCCTTGGCGATGATCTCGAGCGCCTTGCTCACGCCGGCCTCGCCCATCGCGCCAAGGCCATAGAGGAAGGCCCGGCCGATGTAGGTGCCGCGCGCGCCCAGCGCGACCGCCTTGAGCACGTCCTGGCCGCTGCGCACGCCGCCGTCCATGTGCACCTCGATGCGGTTGCCGACCTCGGCTGCGATCGCCGGCAGCGACGCGATCGACGACAGCGCCCCGTCGAGCTGCCGGCCGCCGTGGTTGGAGACGATGATCGCGTCGGCGCCGGTGGCCAGGGCGAGGCGCGCGTCCTCGACGTCCTGGATGCCCTTGAGGATCAGCTTGCCGCCCCAGCGCTTCTTGATCCACTCGACGTCGTTCCAGTTGAGCGTGGGGTCGAACTGCGTGGCGGTCCAGGCCGACAGCGACGACATGTCGGCCACGCCCTTCACGTGGCCCACGATGTTGCCGAACTGCCGCCGCGACGTGCCGAGCATGCCCAGGCACCAGCGCGGTTTCGTGGCCATGTTCAGGATGTTGGGCAGCGTGAGCTTGGGCGGCGCCGACAGGCCGTTCTTGAGGTCCTTGTGGCGCTGGCCGAGGATCTGCAGGTCGAGGGTGAGCACCAGCGCGCCGCAGCCGGCGGCCTTCGCGCGGTCGATGAGCCCCTCGATGAAGCTGCGGTCGCGCATCACGTAGAGCTGGAACCAGAAGGGCTTCGTGGTGTGCGCCTTGACGTCCTCGATCGAGCAGATGCTCATCGTCGACAGGGTGAAGGGCACGCCGAACTTCTCGGCGGCGCGCGCCGCGAGGATCTCGCCGTCGGCGTGCTGCATGCCGGTGAGGCCGGTGGGCGCGAGCGCCACCGGCATCGCCACGTCGGTGCCGACCATGGTGCCGCGGATCGAGCGGTTCTCGATGTTGACCGCCACCCGCTGGCGCAGCTTGATGCGCTGGAAGTCGGTCTCATTGGCGCGGTAGGTGCTCTCGGTCCAGGAGCCGGAGTCGGCGTAGTCGTAGAACATCCGTGGCGCGCGCGCGCGATGCAGGCGGCGCAGATCTTCGATGCAGGTGATTACGGTCATGGTGGGCGATTCTCCTCGGGGGCGATCTTAACCATTGATCGGGGCGTGCGGTCGGCGCGGCCGGTCCGCGCGGGGCGGCGCGGGCGGGCAGGGCGGTCCGCGCGGCGGTATCCTGACCGGACAGCCACGGGAGACGACATGAAGGACGCCTTCGACGACGAGCTCGGCTTCGCGCCCTGGAGCACGCAGCCGATTCGCTACATCGACCGCACCCACGCCTGGTACGACGCGCTGGGCTACGGCAATCCCTACCGTTACGCGCAGTACGCGCAGGTGCCGTTCTCGCCGCTGCGCAAGCCGCTCGCGCACTCGCGCGTGGCGCTGCTCACCACCGCCGCGCCCTACCAGCCCGGCAAGGGCGACCAGGGGCCGCAGTCGCCCTACAACGCCGCGGCCAAGTTCTACGAGGTGTACTCCGGCGATACCGCCTTCGACCACGACCTGCGCATCTCGCACGTCGGCGTGCACCGCACCTTCATGTCCGACGACGCGGGCTGCTGGTTCCCGCTGCCGGCGCTGCGCCGCGCCGCGGCCGCCGGTCGCATCGGCGGGGTGGCCGCGCGCTTTCACGGCGTGCCCACCAACCGCAGCCAGCGGCACACCCTCGACATCGACGCGCCCGAGGTGCTCGAGCGTTGCCTCGCCGACGGCGCCGAGGTGGCCGTGCTGGTGCCCAACTGCCCGATCTGCCACCAGACCATGGCCCTGGTGGCCCGTGTCCTGGAGGCAGCGGGCATGCCCACCGTGGTGATGGGCGCGGCCAAGGACATCGTCGAACTGTGCGGCGTGCCGCGCTTCCTGTTCAGCGATTTCCCGCTGGGCAATGCCGCCGGCCGCCCGCGCGACGTCGCCTCGCAGGACGCCACGCTCGAGCTCGCGCTGCAACTGTTCGAGAGCGCGCCCGCGCCACGCACCACCGTGCAGAACCCGCTGGTCTGGTCGGGGCCGGCCGACTGGCGCGATGACTACCTCAACCTCGCCCGCCTGAGCGCCGAGGAGATCGCCCAGCGGCGCGCCGAGAACGACCGGATCAAGCAGGTGGCGCAGGGCGTGCGCGACGCCACGCTGGCCGCCACCGGCGGCGGCTCGTGAGCGCGCCGCAGGCCACGACGGCGCCCCCGGCCGCGGGGCCGGTGGGATCCGGCCCGCAGGGTGTCGGACCGCAGGCGCTGGCCGGCGTGCGGGTGCTCGACTTCACCCACTACCTGGCCGGCCCCTACGGCACCTTCCAGCTCGCGATGCAGGGCGCCGAGGTGATCAAGATCGAGCCGCGCGACGGCGACGACATGCGCCGCAATCCGCTCGACGCCACCTGGGCGCAGCGCGGCATGGCGCCCTCGTGGATGGCGGTCAACGCCGGCAAGCGCAGCCTGACGCTCGACCTCGGGCGCCCGGAGGCGGTCGAGATCGTGCACCGGCTCGCGGCAACCTGCGACGTGGTCTGCGAGAACTTCCGCCCCGGCGTGCTCGAGCGCAAGGGCATGGGCTGGCCACAGCTGTCGGCGGTCAATCCGCGGCTGATCTACTGCGGGGTCTCGGGTTTCGGCAGCACCGGACCCGAGGCGCGCACCGCGAGCTTCGACGGCAAGATCCAGGCGATGTCGGGGCTGATGTCGATGACCGGCGACGCGGCCAGCGGGCCGATGCGCGCGGGCTTCGCGGCCGCCGACGTCACCGCCGGCATGATGGCCGCCTTCGCGGTGGTCACCGCGCTCTACCAGCGCACCCACACCGGCCGCGGGCAGTTCGTCGACGTCGCGATGCTCGATGCGATGCTCAACTTCCTCAACGGCCAGATGGCCGAGTGGCAGGTGGTCGGCCACCGCCATCCGCCGCTGGGCAATGGCTCGGTCAGCCGCAAGCCCACCGCCGATCGCTTCCGCTGCGGCACCGGCCACATCGTGCTTGCGGTGCTCACCGACCGGCAGTTCGGCAACCTGCTGCGCGCGATCGGCCGCGCCGACGCGCTCGACGATCCGCGATTCGCCGACTGGCCGGCGCGCACCGCGAACATCGCGGCGCTGCGTGCGCTGATCGAGGACGGCATGGCGCAGGGCGACCCCAAGGACTGGGAGGGCCGCCTCACCGCGGCCGACGTGCCCTGCGCGACCGTCCACAGCCTGGCCGAGATCGCCGAGCACCCGCAGGTGGCGCATCGCGAGCTGCTGCGCGAGGTTGCCACGCCGCACGGTCCGGTGCGGCTGGTGGGTCCGGGCTTCAGGCTCGCGCATGGCAACGGCGGCATCGGCGCGGTGGCGCCCATGGGCGCGCACACCGATGCCATCCTCGGCGAACTCGGCTACGACGCGGCCCGCATTGCCGAGCTGCGCGCCGCGGGGGTGGTGTGAGCGCGCCGGCTGGCGCGGGCGCGGCAGCGGGCGGGTCCGAACCGGTGGCCGCCGCGGCTGGCGATGCCCGCCTCGCCGAGCCAGTGCTCGACACCCGCGAGCTCACCGCCTCGCACTGGGGCACCTGGGAGGTGGTGCGCGAGGCCGGCCGCGCCGTGGGCGTGCGCGCGCTGGCCGAAGATCCCGACCCGCCACCGGTGGGGCCGGCGATGTGGGACGCCTACCGCTCATCGTTGCGCGTGCAACGACCCGCGGTGCGCGTCGGCTGGCTCGAGCGGCACCGCCGCGGCGAGCACGGCCCGCACGATGGCCGCGGCCGCGAGGACTTCATCGAGCTCGACTGGGGCGACGCTCTCGATCTGGTCGCCGGCGAGCTGCGCCGGGTGATCGACGCGCACGGCAACGCCGCGATCTTCGGCGGCTCCTACGGCTGGGCGAGCGCCGGGCGCTTCCACCATGCGCAAAGCCAGATCCACCGTTTCCTGAACGTGCTCGGCGGCTACGTCCGGCACACCGACAGCTACAGCCTCGGGGCGGGCCGCGTGCTGCTGCCGCACGTGGTGTGCTCGATGGACTGGCTGCTCGGCCAGCACCACGAGTGGTCGGTGCTGGCGCGCCACACGCGGCTGTTCGTGTCCTTCGGCGGCGCGCCGGTCAAGAACGCGCAGATCGGCCAGGGCGGCTCGTCGCGGCACCTCGCGCGGCAGGGCCTGGCGCAGCTGGCCGCGGCCGGCTGCCGCTTCGTGAACTTCAGCCCGGTGCGTGACGACCTGCAGGCCGAGGGCGCCGAGGTCGAGTGGATCCCGATCCGGCCCGGCACCGACACCGCGGTGATGCTGGCGCTGGCCTGCGAGATCGTCACCGCCGGCCTGCACGATCGCGCCTTCCTGGCCAGCCACTGCACGGGTTTCGAGCGCTGGGCCGACTACCTCACCGGCCGCGCCGACGGCATCGTTCGCAACGCCGAGTGGGCCGCGCCGATCGCGCAGGTGCCCGCGTCGCGGCTGCGCGCGCTCGCCAGCGAACTGGTCGCCACCCGCAGCCTCGTCAACTGCGCCTGGTCGCTGCAGCGCGCCGACCACGGCGAGCAGCCCTTCTGGGCCTGCATCGGCCTGGCGGCGGTGGTCGGCCAGATCGGCCTGCCCGGGGGCGGCTTCGGGCTGGCCTACGGGCCCACCAACGGCATCGGCGCGGGTGGCCGGCTGATGGCCGGCCCCACGCTGCCGCAGGGCGACAACCCGGTGCGCGCCTTCATCCCGGTGGCGCGCATCGCCGACATGCTGCTGAACCCCGGTGCCGAGTTCGACTACAACGGCGCGCGGCACCGCTATCCCGACATCCGGCTGGTGTACTGGGCGGGCGGCAACCCCTACCACCATCACCAGGACCTCAACCGGCTGGCGCGGGCCTGGCGCAAGCCCGAGACCGTCGTCGTGCACGAACCCTTCTGGACGTCGGCCGCGCGCATGGCCGACATCGTGCTGCCGGCCACCAGCACGCTGGAGCGCGAGGACATCGGCCACGCCACCCGCGACCCGATGCTGGTGGCGATGAAGCCGGTGTGCGCGCCGCCCGGCGTGGCCCGCGATGACTACGCGATCTTCACCGACCTGGCCGCGCGGCTGGGGCGCGAGCAGGCGTTCACCGAGGGGCTCGACACCCGCGGCTGGCTGCGGCGCCTGTACGACGAGGCCGCCCGCGCCAACCTCGCGCGCGGCGTGCGGTTTCCGCCGTTCGAGACCTTCTGGGCAAGCGGCGGCTTCACGTTTCCCGACAACGACCAGCCCGTCGTGCTGCTCGAGGCGTTCCGCGCCGACCCGCAGGCCCATCCGCTGAAGACGCCCAGCGGGCGCATCGAGCTCCATTCCGATCGCATCGCCTCCTTCGGCCTGCCCGACTGTCCGGGCCACCCTGCCTGGCTCGAGCCGCGCGAGTGGCTCGGCGCCCAGGCCGCGCGGCGCTTCCCGCTGCACCTGCTGTCTGACCAGCCGCACACCAAGCTGCACAGCCAGCTCGACCACTCGGCGGTGAGCCTGGCCAACAAGGTGGCCGGCTGCGAGCCCGTCCTGATCCATCCGCGCGATGCGGCCGCGCGCGGCATCGCCGACGGCGACCGGGTGCGGGTCTACAACGACCGCGGCGCCTGCCTGGCCGGCGCGCGCCTGAGCGACGCGCTGCTGCCCGGCGTGGTTAAGCTCTCGACCGGCGCATGGTGGGACCCGGACCGGCCGGGTGAGCCCGATGCGCTCGATCGCCACGGCAACCCCAACGCCGTGACCCGCGACGAGGGCGCCTCGCGCCTGTCGCAGGGCTGCGCCGCTCAGAGCTGCCTGGTGGAGATTGCTCGCCACGATGGGCCGGCACCGGCGGTGCGGGTGTTCGAGCCGCCGGTGCTGCGGCGAGGCTGAGGGCTCAGCGCCCGGTGAACGCCGCCGGCCGCTTCTCGACGAAGTGCGCCACGCCCTCGCGGAAGTCATCGCTCGCGAAGCTGCCCAGCATCTCGCGGTTGCCGATCTCGATCGCCTGACGCAGCGGCACCTGGCCGACCTCCCAGAGCTGGCGCTTGATCACGCCCATCGAGCGCGGCGAGACGTTGGCGGCGAGGTCGGCCGCGTAGGCGCGCACCGCGTCCATCAGCTGCTCGCCGGGCAGCACGCGGTCGACCACGCCCAGCTTCAGCGCCTCGTCGGCGTCGAACTTGCGCGCCGACATCAGCAGGTCGAGCGCGGCTGCGTGGCCGGCCACGCGCGCCAGCGTCCAGCTGATGCCGTGCTCGGCGATCAGGCCGCGGCGGGCGAAGGCGGTGGTGAAGCGGGCCTCGCGGGAGGCAAAGCGCATGTCGCAGTACAGCGCGTAGACCATGCCCAGACCCGCGCAGGCGCCGTTGATCGCGGCCAGCACCGGCTTGGGTACGGCCGGGAAATAGGAGTGCTGGGTCTGGAAGTCGGGGCTGGAGTTCGGATCGAAGGGCGCGCCCGCGGCGGCCTCGGCGGCGTTGCCGCCCTCGCCCTGCGAGCGGCCGCGGCTGCTGATCGTGTTGAGGTTGTTCATGTCGGCACCGGCACAAAAGCCCTTGCCCGCGCCGGTCAGCACGATCACGCGTACGCCGGGGTCGTCGGTGGCGCGTCGCATCGCCGCCCGCATCTGCTCGCCCATCGAGGGCGTGTAGGCGTTGAGCCGGTCGGGCCGGTTCATGGTGATGGTCGCGATACGGTCGGACACGTCGTAGAGGATCTCGTCGGCGCTCATGGCGGTCTCCTGGGAAGAGGGTCGGGGCAGGGGCTATGCAGGGGGCGTGCGGTCG
>JBILUW010000207.1:0-7140 GCA_044370795.1 Burkholderiaceae bacterium
CCGGCCACCACGTCGACCAGCTGTAGAGCGACACCGTACTGTTGAGCTAAGGCGACACCCAGATTTACGAGTCGTGGGTTCGGGTTTGAGAGTCCCGTCATCGGCATTGGAAGCCGGAGGCGGGGATGAGCAAGCTCGATCTGGAGGCTCGAATGACGATCAAGACATTGGTGAGCAAGGGGGTCTCGCACAGCGAGATCGCTCGGATGCTCGGGGTGACCGAGGGCGCGGTGCGCTATCAGGTCAAGCGGATACAGGCCGCGGCGGTGGACGGGCGCACGAGGCAGGAGCCGAGGGCGACCCTTGTGGCCGAGGCGATCGAACACTGGCGCGACCAACAGGGCGAGCGTCCGGTGAACCTTGCCGCGCTGCACGACTGGCTGGTCGCCGAGCACGGCTACAGCGGCAGCCTGCGCTCGGTTCAGCGCTTCTGGAGCCGTCGGTACCCGGCGCCGGCGATCCGGGCGCGGCGCCGCGTGGAGACCCCGCCGGCGGCGCAGGCGCAGGTCGACTGGGCGCACTTCCCCTCGATCGTCGTCGGCGGCGAGCGCACCGAGTTGCTCGCGCTGCACATGGTCCTGTCGCACAGCCGCTATGAGGCGATCGTGTGGTCGCGCCGCAAGGACCAGCTGAGCTGGCTGCACTGCCACACCGAGGCGTTCAAGCGGATCGGTGGGGTGAGCGCCACGGTGCGGGTCGACAACGAGAAGACCGCCGTGGTCCACGGCGCGGGGGCCTGGGGCACGATCAACACGACCTATCGGCGGTACGCGACGATGATGCGGTTCCATGTCGATGCATGCGCGCCGCGCCAGCCGCAGGCCAAGGGCAAGGTCGAGCGCCGTGTCCGTGATCAGCGTGACAGCCACGACCCCAGCGGCACCGCCTGGCGCGATCTGGCCGAGCTGCAGGCCTGGAGCGACGAGCGCAGCGAGCACAGCGCGCGCCGTCGGCGCTGCCCGGCGAGCGGCGCCTCGGTGTGGCAGACGTGGCAGGCCGAGCGCGCGCTGCTGACCGCCTTGCCCGAGACGCTGCCGGAGCCCTTCGACGTCGCGCTGACCCGGCGTGTCGGCATCGACAGCCTGGTCAGCTTCGAGGCGCGGCAGTACAGCGTGCCGTTTCGCCTGGTGTGCAGCGTCGTGGAGGTGCGCGGCTGCGCGACGACCGTGCAGATCGTGGCCGACAACGACATCGTGGCCGTGCACCCTCGCCACACTCCGCACCGGCTGGTGATCGACCCGACGCATTACGAGGGCGCCTCGACCGAGCGCGTGAGCGCCCCGCCGCCGCTGGGCAGGATGGGCGCGCGGATCATGGAGCTTGCGGCCGAGCCGGTCGCGCATCGCGCGATCGATCTGTACGCGCGCCTGGCGGAGGTGGCCCGATGAGTGCGCCGCGCCCCAAGCTCGACATCGACCGCACGCGCGAGCGGCTGATCCAGCTCGGCTGCCTGCACGCGGCCGATCAACTCGACTCCCTGCTCAGCGAGGCGGTGCGCAAGCCCGTGGCCGCGCACGACTTCCTCGAGGCGCTGCTGGAGGCCGAGATCAGCGGCCGCGAGACGCGCCGCGTGAAGACCTCGCTGCGGCTGTCGAACCTGCCCACCGGACAGACGCTGACGAACTTCGACTACGCCTTCCAGCCGGCCATCGAGCGCAGCCGCATCGAGACGCTGGCGACCTGCGCGTGGGTGCGCAACACCGAGACCGTGCTCATCCAGGGCCCTCCGGGCGTGGGCAAGACGCATCTGGCCATCGGGCTGGGCATCAAGGCCGTCGAGCAGGGCTTCTCGGTGCAGTACTTCCGCTTCGACGAGTTGCTCAACGAACTGCGCGGCGACGCGGCCTTGCCGCCAGCGCGGCTGCGTCGCAGGAAGTACCTCTCGAACGCGCTGCTGATCATCGACGAGCTCGGCTTCGAGCCGATGACGCGCCAGGAGGCGAGCCTGTTCTTCCGGCTGGTGACCTACCGTTACGGCCGCGGGGCGATCCTGATCACGACCAACAAGTCGGTGCGAGAGTGGACCGAACTGCTCGCCGGCGACGAGGTGCTCACCACTGCGATCCTTGATCGGCTGCTGCACCGCGCGCACGTCCTCAACATCAAGGGGCGCAGCTACCGGCTGCGCGATCTCGAACAGGCCCTGTCCACGCAGCGGCCCTGACCCGGCTCCCGGACCGACACCTCGTAAAGGTAGGTGTCGCCTTAACTCGTAAAGGTGGGTGTCGCTTGACAGGCGCTGGGGGTGACGAGGTAGGAGGTCGGGATAAGGGTCGGGATGCGGGCCAGGTGCGGCTCGCGCAGGAGCGCTTGCGCATGGGGACTGGCATGGATTTCCATGCCAATCTTGACTATGCTTCAAGCCAAATGGCTTGAATCGCTTGGGAGGATCTCATGAGCGCCATCAGTGTGCACCCCTCGTTCGCTTCGGCGGTGAACCTGCTCGGTGGCGAGGAGGTGCTGCGCGCCCGACCACGGGAGGGCATGGACTGGATTCCTCTGGTCCGACAGGGCTTGCCATCGGCCTCGGTCGACGCGATGGTGCGTATCACCCGAATCCCGCAAATCGAGCTGGCGCACGCGCTCGACATTCCGGAGCGCACGTTGGCCAGGCGCAAGCGCCAGGGCACCCTCTCGTCGGAAGAGTCATCCAAGTTCGTTCGGCTTGCTCGCGTGGTCGAGCGCGCCGACCTCGTTTTCGAAGACCGTGAAAACGCCCTGAACTGGCTGCAGAGCCCGAACGCGTCGCTCGGTGGCGTAACCCCTCTTTCGCTGCTCGACACCGAAATCGGCGCCGACAGCGTGATGGACACTCTGGGACGGATCGAACACGGCGTGTTCGCCTGATGCGCACGGTCTGGCGCATCACCACCTCACGGTTCGCGCGAACAGCCTTCAGCGGTGAAGGTGCGCGCCTTTACGGCGGGCGCTGGAATCCGAAGGGCCGTGAGGTGGTCTACACCGCCGCATCACAATCCCTGGCCTTGCTCGAGATGATGGTTCAGGACGACCCCTTGCGGGCGCAGTATCTGCTCATCCCTGCGCAGCTCCCTGACGATCTGCCCGAGATCCGTATCGACACCGACCAGCTGCCGGAAGAGTGGCGCACCATCGGCGCGAGAGATGACCTGCAATCGATCGGAGAAGCCTGGTTGCAAGGCGCCCGAACGACAGTACTGAGCGTCCCCAGCGCAGTCGTGCCCGCAGAACGCAACTATCTGCTCAACCCGCGTCACCCGGACTTCGCCCGCATTCTGATCGGCGAACCCCAGTCGTTGGAGACCGACATGCGACTGCTGCGCAATCGCGGCAAGACCGTGTGATGGCAAGCGATACCGCCGTCGATCACGCCGATGAACGCCCCAAGGCCCATGCCTCGTAACTGGAAAATTGCCGCGACTTTCTTCCAGCATGCGATAGCTTTGCCGCCATGGAGCGATATCTCGGCGCACGCCCCGCCGACGCCCTCGATCGCCTGATGGCGCGCGGTGGCTTTCGCGAGGCCTGCCTTGCGCCGGACCCGCGATGGCGCTGAGGTCGACTTCGCGCTGAGCGACGAGCAGCGCCTGACGAATCCCGCGCCTCCGGTATCATCCCCGCCTCCCCTATGCCCGCCTCCTCTCGCCCCGCCCCCTCGATCGCCGAACTGCTGCGCGCCTCGGGCCACATGGTTTTCGAGGCCTCGCTGGTCGCGCGGGCGAGCGCGACGCTGTACGGCAACGTTGGCGCAAACCTCGACGAGCGCGACTGGTCGGCCATCATGGCGAGCGCCGATCCGCTGGCCTCGGCCGAGACGGCCCTCAAGGGGCAGTGGCAAGACGGCGCCTGGCTGCTGCGCAACGCGCAATACGTCACCACCATCGGCTATGCGGACTACGCCCCCGAGATCACCTACCGGGGCATGAGCCAGCGGTTGGCCTACGACTACAGTCCGAGTTGGGCGCGGGGCAGCCGCTTCGAGGCGATGAGCCTGCTGAGCGACGCGGGGCTGGCCGCGCTGGTGCCGCCGCCGGCCGATCCGCTGCCCACGATCAGCGTCTCGTACACCTTCACCGCCACCGGGGCGAGCCTCGTCCTGAGCCACGGCGGACAGCTGACGTTCTCGGTTTCGGGCGGCCCGCTCGACGTCACCAGCGGGACGCGGGCGCTTGCGCCCACGGGCGCGGGGGGCGCGGTGCTGGAGGGGCTGGTGACGCTGATGCATGCGAGCGGCGCGACGGGGATCGGGACGTTCCTGCTCGTGGGCAGCGACACCGCGCTCGTGCGCAACACCTACACCGCGGCCAGCCCGGCGCGCGACCGGGTCATCGTCCTGGGCGCGGGCAACGACACCGTCGGCGCGGGGCATGGCAACGACACGGTCTTCGGCGGCGACGGCGAGGACAACATCCTCGGCAACCAGGGCAACGACCTGATCTACGGCGGCAACGGCGCCGACTTCATCGAGGGCGGCCAGGGCGCCGACACCATCGATGCCGGCGCGGGCAACGATCGCCTCTGGGGCGGCTCGACCGGCACCGACCGCCTCACCGGCGCCGGCGGCGCCGACCAGTTCCGCTTCGGCACGACGAACGCCGGCGTCACGATCACCGACTTCAGCCTCGCCGAGGGCGACACGCTGGCCTTCGCCAGCGGCCTCACACCGGGCGACACCGCCTTCGCCACGGGCGGCAACGCCACCGGCGTCGGCCTGGGCGCGGCCGACTTCGATGCCGTCGCGACCATCGGCGCGATCCGCTCCGACACCGGCGGGGCCAATGCCGGCGACAAGCAGGTCTACCGCGTCACCAACACCCAGACGACCGCCGAAATCACGGCCGCGGTCACCGGCGGCGCCCTCAACGCCTGGGTGCTGGTCTACGACAGCACGCGCGGCGAGGCCAGCCTCTACTTCGACGCCGACTGGAGCACCGCCGACGGCCGCACGGCCGTGGCGACGATCGTCGGGCTGTCGGCGGCGGATGTGGCGGGGATGGGGATAGGCAGCTTCCTGGCGTGGGCGGGGTAGTCCGGGCGTCGGAACCTGCTTGAAGCGCGACGGATGGAGCGCCTCCATCACGTCGCGTTTCATCCCCGTTTCCGGTTCCCAGTCAGAACTACGGATTCCGCTTGACGGAACCTGTTCAGCGGACTATGGTTCCCTCATGATCCGCTCGTTCGCGTGTGGCGATACCGAGGCGCTTTTTCAAAGCCGCGCGGTATCCCGCTTCCGCAATATCGAGCGCGTCGCTCGACGCAAACTGCTCCAGATCCACGCCGCCACAGAGATCGCCAGCCTGCGAATTCCACCAGGCAACCAGCTCGAGGCGCTGAGAGCCGATCGCAAGGGCCAGCACAGCATTCGTATCAACGACCAGTGGCGGATCTGTTTCGTCTGGGCGTCGGACGGAGCCTACGGCGTCGAGATCGTGGACTACCACTAGGAGTTCGTAACGTGTCCAAGATGCTCGAAGAGATTCATCCCGGCGAGATCCTGCTGGAGGATTTCATGAAGCCCATGGGCGTCAGTGCCCGTCAGCTTGCGGCAGACATCGATGTCTCGCCGAGCCGGATCAGTGAACTGGTGAATGGCCGGCGCCCCATCACGGCGGACACGGCACTTCGGCTCGGGATCTTCTTCGGTATGGAGCCCAGGTTCTGGCTGAACCTGCAGTCCGAGTACGACATGCGGGTCGCGGATCGGGAACTGCGCGCGAAGTTGACGCCGAGGATCCGCGTCCTTCAGTCGGCTACTGCGTGACACTCCGGATCGAGGCGCGGCATTGGGAACCGTTCGCACAGGTGTGCGGGCTCATTGCCAGACCTCGCGCCAGGCATGAAATTCACTGGGTCTTATGCGGTATCGGGCGATATTGCCCTCATGAAGACTGAGCAGTTGGTTGTCGACCACTTCAATGAAGCGTTCGCGATCCGGGGCCTTGATCTGCTCTTGTGCAAAACGGTGGATGTGACTAATGGCCTGTGGCTTGCTCATTTTCTCCCGAACCACGGTCGCGCAGTTCGCAGGCCCACCGGTGAAAATACAGTGATCTTCAATCCGAACGTGCTTGCCAATCCCCGGAACAACTGCCAGCTGACTTACCGGCTGGAGGGTCAGGAGATCGTGGTAGAGAAGCAGCCCGGGGTGCCCTGGGTTACTGTGGACGTGACGGCTCTTTCATAGGAGGACGTGGTCATGAGTAACAGCAAAAATTCGTCCGCAGATCTCGTGGGTGAGATTTCGACTGCCGTGGACACCCTTGAAAGAAAACCTCTCGGGCTTCTGGTTCTTCATGCCCATGTCGTCAGACGAGCACGGAGGCTGGCTGCCAATTGACGATCGACCAGCGGTTGCTGTCGCGCAAGGTTGAGCTGCATGGCAGTGCAGGCCACGTCGAACACCGGAACCGGGAACGCGACGTGCCTCTCACGCAGAAACTCAAGCACTTGCGCCAGATGCCATAGCGAGGGGTTACCGCTATGCACGGGTGCGGGGAACCGCTGGTGATGCCCCAACATAAGCTTGCGCAAGTTTTGCCGAGACTGGCCAACAACATCGGCGACATCGGTCAGGCCGACATAGTCTGGTCCAGCTTCCACCAGAGCCGCACCGGGCAACGCCGCCTGCACATCATCCAGCGCGCTCAGCACTGCTTCCTGCGCAGTTTTTGCGGTACGAATGAAGTCAAGCCCGAGATAGCCCGGTTGACCCAGTCCCACCATGGCGTCGGTGCAGCCGTGCGCCCCCAGGCGCTCCACCGCTTCATCGGCATCCATGATGTCTGACGGCAACCTGAACTTGAGCGTAAATTCGAAATCCATCATGACTTCTTCGGCGTGCTCCAAATGCTGGTGATGCAATGCAAGCCACAGCGGCACTCGTCATCGTTGTAGGGGCAATACATCTTTCCCCATGCGTGAGAGCCACCCACCACAACCCGCCATCCGTTTGCCTCTGCATAACTCAGTGCAGCTTCGATGTCCTTCTGCGGGTGCTTGTTCCTGCTCATCGAGACGTAGCGTCCTTCAAACTGCATGAGTTGTCAAGTGACAACCTGCTCGTTCTACCTGTGTTCAAGCATCCCCGGTGCCCGCACCACCGGCACCATTTGCGCAAACAGCTTTGCAGGGCCACACCGTATCGTCGACTCAAGGCGACCC
>JBILUW010000208.1:0-7103 GCA_044370795.1 Burkholderiaceae bacterium
AGCGCTTCATGGAGCGCTACGCGCCCACGCTCAAGGATCTCGCCCCGCGCGACTTCGTCTCGCGCTCGATGGATCAGGAGATCAAGGAGGGCCGCGGCGCGGGCCCCGACGGCGATCACGTGCTGCTCAAGCTCGATCACCTCGGCGCCGAAACGATCATGAAGCGGCTGCCGTCGATCCGCGAGATCGCAATCAAGTTCGCGAACGTCGATCCGATCAAGGATCCGATCCCGGTCGTGCCCACCATCCACTACCAGATGGGCGGTATCCCGACCAACTTCCACGGGCAGGTCGTCGTGCCTGCCAACGGCAACCCCAACGCGGTGGTTCCCGGGCTGTATGCGATCGGCGAATGCGCCTGCGTGTCGGTGCATGGCGCCAACCGGCTGGGCACCAACTCGCTGCTCGACCTTGTCGTGTTCGGGCGCGCTGCGGGCAACCACATCGTGGCCAGCGGCTGGAAGGACCAGAGCCACAGGCGCCTGCCCGCCGACGCCGGCGACCCGACGCTTGCCCGGCTGGCCCGGCTCGAGAGTTCGACCAGCGGCGAGAACACCCAGGTGGTCGCCGACGAGATCCGGCGCACGATGCAGGCGCACTGCGGGGTGTTTCGCACCTCCGAACTGCTCAGCGAAGGCGTCACCCGCATCCTCGAGCTGTCCGAACGCGCGGCTCATGTGCACGTCAACGACAAGAGCAAGGTGTTCAACACCGCGCGCATCGAGGCGCTGGAGCTCGCCAACCTCACCGAAACCGCCAAGGCGACCATCGTTTCGGCCGAGGCGCGCAAGGAGAGCCGCGGCGCCCATGCCCACCGCGATTTCCCGAATCGCGACGATGCCACCTGGATCAAGCACACCCTTTGGTTCTCCGAGGGCAACCGCCTCGACTACAAGCCGGTCAACCTGAAGCCGCTGACCGTCGAGACCTTCGAACCCAAGGCACGCACCTTCTGAGGAAGCAGCCGTCCCATGAGCGCCATCATCGAAGCCCCGTCGTCGACCAAGGCCCCGGCCGCGAGCCGGGTCGTCAAGTTCTCGATCTACCGCTACGACCCCGACAAGGACGAGCGGCCGTACATGCAGAACATCGAGGTCGAGCTGCTGCCGACCGACAAGATGCTGCTCGACGCGCTGATGCGCATCAAGCAGACCACCGACGACTCGATCGCGTTCCGCCGCTCGTGCCGCGAAGGCGTCTGCGGTTCCGACGCGATGAACATCAACGGCAAGAACGGGCTGGCCTGCATCACGAACCTGCGCGACCTCAAGCAGCCGATCGTGCTCAAGCCGCTGCCCGGGCTGCCGGTCGTGCGCGACCTGATCGTCGACATGACCCAGTTCTTCAAGCAGTACCACTCGATCAAGCCGTTCCTGATCAACGACACGCCGCCGCCCGAGAAGGAGCGCCTGCAGAGCCCCGAGGAGCGCGAGGAGCTCGACGGTCTCTACGAATGCATCCTGTGCGCCTGCTGCTCCACCTCGTGCCCGTCCTTCTGGTGGAACCCCGACAAGTTCGTGGGTCCGGCCGGGCTGCTGCAGGCTTATCGGTTCATCGCCGACAGCCGCGATCAGGCGACCAGCGAGCGGCTCGACAATCTCGAGGATCCGTACCGGCTGTTCCGTTGCCACACCATCATGAACTGCGTCGACGTCTGCCCCAAGGGGCTCAACCCGACGCGGGCCATCGGCAAGATCAAGGAACTGATGGTCAGGCGGGCCGTCTGAGGAGCGCCGCCACCATGAATCCGCGGCAGTCCGGCGAAGACGTCGACGTGGCGTCGATCCACCAGGCAGATCCGGCGCGCAGGCGCCGGCTGCGCTGGCGTGCCCGGCGCGGGCTGCTCGAGAACGATCTGCTCCTCACCCGTTTCTTCGAGCGCCACGAGTCCGACCTGTCCGACGCGGACGTCGTCGGCCTCGACCAGCTGCTCGACGCGACCGACAACGAGCTTCTCGACCTCATCCTGGCGCGCGCCGAGCCCTCGGGGCAGCAGGCCACGCCCGAGGCGCGGGCGGTGCTCGCGCGGCTGCGGGCCGTCTGAGAGGCCCGGCTCCCGGTCCACGCATTCCTCTTCAACGATCGACCACAGGGATCACCACGATGACCACGCCGCACAAAGCCACGATGTCGTTCTCCGACGGCACGCCGTCCGTCGACTTCCCGATCTATCAGGGCACCGTGGGACCCGACGTTGTCGACATCCGCAAGCTCTACGGCGCCAGCGGCAAGTTCACGTTCGACCCCGGCTTCCTCTCGACGGCGGCCTGCGAGTCGAAGATCACCTACATCGACGGCGACAAGGGCGAACTGCTCTACCGCGGCTATCCGATCGAACAGATCGCGGTCAACTGCGACTACCTCGAGACCTGTTATCTGCTGCTCAACGGCGACCTGCCGAACATCGCGCAGAAGAAGGACTTCACCCGGCGCGTGACCATGCACACGATGGTCCACGAGCAGATGACCCGCTTCTTCCAGGGCTTTCGCCGCGACGCGCACCCGATGGCGGTGCTGGTGGGCTGCGTGGGGGCGCTCTCGGCGTTCTATCACGACTCGCTCGACATCCAGAACCCCGAGCACCGGTTCATCTCGGCGATCCGACTGGTCGCCAAAATGCCCACGCTGGTCGCGATGGCCTACAAGTACTCGGTCGGCCAGCCGTTCATGTATCCGCGCAACGACCTGTCGTACTCGGCCAACTTCATGCGGATGATGTTCGGCACACCGTGCGAAGACTACGTCCCGAACGACGTGCTGGTTCGCGCCCTCGACCGCATCCTGATCCTGCACGCCGACCACGAGCAGAACGCCTCCACCTCCACCGTGCGTCTGGCCGGTTCGTCGGGCGCCAATCCGTTCGCCTGCATCGCGGCCGGCATCGCCACGCTCTGGGGGCCTGCGCACGGCGGGGCCAACGAGGCTTGCCTCGAGATGCTCGACGACATCCATGCGCAGGGCGGCGTCGCGAAGATCGGCGAGTTCGTCGCCAAGGTCAAGGACAAGAACTCGTCGGTCAAGCTCATGGGCTTCGGCCATCGCGTCTACAAGAACTACGATCCGCGCGCCAAGCTGATGCGCGAGACCTGCTACGAGGTGCTCGGCGAACTCGGCCTCGAGGACGATCCGCTGTTCGCGCTGGCGATGGCCCTCGAGAAGATCGCCCTCGAGGATGACTACTTCGTGCAGCGCAAGCTCTATCCGAACGTCGACTTCTACTCGGGCATCGTGCAGAAGGCGCTCGGCATCCCCACCTCGATGTTCACCTGCATCTTCGCGCTTGCCCGCACCGTCGGCTGGATCGCGCAATGGGGCGAGATGATCTCCGACCCCGATCAGAAGATCGGCCGGCCGCGCCAGCTGTTCACCGGCCAGATGCGCCGCGACGTGAAGGCGATCGGCAACCGCTGATCGGCGGCTCGCTGCCAGCAACGAGGGCGCCCGCGGGCGCCCTCGTCGTTTGGATCTGGCGCCCGGCGACGCCGTTGCGCCGCCGTGGGTCCAGCAGGCCTCAGCGCAGCGACTGATTGATCCGATCGAGCGCGGCGGCGCCCGGGCAGAGGTCGGCCGCCTCCATCGCATTGAAGGGCTTGCGCGGCGTGTTCAGGTGCTTGTGCAGATCGTCGGCGTCGGGGTCGACGAAGAGCAGGCCCGTGACCACCTCGCCGCGGGCCTGGTGAGTCTGGATGAACGACATCGCGGCGAGCCGGTCGGTGGCATCGTAGTCGGTGGCCACCTTGCGCAGCCGCAGCACCGATCCGTCGTGCTGCGCGACCTCGGTGACCTCGCCGGGCGCGTACGTTGCCGTGATCTCGGCATGCCGGGGCATGAAGTCGATGCGGTTCACCGCCTCGTTGTGCGCGCGGACGTAGTCGTAGCTCTTGGTGCTGCCCGCGTGGTTGTTGAAGGCCACGCAGGGGCTGACGACGTCGATGAAGGCCGCACCGGGATGCGAGAGGGCCGCCTTGATCAATGGCACCAGCTGATCCTTGTCGCCCGAGAAGCTGCGCCCGACGAAGGTGGCGCCCAGTTGCAGCGCCAGCGACACAAGGTCGATCGGCGTGTCGCTGTTGACCACGCCCTTCTTCGACTTCGAGCCCTGGTCGGCAGTGGCCGAAAACTGGCCCTTGGTCAGTCCGTACACGCCGTTGTTCTCGACGATGTAGGTCATGTTGACGCCGCGACGCATCGCGTGCGCGAACTGGCCCAGGCCGATCGAGGCCGAGTCGCCGTCGCCCGATACCCCGAGGTAGATGAGGTCGCGATTGGCGAGGTTGGCGCCGGTGAGCACCGACGGCATGCGCCCGTGCACGGTGTTGAAGCCGTGCGAGTTGCCGAGGAAGTAGTCGGGCGTCTTCGAGGAGCAGCCGATCCCGGAGAGCTTGGCCACCCGGTGGGGCTCGATGTCGAGGTCCCAGCAGGCCTGGATGATGGCCGCCGAGATCGAGTCGTGGCCGCAACCGGCGCACAGCGTCGAGATCTTGCCCTCGTAGTCGCGCCGGGTGTAGCCGAGCGCGTTGTAGGGCAGGGTGGGGTGGTGGAGCTTGGGTTTGGTGATGTAGGTCATCGCGTGCCCTGGGTGATCCGGCGGTCGGCCCGGTCAGGCGGCCTTGCCGCGGGTGATCGGCTCGACATTGCTGCCGCGGATGCGGTCGCCGATCTCGCGCACGATGAATCGGGCCGTGATCGGCGTGCCGTCGAAGTGCAGGATCGGGACGACCGCGGCCGGCGCGGCGTCGAGTTCGTTGATCAGCATCGAGCGCATCTGGGCGTCGCGGTTCTGCTCGACGACGAACACGGTGTCGTGATCCTCGAGGAAGCGCTCGACCGCCGCGTCGAACGGGAAGCCGCGCACGCGCAGCAGGTCGGCGTGCACGCCGGCCGCCTCGAGCACGTCGCTGGCCTCGGCCATCGCCGGGCTGGTCGAGCCAAAGTAGATCACGCCGAAACGCGTCTTCTGCGAGGCCGGCTTCACGATCGACGGCGGCACCAGCTTGCGGGCCGTTTCGAACTTGCGCAGCAGCCGTGTGACGTTCTCGACGTAATCGGGCCCGGCCTCCGAATATCGGGCGAATCGGTCCTTGGTGGTGCCGCGGGTGAAGTAGGCGCCGCGACTCGGGTGAGTGCCGGGGTAGGTCCGGTACGGAATGCCGTCGCCGTCGACGTCGTTGTACCGGCCGAACACCTGACCGGCCTCGAGCTGTTCGGCGGTCATGACCTTGCCGCGGTCGAACTGGCGGGCGTCGTCCCAGACGAAGGGGCGGGTCAGGCGCTGATTCATGCCGATGTCGAGGTCCGTCATCACGAAGACCGGGGTCTGCAGCCGGTCGGCGAGGTCGAGCGCCAGCGCCGAGAACTCGAAGCACTCGTGCGGATCCTCGGGCAGCAGCAGCACGTGCTTGGTGTCGCCGTGCGAGGCGTAGGCGCAGGCGATGAGGTCGGCCTGTTGCGTGCGCGTCGGCATGCCGGTGGACGGTCCGCCGCGCTGCACGTCGATGATGGTGACCGGGATTTCGGCGAAATAGGCCAGGCCGATGAACTCCGTCATCAGGGAGATGCCCGGGCCCGAGGTGGCGGTGAACGCCCGCGCGCCGTTCCATCCTGCGCCGACCACCATCCCGATGGATGCGAGCTCGTCCTCGGCCTGCACGATCGCGAAGCGGTTCTCGCCGCTCTCGCGGTCGACGCGCAGCTTCATGCAGTAGTTCTGGAAGGCCTCGGCGACCGACGACGACGGCGTGATCGGATACCAGGCGCAGACGCTGGCTCCGCCGTACACGCAGCCCAGGGCCGCCGCGGCGTTGCCGTCGATGAAGATGCTGTCGCCGACATTGTCGGCGCGTCGCACGCGCAACTCGCAGGCGCCGGCGAGGCTGGTCGCGGCGTACTCGTAGCCCTTGCGGAAGGCGTCGAGGTTGGGCTCCATCAGCTTCTGCTTGCCCTTGTATTGCTCTCCGAGCAGGTGGGGCACCACCTCCTCGTCGATGCCGAGCATCTGGGCCAGCGCGCCCACGTACATGATGTTCTTGAGCAGTTGCCGCTCGCGCGGATCCTGGTAGGCGGCGTTGCACATCGCCGTCAGCGGCACCCCGATCAGGTGGACGTCGGGACGGACCCTGCCGGCAGGCAGTGGCTTGGTGCTGTCGTAGAGCAGGTAGCCGCCAGGCTCTATCTCGGCGACGTCCTTGTCCCAGGTCTGGGGGTTCATCGCGACCATCATGTCGACGCCACCGCGGCGCCCCAGATAGCCCTTCTCGGTAACCCGAACCTCGTACCAGGTTGGCAGGCCCTGGATGTTGGACGGGAAGATGTTGCGCGGACTGACGGGCACGCCCATCCGCAGGAAGCTCTTCGCGAACATCTCGTTGGCCGACGCCGATCCGGAGCCGTTGACGTTGGCGAACTTGATGACGAAGTCGTTGGTCCCGCTGATGCGGTCCGGGGCGGTGGCGCTCATCGGTCAGGCGGCCTTTCGCTGGGGGTTCCGGCACCCTGGGCCGGCGTGGGTCATCGTCAGCAGGAACTTGTGCATGTCCCAGGCGCCTGTCGGGCAGCGCTCGGCGCACAGCCCGCAGTGCAGGCACACGTCCTCGTCCTTGACCATCACGCGGCCGGTCTTCAGGTCGGGCGAGACGTACAGGCTCTGGTCGGTGTTGTGCGACGGCGCCCGCAGGCGGGAGCGCAGATCGGGCTCCTCGCCGTTGGCCGTGAACGTGATGCAGTCGGTCGGGCAGATGTCGACGCAGGCGTCGCACTCGATGCACTGCTGCGCGTTGAACACCGTCTGGACATCGCAGTTCAGACAGCGCTGAGCCTCCTTGAACGCGGTCTCGGCGTCGAAGCCGAGTTCGACTTCGACCTTGATGTCGCGCAGAGCCCGGTTGATGTCGCGCCAGGGCACCTTGTTGCGGGCCTCGGGCGCGACCTCGTTGTCGTAGCTCCATTCGTGGATGCCCATCTTCTGGGACGCGAGATTGACGCCCGGCGCCGGGCGTTCGCGGACATCCTCGCCATTCAGGTGGCGGTCGATCGACACGGCCGCCTCGTGGCCGTGGGCAACGGCCCAGATGATGTTCTTGGGACCGAGGGCGGCATCGCCGCCG
>JBILUW010000209.1:0-7047 GCA_044370795.1 Burkholderiaceae bacterium
GCTACCTGGGCCCGAAGGGCGCGCCCGGCATGCCCGAGATGCTGGCGCCCACCTCGGCGATCATCGGCGCCGGTCTGGGCGAATCGGTCGGCCTGATCACCGACGGCCGCTTCTCGGGCGGCACCTGGGGCATGGTGGTGGGACACGTCGCGCCCGAGGCCTACGTGGGCGGGCCGCTAGGACTGGTTCAGGAAGGCGACGCCATCACCATCGACGCGCACCGTCTGGCGCTCGAACTCGCGGTGTCCGATGAAGAACTGGCGCGGCGCCGCGCGGCTTGGAAGCCGCCGGTCAGCAACTACCCGCGGGGCGTGCTGGCCAAGTTCCGGCACCTGTCGGCGAGCGCGAGCCAGGGAGCGGTGCTCGACGGAGACCTCTGAGCGCACGGGCCGTTGGCGGGGCGGCGGGCCGGGCGGGCCTCAGGCTCCGCCGGCCCCGGCGGAGCACCGCACCGCAGGCGTACAGCCGGCTAGCGCTCGTTGCCGTTGGTCTTGAAGCGATCGGCGATGCGCTTGCGCCTGATTTCCTCGATTTCCTCGCCCTCGCGCGAGCGGCGGTCGAAGCCGAGCATGCTCTCGAAAACCTCGAACCAGAGGAAGGCGAGGCCGAAAGGCAACACGGCCCACCACCAGGAGAGTTCGGCGAAGGGCCCGACCTCGAGGTAGCGAAGTGCGAGGAAGAATACGCCTGACCAGACGAAGAGCATGGACAAGTCACGCCGAAAGACAACCTGGAAGGCAGGATATGGTCTCTGCAGCGAGATGCGGTCCGCGTCGGGACCCGACGGCCTTCGGCAGCGTACGAACGGCGGTCGCGGCGCTGCGGTGGGCCCCGCAGCCGCGACCCAGACGACCCCAGACCGATCCAGGAGCCTGCCGATGCGCCCCACCACCGCCCTTGCCGCACTCGTCGCGCTGTCGTTCGGCGCGCTGTCCGCGCCGGCCCATGCCAGCGCCGATCTCGCGAAGGCGCGCAACTGCACCGCCTGTCACGCCGCCGAGAAGAAGCTGATCGGCCCGTCGTGGCGCGACATCGCCAGCCGCTACGCCTCCGACCGCGACGCGGCTGCCCGGCTCGCGAAAAAGATCCGCGAGGGCGGCGTGGGCGCGTGGGGGCAGATCCCGATGCCCGCCAACCCGCAGGTGTCGGCCGACGAGGCCGCAGCGCTGGCGCGCTGGGTGCTCTCGGCCCGCTGATCGCACGCCGCGCGGCTCACCGTGATCCAACTCGACATCCTGCTGCAGCAGATCCTGAACGGCCTGGTCCTGGGCAGCGTGTATGCGCTGGTCGCCCTGGGCTACACCATGGTGTACGGCATCCTGCAGCTGATCAACTTCGCCCACGGCGACGTGCTGATGGTGGGCGCGATGGTCGGCGTGACGGTGGTGGCATCGCTCGCCGGCTCGGGTCTGCCCGGGCCCGCCATCCTCGTGCTGGCCATCGCCGCCGCGGTGCCAGCCTGCGTGGCGCTGTCGCTGTTCATCGAGCGGGTCGCCTACCGGCCGCTGCGCAACGCGCCGCGGCTTGCGCCGCTGATCACCGCGATCGGCGTGTCCATCGTGATCCAGACGGTTGCCATGATCATCTGGAAGCCCAACCCCATCGTGTTCCCCGATCTGCTGCCCACCACGCCAGTCCAGATCGGCGGGGCGATGCTCGCCCCCAAGCAGATCCTGGTGCTGGTGGTGGCGGCGCTCATGATGGCCGGGCTGATGCTGCTCGTTAACCGCACGCGGCTGGGGCGGGCCATGCGCGCCACCGCCGAGAATCCGCGCATCGCCGGGCTGATGGGCGTCAACGCCAACCAGGTGATCGCCGCCACCTTCGCGATCGGCGCGGCGCTGGCTGCGGTAGCCGGCGTTCTGGTCGCGCTCAACTACAACATCGCCCACTTCTCGATGGGCTTCATCCCGGGCCTGAAGGCGTTCACGGCAGCGGTTCTCGGCGGCATCGGCAACCTCGCCGGAGCCATGGTCGGCGGGCTGCTGCTGGGCCTCATCGAGAGCCTGGGCGCCGGCTACATCGGCGATCTCACCGGCGGTTTCCTGGGCAGCCACTACCAGGACATCTTCGCCTTCATCGTCCTCATCGTCGTGCTCGTCTTTCGCCCCTCCGGGATCATGGGCGAGCGGGTCGCCGATCGGGCCTGACCGGCGCCCGCCCAGCCACCGTGTCCGTCACCCGCGTCTTCTTCCCGTCGCTGGCCGGCAGTCCGCGCGCCGCGCTCGCGGCCACCGTGGCCGTGGGCGTGGCGCTGGCGGTGCTGCCGCTGGTCGCGGGCCTGGCCGGCAATGCCTGGGTGCGCATGCTCGACTTCGCCCTGCTCTACGTGATGCTGGCGCTGGGGCTGAACATCGTGGTCGGCTACGCGGGCCTGCTCGACCTCGGCTACGTGGCCTTCTACGCGGTGGGCGCCTACCTTTACGCGCTGCTGTCGTCGCCGCACCTGCAGGAGAACTTCGCCTGGATCGCCGCCAATTTCCCCGACGGCCTGCACAACTCCATCTGGCTGGTGCTGCCGCTGTCGGCCGGGGTGGCGGCGCTGTTCGGCGTGCTGCTGGGCGCGCCCACGCTGCGGCTGCGCGGCGACTATCTCGCCATCGTCACGCTGGGCTTCGGCGAGATCATCCGGATCTTCCTGAACAACCTGAACGCCCCCGTCAACGTCACCAACGGCCCGGGAGGCATCAGCAACATCGACCCGGTGAGCATCGGCGGGGTCGAGCTGTCGCGGCCGCTCGAGATCGGCGGCCTCACGCTGCAACCGGTGCAGCTCTACTACTACCTGTTCCTCGCGCTCACCGTGATCGTGATCGTGGTCTCGATCCGCCTGCAGGACTCGCGCCTGGGCCGCGCCTGGGTGGCGATCCGCGAGGACGAGACCGCGGCCAAGGCGATGGGCATCGACACCCGCAACGTCAAGCTGCTCGCCTTCGCGATGGGCGCCTCGTTCGGCGGCGTCTCGGGCGCGATGTTCGCCGCCTTCCAGGGCTTCGTCTCGCCCGAAAGCTTCGTGCTGTCGGAGTCCATCGTCATCGTCGCGATGGTCGTGCTCGGCGGCATGGGGCACGTGCCCGGCGTCATCCTCGGCGCGGTGCTGCTCTATGCCATTCCCGAGGTGCTGCGCTTCGTCGCCAGGCCAGCGCAGCAGGCGCTGTTCGGCGCCGAGGTGGTCGCCCCCGAGGCGCTGCGCATGCTGGTCTTCGGCCTGGCCATGGTGCTGATCATGCTGCGCCGGCCCGAGGGGCTGTGGCCCGCCCCGCGCCACGACCGCTGAACCCGCCGTGAACGCAGATCAGGCGGCCGCGCCGCTGCTCTCCGTGACCGGCGTCAGCAAGCGCTTCGGCGGCCTGCAGGCGCTGGCCGACGTCGGGCTGCGCATCGAGCGCGGCCAGATCTACGGCCTCATCGGCCCCAACGGCGCCGGCAAGACCACCTTCTTCAACGTGATCACCGGGCTCTACGCGCCCGACGCCGGCCGCTTCGAGCTCGCCGGCCGGCCCTACCAGCCAACGGCGGTGCACGCAGTGGCGCGCGCGGGCATCGCCCGCACCTTCCAGAACATCCGGCTGTTCGGCGAGATGAGCGCGCTCGAGAACGTGATGGTCGGCCGTCACGTGCGCACGCGCGCCGGGATCTGGGGCGCCGTGTTCAAGACCCGCGCCGAGCGCGACGAGGAGCGCGCGATCCGCGAGCGCGCGATGCAGCTGCTCGACTACGTCGGCATCGCCCGCTACGCCGGCTATCCGGCGCGCACCCTGTCTTACGGCGATCAGCGCCGGCTCGAGATCGCCCGCGCGCTGGCCACCGAACCGCTGCTGCTCGCGCTCGATGAGCCGGCCGCCGGCATGAATGCCACCGAGAAGCTCGCGCTGCGCGCGCTGCTCGAGGGCATACGGCGCGACGGCAGCACCATCCTGCTGATCGAGCACGACGTGAAGCTCGTGATGGGCCTGTGCGACCGCGTCACGGTCCTCGACGGCGGCCGCCGGATCGCCGATGGCGAGCCCGCGCAGGTGCAGCGCGACCCGGCCGTGATCGCCGCCTACCTGGGAACCGGTCATGCCTGAACCGTTGCTGCGCGTGAGCGGCCTGAAGGTAGCCTACGGCGGCATCCAGGCCGTCAAGGGCGTCGACCTCGAGGTGATGCCGGGCGAGCTGGTCGCGCTCATCGGGGCCAACGGCGCCGGCAAGACCACCACCCTGAAGGCCATCACCGGTTCCCTGCCCTGGGCCGAGGGCGATGTCAGCTACGACGGCGCCTCCATCCGCGGGCAGCCGGCCTACCGTCTGGTCGAGCGCGGGCTGGCGATGGTGCCCGAGGGCCGTGGCGTGTTCGCGCGCATGACCATCGTCGAGAACCTCCTGATGGGCGCGTACACGCGCCGCGACCAGGCCGGCATCGCCGCCGACGTCGAGAAGATGTTCGGCATCTTTCCGCGCCTGAAGGAGCGGGCGTCGCAGCTCGCGGGCACCATGTCGGGCGGCGAGCAGCAGATGCTGGCGATGGCGCGTGCCCTCATGAGCCGGCCGCGGCTGCTGCTGCTCGATGAGCCGAGCATGGGCCTGTCGCCGATCATGGTGAGCACGGTCTTCGACGTGGTGCGCAGCGTGGCCGCGCAGGGGGTCACCATCCTGCTCGTCGAGCAGAACGCCCGGCTCGCGCTGGAGGTTGCCAGCCGTGGTTACGTGATGGATTCGGGCCTGATCGTGATGCACGACCAGGCAGCGCGCATGCTCGACGACCCGCGCGTGCGCGCCGCCTATCTGGGCGAGGCCGAGGACGCATGACGGCCACCGGCGGCGCGATGCTCGCGCTCAAGCTGGTGCTCGTGCCGCTGTTCCTGGTGCTGGTCACGCTGGCCGCCCGCCGCTGGGGCCCGGCGCTGGCCGGCTGGATGGCCGGGCTGCCGGTCGTCACCGGGCCCATCCTGGTGTTCGTGGCGCTCGAGCAGGGGCCGGTGTTCGCGGCGCAGGCGGCGGGGGCGGCGCTCTCGGCCGTGCTGAGCACGGTTGCCGTCACCGTGGTCTACGCGCACGCCGCGCAGCGCGCACGCTGGCCGCTCGCGCTGACGCTGGCCTTCTCGGCCTGGGCGCTGGCGGCATGGCTGCTGTCAATCCTGCCCGACTCGCTGGCGCTGTCGGCGGTGCTCGCGGCAGTGTCGCTGGTGGTGGCGCCGCGGCTGTTCCCGCCAGGCGCGGCAAGCGGCCCGGTGCGCCACGGCGGTCATGGCGAACTGGTGCTGCGCATGCTCGCCGGCGCGCTGCTCACCCTGGGGGTCACCTACGGGGCGGCCACCGCGGGGCCGCGCTGGAGCGGCCTGTTCGCGGTGTTTCCGATCATGAGCGTGGTGCTGGCAGGGTTCTCGCATCGCGCGCAGGGAGCGGCCTACGCAGCCACCCTGCTGCGGGCGCTGGCCGCGGGGCTGTACTCCTTCGCCGCGTTCTGCCTCGTGGCGGCGCTGATGCTGCCGCGCACCGGACTCGCGGCGGCCTTCGGCGCCGCGGTGGGCGCGGCGCTGGCCACGCAGGCCGCTACGCTGCGACGTCGGCCGCGCTCGTGAAGGCGTCGGCGAAGAAGGCGTCCTCGGGCAGGCCGCACAGGCGCGTGAAATCGGTGCGCGCGGCCTCGACCATCACCGGAGCGCCGCAGGCATAGACCTCGTGGCCCGAGAGATCGGGCAGGTCGGCGATGACGGCCTGGTGGACGAAGCCGGTGCGGCCCTGCCAGCCATCCTCGGGCAGCGCATCGGAGACGACGGGCACGAAGCGAAAGCCCGGCAGCTGCGTGGCCCAGCTCTGGCACAGCTCGCGCTGGTACAGGTCGTGCGGCCTGCGCCCGCCCCAGTAGAGCACCGCCGGCCGCGTGATCGACTTGTGGATCATGTGCTCGACGATGGCGCGGATGGGGGCGAAGCCCGTGCCGCTGGCCAGCAGCACGATGGGCTTGTCGGAGTCCTCGCGCAGGAAGAAGGTGCCCATCGGGCCCTCGAAGCGCAGGATGTCGCGCTCGCGCACCGGCGGTTCGGTCACGCCGAACAGCGCATCGGTGAAGCGCCCGCCGGGCATGTGGCGCACGTGCAGCTCGAGCTGCTCGGCGGCGTGCGGCGGGCAGGCCATCGAGTAGCTGCGCCGGGTGCCGTCCTTCAGGATCAGCTCGATGTACTGGCCGGCGAGGAACTGCAGGCGTTCGTTGGCGGGCAGCTGCAGGCGCAGCACGACGACGTCGGGCGCCACGCGCTCGATCGCGGCGATGCGGCAGGGCATCTTGCGCACCGCGATGTCGCCGGCGCCGCCAACGACGCGGGCCTCGATGATCAGGTCGGTGGTGGCGTGCGCGCAGCACGGCAGCATGTAGCCGCGCACGGCCTCGGCCTCGGGGCGGGGGGCGGCCCGGGGGGCGCCCCGCGCGCCCCCGCCCCCCACGATGCGCGCCTTGCACGAGCCGCAGGCGCCGTTGCGGCAGCCATAGGGCATGACCACCGACTGGCGCAGCGCCGCCTCGAGGATGGTCTCGTCGGGTTCGACCAGGAACTGCTTGCCGCTGGGCTTGACTAGGACGGTGTGGGCCATGGTGGTTCGGGACATGGCCACGGCGGCTGGCTGCGAGCCGGCGTGGCGCGATAATCGGGGCCATGCGAACCCGGCGAGTTTATCGCGGCGCTCTGCCGCGGCGGTTTCGAGCGGCCACGGTGCTGCTCGTGGGCTGCGGCGATGTCGGCCGCCGGATCGGCGCTCTGCTGGCCGCGCGCGGGCTGCGCGCGGTTGGCACCGTCCGATCGGAAGCCAACGCGGCGGCGCTGCGAGCCGCAGGCATCCGGCCGCTGCGGCTCGATCTCGATGCGCTGCGGGCGCGCGCGCTGCGCGCCTTCGCGGCGCGGGTGGTGCATCTGGCGCCGCCGCCGGCCGAGGGCGCGGGCGATCCGCGCACCGCGCGGCTGGTGGCGGCGCTGCTGCGGGGGCAACGCGCCGGCCCGCCCGAGGCCGGCCAGCGGGCCCGGAGCCGCTCGCCGGCGGGGCCGCCGCAGCGCTGGGTGTACGTGAGCA
>JBILUW010000210.1:0-7032 GCA_044370795.1 Burkholderiaceae bacterium
GGGTCGCCCTTGCGGAACAGCGCCTTCACCACGTTGCGCACGTTGGCCTCGAAGCCCTTGCGGGCGATGTCGAAGCTCTCCTCGTAGAACAGCTGGTAGTCCCACTGGCCCACCGGGTAGCGGTCTTCGGGATACAGCCGGCGATCGACCAGCGGCGCGAGATTGACGACGCTGAAGCCGTCGGCGAGGTAGGGCACGCACAGGCTTGCGACACCGACGCAGGTCTCGGGATGATGCGAGGCGATGTTCCAGACGACGGGGCTGCCCCAGTCGTGACCGATCCACACCGCCTGCTGGCGGCCCAGCGATGCCAGCAGCTCGAGCATGTCGGCGACGACAGCCTCCTGCGCGTAGTCCTCGTGGCGCGCATAGGTGCTCGATCGGCCGTAGCCGCGCATGTCGGGCGCGATGCAGCGAAAGCCCAGGTTGGCGAACACCGGCAACTGATGCCGCCACGACAGCGACAGCTCCGGCCAGCCGTGCACGAAGATCATCAGCGGCGCGTCTTGGGCGCCACAGGCGAGATAGCCGGTGGTGTGGCGGGCGGACGTGACGCTGTGCTGGGTGATCGCGTGTTTCATGTCGACGCCTCCATGGCCGCATCCACCTCCCGCGCCCCCAGCCGCAACCTCGGAATCAGCTCGCGGCCGTAGTCGGTCACGTCGCTCACCGGATCGAAGCCGCGGATGAGAAAGGAGTGGATGCCCAGGCGGTAGTAGCGCAGCATCGCCTGCGCCACCTGCTCGGGCGTGCCCACCAGGCAGGTGGAGTTGCCACGCCCGCCGGCCAGCGCCGCCACCGGCATCCACAGGCGCTCGTCGTGCACATCGCCGCGCGAGGCGATGTCCACCAGCCGCTCGGCCGAGGCATCGAGCGCGCGGGTGGGCAGCGCGCCACCGTCCTTCAGGTCCTGCAGCACCTTCGCGGCCTTGTCCCAGGCCTGGCCTTCGGTAGCCGCGATGATCGGCCGAAACGACATGTTGAAGCCCGGCGCCGGCCGGCCCAGCGCGGCCACGCGGCGGCGAAAGTCGTTCATGCGCTGCTCGGTCTCGGCGAGCGGCTCGCCGTACATCGCGAACACGTCGCAGTGCGCCGCACCCATGACCAGCGCGCCTTCCGACGAGCCGCCGAAGAAGAGCGGCGGATAGGGCTGCTGCAGCGGCCGGGCGTCGGTGCGCACGTCGGCAAAGCGATAGAAGCGGCCCTCATGGTCGAAGGGCGCCTTCGCGGTCCAGACCTTGCGCATCACTTCGAGGTATTCGGTGGCGCGCTCGTAGCGCTCGTCCTTGGGCGTGAAGTCGCCGTCGCGCTGCATGTCCTCGTCGGTCACGCCCGCGATGATGTGCAGCGCCATGCGCCCGCCCCACAGCGCATCGAAGGTGGCCACCGAGC
This sequence comes from Burkholderiaceae bacterium, assembly GCA_044370795.1. GTDB lineage: Bacteria > Pseudomonadota > Gammaproteobacteria > Burkholderiales > Burkholderiaceae_E > Quisquiliibacterium. The sequence goes on from JBILUW010000210.1 coordinate 1,393, forward strand.
GCGCGGCCAGCGTGGGCACCAGCACCCCGGGGCGGTGGGCGATCAGAAAGCCCAGCCGTCGGGTGTGCGCGGCCGCGTAGGCCGCCACGCCGAAGCCCTCGGCCGAACTCGAGTAGTAGCCCACCAGCACCAGGTCGAAGCCGGCGTCTTCATGCGCCCGCGCGAACTCGGCCAGGAAGCCGGGCGAGATGCCGCCGGCGATGACGTGCAGGGTGTTTCCCTTCGGCGGATCGACGCCGATCATTCCGATGACGCGTACGGGCATGGCCGTCTCCTCGAGCCGGCGTGGTCGCCGCACGCCTCGCTCGGGTGAGCGAGGCGGCAATGCGCCGCCCGGTCACGCGACGATAGTGGTTTACGGCGGCGCCCGCGTGCCTGGCGGTGTCGGAACGGCCCTGACAGATCGGTCGGCCGCTTTGTTGTCCGGGACGCGGCGCCCGGTCTACTGGCGCGTCAGGCTGGTATTGAATTGCGCGTTCATCGTGGTGACCCAGACGCCGGTCGCCTCGACGCCGTTGGGGTGACGGGGCAGCGCGCCTTCGTACAGTGCGCGCACGAAGTCCCGGTCGGCTCTTGCAAACTCCGTGCGGAACGCGATGATGGAGGCGTTGACCGCCGGCTTGATGACGGCATTGGCAACGCCGATCGCGACCTTGAATTGCGGGAACGCGGCCGAGGTCAGTTCCTTGAGGACGTCGGCGGATCCGGTAAACATCAGGGCTCCGACAACCATCTGCTGATCCCGGCTGGTGGTGCGCGTGTTCACCGCAGAGCCGACGATGCCCAGCCAGTCGCCCATCACGCGCGCCCGCGCGAAGGATGGCGCTTCGCCAGACCGCACCAGCGGCGCCGACAGCCACTGCATCGGGTCGTGTTTCAGGTCGTTGCCGCGCTGCAGCGAAAGCGTGATCGCACCGAGGTGCGCATGCTGGTTGGTATCGATCAGCGCCTCGGCGTAGTTCTTCAGGGCCCTGCGACCATCGCTGGCGCCGCCGCGCGTGTTCTGCAGCAGGGTGTTCTCGATCACGCCATTGACATCGGAGCCGATCACCTTCGACATGCCGGCCGTCAGGGCAGGCCTCGCGTCGATGGGCAGCTCCTTCAGCAGCTTCCCGCTGGCTGCGACGAAGGAGGACTTTTCGACCGGGTTGCTGCTTCCCGCCACCGCCGAGGCCAGAGCCTCATGACGCCTGGTGTCGGTCCAGCTGACCACGTTCGCGGTGTAGCCGTTGGCCACCGCCTGCCTGTGGACCGAGACGCTGGCCGCCACAACCGCATCCATGCCGCGGCGGCTCAGCTCGACCTTCTGGTGCCTTGGGCGGCTACCGCAGCGGCGAATTCATCCTGGTAGGGGGAGGCAAACCGATTCTGATGATCGACGAGGCCATGAAAGACACGCTCGAGATTTGCCCCGTCCTGGCCCGCCACGAGATCCGCGAGAAGGTCACGCCGTGCTGACGCGTCGAGGCCGCCCGGGCTGCCCGGCACGGCCCCCGGACGCGCGGCTAGACCGGTTCGATCAGAGCACCACCACGTTCAGATCCTCGCCGAGCACCTGCCTGGCCAGTGGCACGAGGTGATCGTGGTGGGTGAGGAACACCACCTGCATCCGGCGTGAGAGCTCGCCGAGGGCGTTCAGCCCCGCGCCCGTGCGGCGGTCGTCGAAGTTGACGAAGAGGTCATCGGCGATCAGCGGCATGCCGGCGCCTTCCTCGCTCTGCAGTTCGAGCGCGGCCAGCCGCAGCGCCAGATAGAGCTGATCGCGCGAGCCCTCGCTCATGCCGCCGACATCCACCTGCCTGCCATCGGGGCGCAGGCCCAGCAGGCGGGGCGTCTCGCCATCGGCGTCCACCAGCAGGCGGCTGAACGAATCGAGCGTGAGTGCGCTGAAGATGGCCGAGGCCTTCTGCAGCATCGGGCCTTGCCGGGTTTCGCGAAACTTCTCGATCGACCACCGCAGCAGGCGCGCCGCCGTCTGCAGTCTGAGGTAGCGCTCGGCGGCATCGGCCATCGCGGCGATCGCCTCCTGCCGCTGCGACTCGGCTCTGGCCGCCTCGTCGGTGCCGTTCAGTGCGTCGAACGCGACCTTGTTGGCGCCGTAGTCGTTGCCCAGCGATGCGATCAGGTCGACCACCTCGCGCGAGCGCGCGTCGAGCTGCGCGATCTCGGCGGCGAGGGCGTCGGGGCCGATGCCCTCGACCTCCGCGCGCAGCGTCTGCACGGGCAGGCCGTCGGCGGCCAGGGCCAGATCGTGTTCGGCCGAGGCCATCGCGCCCTCGATGGCGCGCAGCCGGTCCGAGCGCTCGATGGCCACCCCGAGGGCCGCCTCGTCGTCGGCGCCCGCAGCCATCATCAAGGGGCTCAGGCGGGCCCTGTCGCTCAGCAGGCGCTGCTCGGCGGCTTCGAGCTTGGTGCGGTCGCGATCGAGCCGTTCCTGCCACGCGGCCCTTTCGGCATCGGCCTTGCGTGCGAGGTCGAGCCGTCGGACCAGCTCCAGCGCGAGTGCCTCGGGGGTAAGGTCAGCGTGCGGGACGGCCAGGCGCTGCGCCAGTTCGCGCGCGGTGCGGGCAAGTCCATCGAGGTCGGCCTGCATGGTCTCGATGCGCTCGCTGCGGATGTTGCGGATGTGGTCGAGGTGTCGCTCCACGTCTTGCATCACCGCCAGTTCGGCCTCCACCTGGTCGACGGCAGCGTCGGCCGCGTACCCGGCGGCCGTCACGGCCGCCCGCCACGATCCGGTCCAGGCATCCCAGGCCTTGCGGGCGAGCTCCACCGCGGCCTCTGCCCCGGCCAGCGCGAGCCGGCCTTCGCGTATCTCCTGCTCGAGGCGCGCGCGTTGCCCCTGCGCTTCGTCGGCGAGCGTGATCCGGGCTCTTGCCTGTCGCACACAGCCGGCCAGATCGGGCACGGGCGTGTCGGCCGATGCTTCGCCCAGCAGGGCCCTGAGACGGTCGCGAGCCTCGTCCGCCCGGGCCTGCGCGGCGCGCAGTGCGCGTTCGGTATCCGCCCGGTCGCCGTCGAGTTGCAGGATGCTCTGGCGCTGCTGCAGCCAGGTGGCGGCCACCTCCAGCGGCAGGCGTGGCAGGCCGCAGGCACTCGCCAGCGCCTCCCATCGGCTGGTGCGCTCGGCCATCGCATCGTCGAGCGCGCGCAGGCGGTGTTCGAGATCGAGCCGCTCGTGCCGCTTGCCCTCGACTGCGTCGGCCTTGGACTGACGATCGGCATCGTGCCGGGCCCGATCGTGACGTTCGTCAGCCAGCCTGTCGGCCTGCGCCAGGCGCGCCTCGAAATCCCCCGCCCGGTCAGCCAGCGACTGCGGAGTCTGGCGGATGGCCTGCCAGGCCTCATCCCGGGTACGCCGCGCCTGCACCACCTCATCGCGTGAGACGGGCTGAAAGCGCCGCACGAACTGCTGCAGCTCGAGTTCGAGTCGCGCAAGCTCCTGGGCCCTGTCGTCGAGCGCAGCGCGCAGGCGCTTCGCTTCGGCGGCATCGGTTCTGTGCTGCTCGAGCAGGCCCGACAGCAGCTGGGCGTCGGGCACGACCATGCCCTGCAGCGCCTGCACGGGCATGCGCCAGGCTCCCAGCGCCGCGATGCCTGCGTCCGTCCTCGCCGCGAAATCGGCTATCGCCTCGCGCATCCCGGCGATCGTCGCCTCGTGATCGCCCAGCCTGTGCGCGTTCTCCACCGCGTCGCGCAGTGCCGGGTCTACCCCGTCGGCTGCGAGTCTCGACAGGGCCTCCTGGGCCGACGACTGCTGCCGTTGTCGATCGGCGAGGCTGGCGCATGCGTTGTCGAGTTTCTGCTCGATGGCATCACGCTCGCGGATCAGCGCCGACAGGCGCGCGCGCGCCGGCTCGGCTGGAAGCCGGCTGCGGACGGCGTCCTCGCCGTCGGCCTGCCAGCCCAGGCCGCGCATCTGCTCCTGCACGAGGGCCCACGCAAGGCGGACCTCCTCCTCGCGCTTGATCAGGTCGGTGCGATGCGCGCGGAACTGCAGGCGTCGCTCGTTGAGTTCGGTGATGTCGTCAGTCAGCGAGACGATGGTGCTGTCGACCGGCGAGCGATCCAGGCCATCGCGGGCCTCGGCGATCTCGTGTTCCAGGCGGGCGATGTCGGCGCGGGCCACCGCGATCTCCTGCACTGCCAGCCGCAGCTGCGAGCCGGCATCGGCGGCGAGCGGGGCGATGGGGCCGGTGGCGAGCAGGTCGGCGCGCTGGGCCGTGGCGGCGTCGAGCTTCAGCAGCAGCGGGCGCACGCGTCGGATGCGCTCCAGCCGGCTGATCTGCAGCCGCAGGTCGGCTTCCTGCTCCCGGGCCGCGTCGAGCGCCGCCTGGGTGGTGGCCAGCGCCTCGTGCGCTGCCTTCCAGTCGCGGGCGCGCAGCGTCGCGCGCTTGAACGCGGCCTGGGCTGCCTCGAAGTTTTCCTGCGCCTGATAGTAGGCCCGGGCGCCAGCCTTGCGCGGTGCCCACAGGGCGTCTGCTTCGCTTTGCAGCTTGTGCAGCGCCTCGCCCAGATGCTCGATGCCGGCTGCCGACTGGAACAGCATGCGACCCAGATCGTCGGAGGCCGACAGGATGCCCGCGCTGCCCTCGACGAGCGCGGCGTGATCCAGGGCGTACATCCGGTTGAAGGCCTGTGCCTGCAGGCTGCCCAGCCAGGGCAGCAGGGTGCCCTCGGGCAGCGGCGTATCGTCCGGTGCGCGCAGCGTGTTCCTGTTGCCCTTGGTCCGGTCGAAGGCGAGCCGCTCGGGCGCGGCGCCCGCGGCGGCCTGCCGCTCGAGCACGCCACCGATGCGCAGATCGGGCATCGGATGCAGGAAGGCCAGCGGCGTGCGCACCGGGATGCCGAACAGCCAATCGCCGATGGCCGCCCGCACGGTCGACTTGCCGGCCTCGTTGGGGCCGACGATCAGATGAATGTCCCGATCCCTGCCCGGCAGGGCAAGCGCGCGGTCGGTGAACTTGCCGTACCGGATCAGCCTGAGTTCGCGGATGCGCATCGTCGGACGCCCGTGCTCAGCCACTCGAGCCGCCGTGCCGGGCCACCCGGCCGATCAGCACCGGCGTGGCGTCCCTCAGACGGTCGGTGATCTGCGCGGCAGGGTCGTGGCGCAGCGCATGCAGTTCCGGCGAGGCCTGCAGGACGTCATGCGGCAGCCGCTCGAGCACGGCGAGCCAGTCGGCTTGCAGCGCCTGCACGAAGCCCGGGTCGTCGCCGGCCGCGAGCGCAAGCGTTGCAAGTTCGGCGAGCGCCCCTTGCGCTTCGTCCGCCGAGGGCAGCGGGCCAGGGCCTGCGGGTTCGCTGGCCACCCGGACCTTCTCGATCCACAGCCGATCGGCATCGAGCGCGACCGCCTGCGCGACGATCTCCTGGCGCAGCTGTCCTTCGTCGGCGATGAGCTCCGCGTGCGCGGCCGAGCGACCCGTGAACGTGACCCGCACGGCCAGGGGCAGGTGCGAGGGCGTGGCGTGCAGCGCCTGCTCCAGACGCAAACCTGCCGAGCGGATCGCCGCACGCCGGTCGGCGGCCTCGCCGATGTCCACCTCGAGGGCGTGCCAGCGCAGAACATCCACCTCGATGCGCTCGACCGCGACAATCTCGCCGTCGTGCGCGTTCACCATCAGGGCTCCCCGGGCG
>JBILUW010000074.1:0-14895 GCA_044370795.1 Burkholderiaceae bacterium
GGCCGCCTCGCGGATCACGCGCGCGAGCGTCTGCTCGGTGTCGTCGGGCGCGTGATGGCGATTGCCGTAGGTGGACTCGAGCAGCAGCCAGTCGGCGCCCTCGAAGCGGGCCGGGGCGCGCATGATGGGGTCTTCGGTGCGGCCGAGATCGCCGGAGATCACGAGCGAGCGGCCGCGCCGCTGCAGGCGCACGCTGGCTGCGCCGAGCAGGTGGCCGGCCGGCTGCAGCACCGCGCGGAGATCGTCGCCGAGGTCGAGTTCGTCGCCGAACGCCAGCGGCTGGAACAGGCCGAGCGCGCGCTCGGCGTCCTCGACCGTGTAGAGCGGCTCGGCAGGCTCGTGCCGGCTGTAGCCATGGCGGTTGGCGAATCTGGCCTCCTCCTCCTGCAGGTGCGCGCTGTCGCGCAGCAGGATGGCGCAGAGGTCGCGGGTGGCCTGAGTGGCGTGGATGGGCCCGCGAAAGCCATCACGCACGAGCAGCGGCAGCCAGCCGCTGTGGTCGAGGTGGGCGTGGCTGAGGATGACCGCGCCGATGCGCCGGGGCGCCAGCGGCAGCGGCTGCCGGTTGCGCAGGCGCAGCTGCTTGTAGCCCTGGAACAGGCCGCAGTCGACCAGGAAAGCCCGGCGGCCGTCCTGCAGCAGGAAGCGCGAGCCGGTCACGGTGCCGGCGGCGCCGGCGAAGGTCAGCTTCACGGCGACCACCGCCAGACCGGCGCGCGGGCAGGCGTCACTGGAAGAAGTCCTTGACCTTGTCCATCCAGCCCTTGGACTGCGGGCTGTGCTTGGGATCCTGCAACGTGGTCTCGAACTCGCGCAGCAACTTCTTCTGACGGTCGTTGAGGCGCACCGGCGTCTCGAGAGATACATGGGCGTAGAGGTCGCCCGGGTAGCTCGAGTGATAGCCCTTGATCCCCTTGCCGCGCAACCGGAAGGTCTTGCCGGTCTGGGTGCCCTCGGGCAGCTCGATCTCGGCGCGACCGTGCAGGGTGGGCACCTGAACCTTGCCGCCAAGCGCCGCCGTGACGATGGAGATCGGTATCTCGCAGTGGAGATCGTCGCCCTCGCGCTGGAAGACCGAATGCTCCTTGACCTTGATCTCGACGTAGAGGTCGCCCGGCGGCCCGCCGTTCACCCCGGGCTCGCCGTTGCCCGACAGGCGGATGCGCATGCCGTCGTCGATGCCGGCCGGAATCTTGACCTCGAGGGTGCGCGCCTTCTTGGTGCGGCCGGCGCCGTCGCAGGCGCTGCACGGCTCGGCGATCACCTTGCCGCGGCCGTGGCAGGTCGGGCAGGTCTGCTGGATCGAGAAGAAGCCCTGCTGCAGGCGCACGCTGCCCTGGCCGTTGCAGGTGCCGCATACCTTGGGACGCGTGCCGGGCTTGGCGCCGGTGCCACCGCAGGGCTCGCACGACTCCCAGCCCGGCACACGGATCTCGGTCGCAAACCCGCCGGCCGCCTGCTCGAGGCTGATCTCGAGGCCGTAGCGCAGATCGGCGCCGCGATAGACGTTGCTACGCCCGCCGCCGCCGCCACCGCCGCCACGGCCCTGCCCGAAGATGTCGCCGAAGATGTCGCCGAACACGTCGGCAAAGCCACCTCCGCCCGCGCCCCCGCCGCCGCCGCCCGCGGGCCCGGCGCTCGGATCGATCCCGGCGAACCCGAAGCGGTCGTAGGCCTCGCGCTTCTTGGGGTCGGAGAGGATCTCGTAGGCCAGCTTGGCCTCCTTGAACTTCTCCTCGGCGCTCTTGTCGTCGGGATTGCGGTCCGGATGGTGCTTCATCGCCAGCTTGCGGTAGGCCTTCTTCAGATCCTCCTCGCTGGCGTTCTTCGCCACCCCCAGAACTTCGTAAAGCTCACGCTTGGCCATTCGGTCTTTCCCATGCCCTTGCCGGGCTTATTCGAGAGTCGTCGCGCGGATCTCCGCCCGGCTGTCGGCGCGCCAAAGGCGACGACCGCTGGCCGTCGGAACGGGCAGCGGTCGCCGGGCAGGCGCGGCGATGCTCAGCCGCGGCGGACCTCCTTGAAGTCGGCGTCGACGACATCCTCGTCCTTGCGCCGGGCCTCGGCACCGGCACCGGCACCGGCCGCCCCGGCGCCCGCAGCGCCTGCGGCGCCCGCGGCATCGCCCTGCTCGGCCTGCATCTTCGCGTACATCATCTCGCCGAGCTTCTGCGAGGCGGTCGCGAGTTCGGCGCTGCGCTTGTCGATCTCGGCCTTGTCCTCGCCCTTCAGCGCCTCCTCGAGCGCGCGGATGGCGTCGTCGATCCGGCCCTTGTCCTCGTCGCCGAGCTTGTCGCCGTGCTCGGCAAGCGACTTGCGCACCGAGTGCACCGTGGCCTCGCCCTGGTTGCGGGCGTTGACGAGTTCGACGCGGCGATGATCCTCGGCGGCATTGACCTCGGCGTCCTTGACCATCTTCTGGATCTCGCCCTCGGACAAGCCCGAATTGGCCTTGATCGTGATCTTGTTCTCCTTGCCGCTGGCCTTGTCGCGGGCCGACACGTGCAGGATGCCGTTGGCATCGATGTCGAAGGCGACCTCGATCTGCGGCATGCCGCGCGGCGACGGCGGGATGCCCTCGAGGTTGAACTCGCCGAGCAGCTTGTTGCCGGAGGCCAGTTCACGCTCGCCCTGGTAGACCTTGATGGTCACGGCCGGCTGGTTGTCCTCGGCGGTCGAGAAGACCTGCGAGTGCTTGGTGGGGATGGTGGTGTTGCGCTTGATCATCGCGGTCATGACGCCGCCCAGCGTCTCGATGCCCAGCGACAGCGGGCTGACGTCGAGAAGCAGCACGTCCTTGCGATCGCCGGCCAGCACCGCCCCCTGGACGGCCGCGCCCACGGCCACCGCCTCGTCGGGATTGACGTCCTTGCGCGGCTCCTTGCCGAAGAACTCCTTGACCGCCTCCTGCACCTTGGGCATGCGGGTCATGCCGCCGACCAGGATCACGTCGTCGATGTCGGAGGCCTTCACGCCGGCATCCTTCATGGCCAGGCGGCAGGGCTCGACCGTGCGCGCGATCAGGTCATCGACCAGCGCCTCGAGCTTGGCGCGGGTGAGCTTCATGTTCAGGTGCTTCGGGCCCGACGCATCGGCCGTGATGTAGGGCAGGTTCAGATCGGTGGCCTGGCTGGAAGACAGCTCGATCTTGGCCTTCTCGGCCGATTCCTTCAGGCGCTGCAGGGCGAGCACGTCCTTGGAGAGATCGACGCCCTGCTCCTTCTTGAACTCGCCGATCAGGTAATCGATGATGCGCTGGTCGAAGTCCTCGCCGCCGAGGAAGGTATCGCCGTTGGTGGAGAGCACCTCGAACTGCTTCTCGCCATCGACGTCGGCGATCTCGATGATCGACACGTCGAAGGTGCCGCCACCGAGGTCGTAGACGGCGATCTTGCGGTCCTTGCCCGCCGCCTTGTCGAGGCCGAAGGCGAGAGCGGCCGCGGTGGGCTCGTTGATGATCCGCCTGACTTCCAGCCCGGCGATGCGACCGGCGTCCTTGGTGGCCTGGCGCTGGCTGTCGTTGAAGTAGGCAGGCACGGTGATCACCGCCTCGGTGACCTCTTCGCCGAGGTAGTCCTCGGCGGTCTTCTTCATCTTGCGCAGCACCTCGGCCGACACCTGCGGCGGAGCCAGCTTGCGGTCGCGCACGCCCAGCCAGGCGTCGCCGTTATCGGCCTTGACGATGCCGTAGGGCATCAGGTCGATGTCCTTCTGCACCTCCTTCTCGTCGAACTTCCGGCCAATCAGACGCTTGACGGCGTACAGGGTGTTGCGCGGATTGGTGACGGCCTGGCGCTTGGCCGGAGCGCCGACCAGGATCTCGCCGTCCTCCATGTAGGCGATGATGGACGGAGTGGTGCGGGCGCCCTCGGCGTTCTCGATCACCTTGGGCTGGCCGCCCTCCATGATCGCAACGCACGAGTTGGTCGTGCCCAGGTCGATGCCGATGATCTTTGCCATGGTCGATGGTCCTTGTCGGAAGTCCGGGATAGGGTTGGGTACTAGATGAGCGTCGGCGGCTGGAATTCAAGCGGCATGCGCCGTCTCGCCGACGCCGATCAGCCCTGGGCGACGACCACCAGGGCGGGCCTCAGCACCCGGTCGCTGATCAGATAGCCCTTCTGGAGCACGCTGACCACGTGGTTGGGCGCCACCGGCGGCTGGGTGCCGGCGGCGGGCACGGTGGAAATGGCCTGATGGCGGTTCGGATCGAAGCGCTCGCCCACCGGATTGAGTTCGACGATCCGGTTGCGCTCGAAGGCCGTGGCCAGCTGGCGCAGGGTGGCGGTCACGCCCTCGCGCAGGCTGTCGAGGGTGGGGGCGTTGACGGCCAGCGCCATCTCGAGGCTGTCGCGAACCGGCAGCAGACTCTCGGCGAAGCCCTCGACGGCAAACTTGTGCGCCTTGGCGATGTCGTCCTGGGCTCGGCGACGGATGTTCTCGATGTCGGCGCGCGCGCGGACGAACTGATCGTAGAAGTCGTCGGCCCGCGCCAGGGCCGCGGCGAGCTCCGCGACGAGATCGACCCCGGCGGCGGATGGCGCCTCGCCACCGGGTGGCTGGGGCATGGCGGGCGGGTCGGTTTGCGGATCGGCCATCCGCTTCTCCTGTGGTCTCGGTTGGGTGACGGACCGCCTCGCGGGCGGCACAAGTGGGCGAATTTGGGGCGACCGCGCCGATTTCAAGGCCTGCGGCCACGCGGCCGCGGCACCCCGCGCCTTCAGACAGTCGCGCCGGCGGCGCTCGCCCGTTCGCGACGCCGTGCCAGCTCGGCATCGGCCGCCGCCTGCCCGGCCACGGTGGGCATTGCCGTCGGCCAGCCCTGCAGGTGGCGGCCGGCAAGCGCAGCGAGCGCCTCGGCGAAGGCCGGGCTGTCGTTCAGGCAGCCGATGTAGCGAAAGCCATGGCCGCCCGCCGCCTCGTAGGTTTCGCGCCCCTCGATGGCGATCTCCTCGAGCGTCTCGAGGCAGTCGGCAACGAACCCCGGGCAGACGACGTCGAGACGGCTCGTGCCGCGCGCGCCGAGCTCGCGCAGCACCGCCTCGGTGTAGGGCTGCAGCCAACGGGCGCGGCCCAGCCGGCTCTGGAAGCTGACGCGCCAGCGCTCGCGCGGCAGGCCGAGCTCGGTGGCCAGCAGCCGGGCGGAGACCAGGCACTCGCAGTGGTACGGGTCGCCCTGCAGCAGCGTGCTCTCGGGCACGCCGTGAAAGCTCATCAGCAGCTGCTCGGGCTCGCCCTCGCGCGCCCAGACCTCGCGGATGCGGGAGGCGAGCGCGCCGATGTAGCCCGGATCATCGTGGAAGTGCTTGATGGTGCGCAGCTCGGGCGGGTTGCGCCAGCCGGCGATCTCGCTCATGACGGCGTCGAGCGCGGTGCCCACGCTGGAGCCGGCGTACTGCGGATAGAGCGGCAGCACCAGCAGCCGGGTGAGGTTGCGCTCGCGCAGCTCGCGCAGCACCGACGGAATGGAGGGTTCGCCGTAACGCATCGCCAGCGCGACCTCGACCCGCTGGCCGGCGCGCTCGAGAGCCTGGCCGAGCAGTTCGGCCTGCTGGCGGCTATGCACCGCCAGCGGCGAGCCCTGCTCGGTCCAGATGGTGGCGTACTTGGCCGCCGAACGCGCCGGCCGGGTGCGCAGGATGATGCCGTGCAGGATGGGCAGCCAGATCATGCGCGGGATCTCGATGACCCGCGGATCGGACAGGAACTGGGCCAGGTAGCGCCGCACCGGGCCAGGCTCCGGCGCCTGCGGCGTGCCCAGCTGAACCGCCAGCACCGCGGTGGTTTCGGGCTGGTCGTGCCGGAAGGCGGTTGCCGCCGTGAATCGGGGCATTCAGGCCTGCCAGTCGGGAGGGCGCTTCTCGATGAAGGCGAGCACCCCCTCGAGGGTTTCGGGGGCCATCATGTTGCAGGCCATGGTCTGGCCGGCAAGCTGATAGGCCGCGTCGATGCCCATCTCGAGCTGCCGGTAGAACAGCCCCTTGCCGGCGGCGATGGCAACCGCCGGCTTGGCCACGATGGCGGCGGCAAGCCCGCGAACCTCGTCGTCGAGACGCTCGGCGGGCACCACGCGGTTGACGAGGCCGCGCTCGCGCGCCTGCGCCGCATCGATGAATTCGCCGGTGACCAGCATCTCGAAGGCCGCCTTGCGGCCGAGATTGCGCGACAGCGCCACCGCTGGCGTCGAGCAGAACAGGCCGAGGTTGACCCCGGAGACCGCGAAGCGAGCCTGCTCGGCGGCCACGGCCAGATCGCACATCGCGACGAGCTGGCAACCGGCGGCCGTTGCCACGCCCTGCACGCGCGCAATCACGGGCTGGGGCATCGACTGGATGCGCGCCATGAGGCGGGAGCAGTCGGCGAACAGCGCCTGGTAGAAGGCGAGCGTAGGCTGGGCGCGCATCTCGCGAAGGTCGTGGCCGGCGCAGAAAGCCTTGCCGGTCGCGGCGATCACGACCACGCGAACCGCCGCGTCGGCGGCGATGCGTTCGAGCTCGGCGCGCAGCGCCGTCATCATGGCCGCCGACAGCGCGTTGTACTGCGCCGGGCGGTTCATGGTGAGGGTGACGACGCCCCCCTCGGCGGACACGAGGACCGGCGGCTCGGCGCTGCGATCGAGGGGCACGGCTGACATGTCGGCATCCCGGGAGTGCGAAGGATGGGATGCTATCGCGTTTGCCGGCGCGACCAAACCGAACCCGATCAGGCCGCTTTGGCGGCGCGCAATCGCCAGCCCGAGGGGGCGCGACCGCCGGCCCGACAGGGCGCGACCGCCGGCCGTCGGCGATGGATGGCAACGGCGCCTTGCGGCCGACAGCCCGGTTTACACTGCCACGCGCGCTTCCGCGCCCCGGCACAACGTCAGGTCACCCATGCTCGAAAAGATACTGGCGGCAGCATCCCAGGTGGGACGTGTCGTCGTCGGCAAGCAACCCCAGATCCGGCTCGCGCTCGCCTGCCTGCTGGCCCGCGGCCACCTGCTGATCGAGGACCTGCCCGGTGTGGGCAAGACCACGCTCGCGCATGCGCTGTCGATCTCGCTGGGGCTGCAGTTCAGCCGCATCCAGTTCACCAACGACCTGCTGCCGGCCGACATCACCGGGGTGTCGGTGTTCGATCGCGATCGCGCGGGCTTCGTCTTCCATCGCGGGCCGGTCTTCTCGCAGGTGCTGCTCGCCGACGAGATCAACCGCGCCTCGCCCAAGACCCAGAGCGCGCTGCTCGAGGCCATGGAGGAGCGGCAGGTCTCGGTCGAGGGCAAGCCGCAACGCCTGTCCGAGCCGTTCTTCGTCATCGCGACCCAGAACCCGACCGACCAGGTCGGGACCTTTCCCCTGCCCGAATCGCAGCTCGACCGCTTCCTGATGTGCATCGAGCTCGGCTACCCCGATCCCAAGGCAGAGCGCGCGCTGCTCGCCGGCGAGGATCGCCGCGACATGGTCGCCGCGCTCCAGCCGGTGCTCACGCCCGACGAGCTGCTCGCCGCCCAGCAGCAGGTGGCCGCGATACGCTGCAGCGCCCCGCTGCTCGACTACGTGCAGAACCTGCTCACCTTCAGCCGGCGCTCGCCGGTGCTCGCCGAAGGCCTGAGCCCGCGCGCCGGGCTGGGCCTGATGCGCGCCGCGCGCGCATGGGCGATGCTCGACGGTCGCAACCACGTGCTGCCCGACGACGTGCAGGCGGTGGTCACGGCGGTCGCGGGCCACCGCCTGCGGCCGGCCAAGGGCAGCGCCGGCTCGCACCGCGCGCGCGCCGAGCTGGTTGCCGGCATCGTCAAAGGCGTCGCAGTGCCTTGAGCACGACTGCGCTCACCTGGCGCGCGTGGCTCGCGCAACGGCTGCCCGGCCGCCGCGGACCGCACCACGGCTCGCTGCTGCTCGCGCAGCGCAACGTGTTCGTGCTACCAGCCCGGCCCGGTCTGCTGTACGCGGCCGTCCTGCTGGCGATGCTGATCGCATCGATCAACTACACGCTGTCGCTGGGCTTCATGCTGACCTTCCTGCTCGGCGCGGTGGCGGTGGTCGGCATGCTGCACACCTACCGCAACCTGTCGGCGCTCGAGCTCACCGCCGGGCGCCTCGAGCCGGTCTTTGCCGGCGGCCACGCGGAGCTGCATGTGGCGCTGGCCGAGAAGCGCTCGACCGAGCGCTATGCGCTGGAGCTGCATCCCCAGGCGGGCAGCCGCGAGCTGGTCGATGTCCCCGCCGACACGCAGCTCTCCACCACGCTGCGCTGGCCCACCCATGCCCGCGGCCTGCATCCGCTGCCGTACATCCGGCTGAGCACGCGCTTCCCGCTCGGTCTCTGGAAGGCCTGGGCATGGTGGCAGCCGGCCGGCAGCCTGCTGGTCTATCCCGCCCCCGAGCGGCCGGCGCCGCCGCTGCCGGCTGCCCGCGATGCCGCCGGCGAGGGCGCGACCGGCGGCGCCGGCGACGAGGACCTGGCCGCCCTGCGGCCCTACGCGCCGGGCGACTCGCCCCGGCGCATCGCCTGGAAGGCGGTGGCGCGCAGCGGCAGCGATACGCTGCTCGTCAAGCAATTCGAGGGCAGCGGCGGCGGCGAGCTGCTGCTCGACTGGCAGACCCTGCCGGCCGGGCTCGACGCCGAGGCGCGGCTGTCGCGGCTCGCGGCCTGGGTGATCGAGGCCGACACGCAGGGCCTGCGCTGGGCGCTGCGGCTGCCCGGCGAGACCCTGCCAACGGACACCGGCGCGGCGCACCGCGAGCGCTGCCTGCGGGCGCTGGCGCTGGCCCGGGTCTGAGCCCGGGCCGGCCAGCTTCATCGCCACCATGAGCGAGTCCATCGCGCCCTCTGCCCGCCCCGGCCGCAAGCCGGCGGCGCTGCGCCTGTCGCTGCGCGCCCTCGGCGGCCAGCTCGGCGAGCAGTGGGAGCGCGACCGACGCGACACGCTGTTCCTGATGGGCGCGGTACTGCTGGCCGTGCTGCCCAGCGTCGGCATGCTGCCGTGGTGGGCCTCGACCGGCTTCGGCGTGCTGTTCTTCTGGCGGCTCGGTCTGGTCTTCTCCGGCCGCTGGCTGCCGCGCGACTCGGTACGCTGGGTCGCGGCCATCGCCTGCACCACCGCAGTCTGGGCCGAGTACCGCACCCTGCTCGGCCGCGAGCCGGGCGTGGTGCTGCTCGTGCTCTTTCTCGGCCTGAAACTGATGGAGATGCGGGCGCGCCGCGACCTGTTCGTCGTCATCTTCCTGTGCTTCTTCCTGCTCACCACCAGCTACTTCCACTCGCAGTCGATGCTGTCGGCAGCGGTCACGCTGCTGGCGGTGCTGGGCCTGGTCACCGCGATGCTCACGATGCACTTCGGCCGGCGCGAGCAGCCGATCGGCCGACGCTTTCGCAGCGCCTCGGCGCTGCTGCTGCAGTCGTTGCCGATCGCGGCGCTGATGTTCGCGCTCTTCCCGCGCATCCAGGGGCCGCTCTGGGGCTCGCCCGACGACATGCCCAGCGCGCGCACCGGGCTGTCGGAATCGATGCAGCCGGGCGGCATCGCGCGGCTGAGCAATTCCGACGCGATCGCCTTCCGGGTCGCCTTCGATGGCAAGGTTCCGCCGCTGGCGCAGCTCTACTGGCGCGGGCCGGTCTTCGGCAGCTTCGATGGCGCGGCCTGGCGCGAGCTGCAGCGCCCGCTGGTGCCCCTGCCGCTGCCCGCGGTCACGCCCGGCGATGCGCCGCCGATCGCCTACCGGGTCACGCTCGAGCCGCACCAGCGCACCTGGCTGTTCGCGCTCGACATGCCGGTGTCGGCGGGCGAGACGCCGCTGGGCGCGCCGCTGCTGCGCCACGACCTGCAACTGGTGGCGCGCGAGCGGATCCTCGAACGGGTGCGCTACGACCTGAGCTCGCAGATCGACTACCGCGCCGGCCTCAACGAGACCCGGCTGAGCCTGCAGAACTGGCTGGAGCTGCCGCCAGGCTTCAACCCCCGGACCCTGGAGCTGGCCCAGCAGTGGCGCAACCAGGAGACCGACGATGCTCGCCTGGTCGAGCGCGCGCTCGCGATGTTCGGCCAGGCACCGTTCCGCTACACCATGAGCCCGCCGCTGCTCGGGCGCCATGGCGTCGACGAGTTCCTGTTCGAGACCCGCGCCGGCTTCTGCGAGCACTATGCCAGCGCCTTCGTCGTGCTGATGCGCGCCCTCGACATCCCCGCCCGCATCGTGACCGGCTACCACGGCGGCGAGATCAATCCGATCGACGGCTACTGGCAGGTGCGGCAGGCCGACGCCCATGCCTGGGCCGAGGTCTGGCTCGCGCAGCGCGGCTGGGTGCGTATCGACCCCACCGCGGCGATCGCCCCGCAGCGCATCGAGCGCGGCAGCCGCACGGTGCGGGCCGCGCACGAGGGCGACGAGACCGCCGCGTTCGCCTCGCTGCGGCTGCGCCTGGACGCGCTCTCGAACGCCTGGAACCAGTGGTTCCTGTCGTACGACCGCACCCGCCAGCAGCGGCTGCTCGCCTCGCTCGGACTGGCGCTGGACGACTGGCAGGATCTGGTGGGCCTGCTCGCCGCGGGCCTGGCCCTGCTGATCGGCGCGGTGGCGCTGATCACGCTGCATCCGCGCCGCCCGCGCGACCCCTTGCAGCGCCATTACGCCGAGTTCTGCGCCCGGCTGGCGGGCGTGGGCATCGTGCGCGAACCGCACGAGACCCCGCTGCAGCTGCTCAGCCGCGCTGCCCGCATGCTCGACGATCGCGCGCGCCCGCAGGCCGCCGCAATCGTGACGCTCTACAACCGGCTGCGCTTCGGCGGCGAGCAGCCGGGCGCGCGCGACGTGGCAGACTTGCGATCCCTGATCCGCGCGTTCAACCCCTGATGCCCGCCGCACGCCAGACGCCGCCCGCTCCCGACCTGCCAACCAGCCCCCGCCCGCCGTCTGCCGACGCGCGCATCGCCCAGCCGCTGCGGCGGCTGGCCATGGTGATCGGCATGACCCTGAGCCTCGCGAGCCCGGCGGCGCGCGCGGCCGAGACATCGGCAGCCGATGGCGTCGGCAAGCCGGCAGGCGCACCGGCCGCCAGACCGGCCCCGCCGAAGCCGGTGCCGCCGAAGCCGGCATCGACCCGGCCGGATTCCGCCCGCCCAGGCTCGACCCGACCGCCGTCCGCCAACACGGCGCGCGCTGCGCGGCCGGCCGCCACCGCTGGCGCCGCGGCCGCCGGTACCGCCGCCGCGGCCCAGGCCGCGCCCACCGACGACCTCGCCCGACAGCCCGCCGTGCGCGACTTCGTGAAGACGATGGTCGAGGAGCACCGCTTCGACGAGGACGAGCTGCTGGCGTTCTTCGGCAAGGTACGCCTGGTGCCCGAGGTGCTGCGGCTGATCGCCCCGCCGCCGCCGGGCTTTCGCCGGTCGTGGTCGGGCTACCGGGGCCGCTTCGTCGAGCCGCTGCGCATCCGCGACGGCCTGCGATTCTGGAGCGCGCACGAGGCCGTGATCGCGCGCGCCAGCGAGCGCTACGGTGTTCCCGCCGAGATCATCGTCGCGATCATCGGCGTCGAGACCATCTATGGCCGGGTGATGGGCGAGTTCCGAGTGGCCGACGCGCTCACCACGCTGGCGCTGCGCGATCCGCGGCGCGCCAGCTACTTCCGCGACGAGCTCACCGAGTTCCTGCTGCATACCCGCGATACGCGGCTCGACCCGCTCTCGGTGCGCGGCTCCTATGCCGGGGCCAGCGGCATACCGCAGTTCATGCCGGCGAGCATCCGGCGCTTCGCCGTCGACTTCGATGGCGACGGCGCGATCGATCTGCGGGCAAGCCCGGCCGACGCGATCGGCAGCGTCGGGCGCTTCCTGGCCGAGCACGGCTGGCGCACCGGCGAGCCCACTCACTTTCGCGCGCGCATCGATGACGCGGCTCGGGCGCAGAAGCTGATCGACGGCGGCATCGAGCCCAGGGTGCGGCCGCCACAGCTCGCCGAGCACGGTCTGGCCAGCCCCGACGACATTGCGCCCGACATGCCGCTGGCGCTGATCGACCTGCCCGACGGCGACGGCCCGACGATCTACCGGCTGGGCGGGCCCAACTTCTACGTGATCACCCGCTACAACCGCTCGAACTTCTATGCGATGGCGGTGATCGAACTGGCCGAGACGCTCAGGGCCGAGCGTCGGCGCTGAGTTCCGTGTCGCCACCGAGCAGGCCCAGGCTGGTGTCGATCAGCGCGTGCAGCGCGGCCACCCGCTCGGGACCGAGTTCGCGTTCGAGTTCCGACTGCGCGCGCCGCCAGTGCCTGCGCGCCTCGAGGCGCTTGGATTCACCGGCCTCGGTGAGCGCCAGCCGGCGCGAGCGCGCATCGGCGCCCGGCTGACGCTCGATCCAGCCGGCCGCCAGCAGCGGCCCGAGGTTGCGCGACAGCGTGGAGGCGTCCATGGCGAGGTGGCGCGCGAGCTCGGCCGGCTGTACCGGCCCCAGGGCGGCGACGTGCGCAAGCAGCGAGTACTGGGTGGATTTCAGCCCGGCGCGCTGGATCTCGGTGTCGTAGCGGCGCCCCACCACCCGCACCAGGCGCCGCAGGCGGAAGTTGGTGCACGGCACCGAGGCAGGATCGACCGGCTTTCCGAAACCCATGAGCCCGATTCTAGTCGAGGCCTCGGCGAGGCATCGACCTATACTTGCATATGCAACCGACAAGCGCGCCTGCCGGCAACCCGCTCCTAACCGGCCCCATCCTGCCCACGCTGCTGAGGCTGGCCACGCCCAACGTGATCTCGATGGTGATGGCGGTGCTGGTGGGCATCGCCGAGACCTGGGTGATCGGCAGCCTCGGCACCGCGCCGCTGGCCGCCATGGCGCTGGTGTTCCCGTTCGCGATGCTCACCGGAATGATGTCGGCCGGCGCGATGGGCGGCGGGGTCTCGTCGGCGATCAGCCGGGCGCTGGGCGCCGGCGACCTGGCGCGCGCCACCACACTCGCCCAGCACGCCGCCCTGATCGGCCTGCTTGCCGGACTGGTCTACACGGCCCTGATGCTGGCCGCCGGCCCGGCGCTTTACCGCCTGCTCGGCGGGCGCGAGCTCATCCTGAGCCTGGCGATCGACTACGCGGCGCTGCTGTTCAGCGGCGCGGTGCTGATCTGGCTGATGAATTGCCTGGCCTCGATCCTGCGCGGCACCGGCAACATGCGGGTGCCCTCGGCCGTGCTGCTGGCAAGCGCCGCGCTGCAGATGGTGCTGGCGGTGGCGCTCGGCCTGGGCCCCGGGCCGCTGCCGCGACTGGGCATGGCCGGGGTAGCGCTGGCCAACATCCTGGCCACTGGCGCCGCGGTGGCCTGGCTGGTCTGGTACCTGGGCAGCGGGCGGGCGCGCATCCGCCTCACGCTGCGCGGCTTTGCGCCGCGCTGGCCGATGTTTGCCGACATCCTCAAGGTGGGCGCGCTCGCCTGCCTGTCGCCGCTGCAGGCAGTGCTGGCGGTGCTCGTCTTCACGGGTCTGGTGGCGCGCCTGGGCCCGCTGCCGCTGGCCGGCTACGGCATCGGCCAGCGGCTGGAGTTCCTGCTGATCCCGATCTCGTTCGGCATCGGCGTGGCGGCTGTGCCGATGGTCGGGATGGCGATCGGCGCCGGCATGGTCGCCCGCGCGCGGCGGGTTGCCTGGACCGCCGGGGTGCTGTCGGCGCTCAATCTCGCGGTGGTCGGCGCCGTGGTCACGGTGGCGCCCGACCTGTGGGCGGGGTTGTTCACCCGCGACGAGGCGGTGCTCGAGACGGCGCGGCAGTATCTGCGGATCGCCGGCCCGGCCTTTCCGTTCTTCGGCCTGGGCCTGACGCTGTACTTCGCGTCGCAGGGCTCGGGGCGCATCCTGGGGCCGGTGCTCACCTCGACGCTGCGCCTGGTGCTGGTCGCGGGCGTGGGCCTGTGGCTGGCGGCGGGTTCGCCCAGCGCCACCGACTACTTCGCGCTCGTGGCCGCGGCGATGGTGGTGTATGGCCTGTCGACGGCGCTGGCGGTGCGCCTGGCGCGCTGGGGCCCGACGGCTGCCCGCCCGTCCGCCGCGGCCGCTCAGGCCCGGGCCGCGGGCCCGCGATAGACCGGCGTGGGCAAGCCCTCGTAGCGCGCCTTGAGCTGCAGCCCGAGCTGCAGCGAAAAGAACCGCGACTGCTGCAGGTTGCCGCCGTGCAGCCACAGGCCGGGCTGGGCGGTGGGCTTCCAGAGGTTGCGCAGCTCGCCCTCCCACGGTCCGGGGTCGTGAGCCGTGCCCGAGCCCAGGCCCCAGCACGGGCCCACGCGCTGCGCCACCTCGGGCGAGATCAGCTGTGCGATCCAGCCGTTCATGGGCCCGTAGCCAGTGGCGTGGACGATCAGGTCGGCGGGCAATTCCTCGCCGCTGGAGAGCCGCACCGAGCGCTCGCCGATGCCCACCACCTCGACCGGGCTGCGCAGGCCGATGCGGCCGTCGGCGACCAGATCGGAGGCGCCGACGTCGATGTAGTAGCCCGAGCCCCGGCGCAGGTACTTCATCGACAGGCCGGTGCCGTCCTCGCCGAAGTCGAGCATGAAGCCGACCGCGCGCAGGCGGTCGTAGAACGGCGCGTCGATGCGCGCGACATGCTCGTAGACGGTCTTCTGCAGACGCTCGACCAGGCGGGCCGGCATCGAAGCCAGCGTGAGATCGGCGCGCTCGGTGGTGATGCCGGCCTCGAGCGCCTGCTCGGAGAACAGCCGCCCCCAGCCCACGTTCATGAGGGTCTCGGAGCGCACCACCAGCGTCGAGGAGCGCTGCAGCATCGTGACCTCGGCGCCGTGCTCCCAGAGGTCGGCGCAGATGTCGTGGGCCGAGTTGTTGGAGCCGACCACCACCGCGCGCCGCCCCGCCCAGGCGCCGCCGCCGGCGTAGGCGCTCGAGTGCATCTGCACGCCCTGGAAACGCTCGGCGCC
>JBILUW010000181.1:0-7862 GCA_044370795.1 Burkholderiaceae bacterium
GGACCTGCCGGGGGCCAGCACCAGTTCGCGCGGCCGCAGCACCAGCGGGCGGCCGTCGCGCACGACCTCGACCCGCCAGCCGCCGCCGGCCTCGTCGGGGGTGGCGCGACGGCACTCGGTGGCGCCCCAGAAGTCGAGCTCCATGACACGCGCGTACATCTCGAGCCACTCGCCCATGCGGTCCTTGGGCGTGAAGATCGGCCAGTGATCGGGAAAGGGCAGGTAGGGCAGGTGGTCGTACCAGACCGGGTCGTGCAGCACCAGCGAGCGGTAGCGGCTGCGCCAGGCGTCGCCAGGGCGCGGATGACGGTCGATGACCAGCGCCGGCACGCCCAGGCGCTTCAGGCGCGCGGCCAGCGCCAGCCCGCCCTGCCCGCCACCGACGATCAGCACGTGCGGCTGCACCGATTCGCCGAAGGCCGCGACATGGGCCTCGCGCTCCTCGAGCCAGCTGCGCCGGCCGCGGCTCACGCCGTGCTCGACGCCGCGCGGCCGCCGGCGCCCGGCCGGTTCCTCGTGCCCCTTGAGCTCGGCCAGCGTGGTGAGCATCGTCCAGCCCAGCCCGTCGCGCAGCCGGACATGACCATGACCGCGACCGAGCGCGGTCTCGAAGTCGAACCAGGCCTCGATCACGCCGTCATCGCGCGCGCTGGCCTCGCCAACCAGCCGCAGCGAGGCCGGGCGGGCCGTGGGCAGCACCGCGCGCAGCATCGCGCCGATGGCCTCCCGCCCTTCCTCGGTGCGGATGTTCCAGGTGAGCGCGACCATGTCGCGCCACCAGCACTCGGGCCCGAAGCAGGCCAGTGCGGCATCGACGTCAGCGCGTTCGAGGGCGCCGGCCAGCTGCTCGAGCCAGCCGCGCGCGGCGGCCGAGGCGGGTGTATCGCTCATGGAGGGATCTCCGAAAGGTCAGTCTTCGACGGGTTCGATCACGCGCCGCTGCCGCAGGGCCATCACGACGCCCGTGACCACGATCAGGGCGATGCCGATCATCGCGATCGGATCGGGCACGGCGCCGAACACCAGCAGCCCCAGCCCGAGCGCGATCACGATGTGGGCGTAGGTGAAGGGCGCGAGCAGCGACGCGGGCGCCACCTTCAGGGCCTGCACCAGCAGCAGATGCCCGAAGCCGCCGAGCGCGCCCACGAGCACCATCAGGGCCAGATCGGCCGGGCGCTCCGGCATCGCCCAGAAGAAGGGCAGCGGCAGCGACATCAGCAGGGTGGCGCCGAGCGCGCCGATGAACTGCGTGGTACGGCCGTCGTCGACCGTCGACAGCCGCCGGGTGAGGATCTGGTAGGCGGCGTAGCACACGGCGCTGCCCAGCGGCAGCAGCGCCGCCCAGGTGAACACGGCACTCCCCGGTCGAACGATCAGCAGCACCCCGGCGAAACTGGCCGCGAGCGCCCAGCCGGTGCCGGCCGGCGCGCGCTCGCCGAGCAGTCGGACCGCGAAGATCGCCACCAGGATGGGCGCGACCGCCGACAGCGAGGCCGCCTCGGCCAGCGGCAGGAAGGGCAGCCCCGAGAAGAAGCACAGCGAAGACACCCCGAGGATGGCGCCGCGCACCCACTGCAGCCCCGGCCGGCGCGAGCGCACCAGACCCAGGCCCATCGACGGCCCCAGGAAGATGACGATCAGCAGCGCGTTGAAGAAGTAGCGCGCCCAGACGATCATGGCCACCGGGTTGCGCTCGGCCAGCGTCTTGACGATCGCCTCCATGACCGCGAAGCAGCTCACCGCGCAGATCAGCAGCGCGATGCCGCGGACCGGATGCGTTCCGGCCGCGGGAAGCGGGTCGCTCACGCCGGGAACACGCCGGTGGACAGGTAGCGGTCGCCCCGGTCGCAGACGATGAAGACGATGGTCGCGTCGCGCACCTCCTCGGCGATGCGAAGCGCGATGCAGCAGGCGCCGGCCGCGGAGATGCCGCAGAAGATGCCCTCCTCGGCCGCCAGGCGTCGCGCCATGGCCTCGGCGTCGGCCTGCGACACCGACTCGATGCGATCGACGATCGCATGCTGGTAGATGCGCGGCATGTAGGCCGCGGGCCACTTGCGGATGCCGGGGATCGACGAGCCCTCCTCGGGCTGCGCGCCGACGATGACCACGCCGGGCTTGCGCTCCTTCAGGTAGCGCGACACGCCCGTGACGGTGCCGGTCGTGCCCATCGCCGAAACGAAGTGGGTGATCTGGCCGTGGGTGTCTTCCCAGAGCTCGGGCCCGGTGGTCTCGTAGTGGGCGGCCCAGTTGTCGTCGTTGGCGAACTGGTCGAGCACGCGGCCCTGGCCCTGCGCCTGCATGCGGTCGGCGAGATCGCGCGCGCCCTCCATGCCCTGCTCGCGCGACACCAGGATGAGCTCGGCGCCGTAGGCCTTCATCGACTGGCGCCGCTCGACCGACAGGTTGTCGGGCATGATCAGGACCATCCGGTAGCCCTTGATGGCCGCGGCCATGGCGAGTGCGATGCCGGTGTTGCCGGAGGTGGCTTCGATCAGGGTGTCGCCGGGCCGGATGTCGCCGCGGGCCTCGGCGCGCGCGATCATGGCCAGCGCCGGGCGGTCCTTGACGGAGCCTGCCGGATTGTTGCCCTCGAGCTTGCCGAGGATGAGATTGCCGCGGGCGGCGTTGGCGGCGCCGGGCAGGCGTTGCAGCCGGACCAGCGGCGTGCGACCGATGGTCTGGTCGATGGTGGGGTAGTCGGGTCGGCTCATGGCGGGTGGAATGCTCGCGTGAATGCGGTGAAGGGTCAGTGCGCCACCGGCTGCGCGTCGGACAGTCGGATGGCGCAGGGCAGGCGGGCCGAAAGGATGGCGGCGCGCAGCGCGGCCACCGCCGCCGGCCGCGGGAAGCTCCTGCGCCAGGCCAGCGACACGCGGCGCAGCGGCGCCGGCGCCTCGAACGGAAGGTAGCGCAGCAGCGGAGACTCGTCGGCGGGGTCGCCGCAGGCCGTGGCAGGCAGCACCGTGATGCCGATGCCGGAGGCAACCATGTGGCGGATGGTCTCGAGCGACGAGCCTTCGAAGGTCTTCTGGATGCCGGCGCTGGCTTGCGAGAAGCGCGAAAGCTCGGGGCACACGCCCAGCACGTGGTCGCGAAAGCAGTGCCCCGCGCCCAGCAGCAGCATGGTCTCGGACTTCAGCTCGCGGGCATCGATGGCCGGCCGCGCCGCCCAGGGATGGCTGGCGGGAACGGCGACGACGAAGGGCTCGTCGTAGACCGCCTGGGTGACCAGCCCCTCGTCGGGGAAGGGATCGGCGAGGATGGCGACGTCGAGTTCGCCCTGGCGCAGCAGTTCGAGCAGCTTGACGGTGAACTGCTCCTGCAGCACCAGCGGCATCCGGGGCACCTCGGCGATGGCTCGTGGCACCAGACGCGGCAGCAGGTAGGGGCCGATGGTGTAGATGACGCCCACGCGCAGCGGACCGGCCAGCGGGTCGGCGCCCTGGCGGGCGATCTCGCGCAGGCTGTTGGCCTGCTCGAGCACGCGCTGGGCCTGCTCGACGATGCGCTCGCCGATCGAGGTGACCGAGACCTCGCCGCGGCTGCGCTCGAACAGCGTGACCTCGAGTTCGTCCTCGAGCTTGCGGATAGCCACCGACAGCGTGGGCTGGCTGACGAAGCAGGCCTCGGCGGCGCGCCCGAAATGGCGCTCGCGGGCCACGGCGACGATGTACTTGAGTTCGGTCAGCGTCATGGCTAGCCGCCGATCATAACAAGGGCACGCGCTGGCCGTCGGAAGGCCTGCTCCGGGACGGCCCCAGGCGCGCGCAGGCGCAGCGGCCGCGGCTGCGGCATACTCGCGCGCCGTGAGCGCATCGCACTTCGCCCAACCTGCCGCCGCGCCGGCCGCGCAACCCGCACTGATCGGTCTCGACTGGGGCACGAGCAGCCTGCGCGGCTGGCTGTTCGCCAACGACGGCGCCGTGCTCGCGCGCCGCGACGGCGGGCCTGGCATCCTGGGCGTGGCCGATGGCGAGTTCCGCACGGCCTTCGAAGGCTTCTGCGAGCCCTGGCTGAGCGGGCAGCCCGACCTGCCGGTGATCGCCTCGGGCATGATCGGCTCGCGCCAGGGATGGCGCGAGGCGGCCTACGTGCGCGCGCCGGCCGGATTCCCCGACATCGCAACGGGGCTGCTGGCGCTCGACGATGCGGCAGGCCGGCCCTGGCGCGTCGTTCCCGGCGTGCTCGCGGTGGCCACCGACGGCGAGCACGAGGTGATGCGTGGCGAGGAAACCCAGGTGCTCGGCGCGCTCGGTGCGATGCCGGCGGGCGGGCGCGACGGCCTGTTCGTGCTTCCTGGCAGCCACGGCAAGTGGGTGCGGGTGCAGGCCGGCCGGATCGCGGCCATCCGCACCTCGCTCACCGGCGAGACATGGGCCGCGCTGCGCGGCCACACCCTGCTCGGCCGGCTGTGCGTCGACCCCGACCCCGCCGACGCGGCCGCGATCGCGTTGGCCTGGCAGGCCTTCGATCTGGGCGTGAGGCAGGTCCACGCCCAGCCCGGGGCGCTGCTGCACCTGCTGTTCCGGGTCCGCACCGAGGGGTTGTTCGGCCGGCTGCGGCCCGATCAGCTGCCGGCCTACCTCTCGGGACTGCTGACCGGGGCCGAAGTGGCCGACGGGCTGGCCTGGCGCGCAACCGACACCACCCCACCGGTGCTGGTGGGCAGCGGCGAGCAGCTGCAGCGCTACACGCGGGCGCTGGCGTGCCTGGGTGTGACCGCAATCGTCGCGCCACCCGACCGGGCCGCCGCCGGCCTGCACGCGATCGCCCGCGCCGCCGGGCTCATCGGCTCCGTCTGAACCATCCGGGCCGATCACCTCGCCGCCCCCGTCCCCTGCCATCCGACCTTCGAGGACCCTCACCATGAACGCCACTCCCCGACTGCTCATCGTGGGCACCGGCGGCACGATCGCCGGCGCCGGCGCCAGCCCCGACCTGAGTACCCGCTACGAGGCCGCCAAGGTACCCATCGAGGCGCTGGCCGGCGCGGTGCCCGGCCTGGCAGGCGGCGCCGAGCTCGTCTACGCCCAGCCGGTGCAGAAGGCGAGCTACGAGATCGACATCGCCGACTGGCTGGCGATCCGGCGGGCGGTGCTCGCCGGCCTGGCCGACCCGCGCACGGCCGGCGTGGTGATCACCCACGGCACCGACACCCTGGAGGAGACCGCCTTCCTGCTGCACCACAGCGTGGCCGACCCGCGCCCGATCGTGCTGACCGGCGCGATGCGCCCCGGCACCGCGCATTCGCCGGACGGTCCGGCCAATGTCTTCAACGCGGCGCGCGTCGCCCTGGCCGCCACATCGCGCGGCCGCGGGGTGCTGGCGGTGATGAACGAACGGATCCACGGCGCCGCCTTCGTGCGCAAGAAGCACTTCGCCAGCGTCGAGGCCTTCGACAGCGGCAGCGTCGGCGAACTCGGCACCGTCGCCGACGGCGTGCCACAGTTCCACCGCGATCCCGATCCGGGTCTGGCCCGCCGGCCGATCTTCACGCCGGCCGATGACCTGCCCCGGGTGCCCATCCTGTTCGGCCACGCCGGGCTCGACGCCGCCACCCTGGCCGCCCTCGTCGCCTCGCGGCCGGCGGGCCTGGTGCTCGCCGGTACCGGCAACGGCAACCTGCCCTCGGCACTGCATCCGGCGATCGCGCAGGCGGTGCGCGAGGGCATCGTCGTGGTGCGGGCCTCGCGCGGGCTGGAAGGCTCGATCACCCGCGACAGCCCGATGTTCGCCGACGCGCGTGCGGGTACCCTCACCGCCGGCCGGCTGTCGCCGCAGAAAGCGCGGGTGCTGCTGATGCTCGCGCTGGCCGCGGGCGCGCCGCGAACCGACCTCCAGGGCCTGTTCGACGCGGCCTGATCGGCCCGGATCAGGCCCGGATCAGGCCCGGATCAGGCCTGGGTCCAGGCGCTGCGGCCGGCAAGCCATCGGTCGATCACGGGCTGGCAGGCCGCCGGATCCGACGCCAGCATCCGGGCGGCGACATCGCGCGCCGCCTCGACCAGTTCGGCATCGCGCTCCAGGTCGGCGTAACGCAGCAGCGGCAGCCCCGACTGGCGTGCGCCGAGCAGCTCGCCCGGGCCGCGCAGCAGCAGGTCGCGGCGGGCGATCTCGAAGCCGTCCTGGCTCTCGAACACGATGCGTAGCCGCTCGCGCGCCGTGTCCGACAGCGGGCTGCGGTACAGCAGCACGCAGACGCTGTCGGTGCTGCCGCGGCCCACCCGCCCGCGCAGCTGGTGCAGCTGCGCCAGGCCGAAGCGCTCGGCGTGCTCGATCACCATCAGCGAGGCCTCGGGCACGTCGACGCCGACCTCGATCACGGTGGTGGCCACCAGCACCCGCAGCTCGCCGCGCGCGAACGCGGTCATGGTCGCAGCCTTCTCGGCGGCGGGCAGCCGGCCGTGCACCAGCCCGACGGGCCAGGGCGCAAGCCGCTGCGCGAGCAGCGCGTGCGCGTCGATCGCGGTCTGGAGGTCGAGCGCCTCGCTCTCCTCGATCAGCGGGCACACCCAGTAGACCTGCCGCCCCTCGTGCAGCGCGCCTTCGAGGGCCTCGACGACACGTTCGCGGCGCCGCATGTCGACCAGCTTGGTGACCACCGGACGGCGCCCCGGGGGCGCCTCGTCGATGACCGAGACGTCGAGGTCGGCGTAGTAGCTCATCGCCAGCGTGCGCGGAATGGGCGTCGCGCTCATCATCAGCTGATGCGCGGTGCGCTCGTCGGCCGTGGCCGCCTCGCGCAGCGCCAGACGCTGCGCGACGCCGAAGCGATGCTGCTCGTCGACGATCGCCAGACCCAGACGGGAAAACACGACCCGCTCCTGGATCAGGGCGTGGGTGCCGATCAGCAGATCGATCTCGCCGGCGGCCACCGCCTCGCGCACCGCGCGCTTGTCCGACTCGCGCATGGAGCCAGCCAGCCGGGCCACGCGGGCGAGCGAGGCGTCGATCCAGGGCTGCAGCTTGCGGTGGTGCTGCTCGGCGAGGATCTCGGTGGGCGCCATCATGGCCACCTGCCAGCCGCTGCCCACGGCCTGCAGCGCCGCCAGCGCGGCAATGACGGTCTTGCCGCTGCCGACATCGCCCTGCAGCAGGCGGTTCATCGGCATCTCGCGGGCCAGGTCGGCCGAGATCTCGGCCCACACGCGGCGCTGCGCGCCGGTGAGCGCGAACGGCAGCCGCGCCAGCAAGGCCTGCGCCCGCTCGGCCACCGGCAGCGGCGTGGCGCGCAGCGCACCCCTGCGCTGGCGCGCCAGACGCAGCGACAGCTGCTGGGCGAGCAGCTCGTCGAAGATCACGGTGCGCCAGGCACGGTGGCTGCGATCGGCCAGCGCCGCGCGCGACTCCTTCGGGTCGGGCTCGTGCAGCAGCGCGACGGCATCGGCCAGGCGCATCAGGCCCAGCGTCTGGCGGGCGGCCTCGGGCAGCGCATCGGGCCAGCTCACCCGCCGCAGCGCCTGCGCGACCGCCTGCCGCAACGCCGCCTGGGCGATGCCGGCGGCCGAGGGATAGACCGGCGTCAGACGCCCGGACAACTCGGCCTCGGGCCCGACGGGCCGCAGCGTGGGATGGGTGATCTCGGGCCCGAACAGCCCGCTGCGCAGCGTGCCGAACGCGCGCACGCGCTGACCCGCGGCCAGCTGACGCACCTGCGACGGATAGAAATGGAAGAGGCGCAGCGCCAGTCGGCCCGTGCCATCGTCGAGCTCGGCGCTCAGCACGCGCCGGCCGCGGCCGGTGATGTCCTGGCGACGCACCACGCCCTCCACGAGCACGTCGTCGCCGGCGCGGGCCTGCCCGATCGGGGTGAGCCGGGTGAGGTCGAGATGGCGCAGCGGCAGGTGCAGCGCGAGGTC
>JBILUW010000211.1:0-6911 GCA_044370795.1 Burkholderiaceae bacterium
CAGCCGCGGCGCGCGCGCGCCGGCCGGGGCCGCAGCTACCAGCGCACCACCTTGTGGCCGGGCTTCACGGTGCTCGAGAACTGCCGGCTGGCCGCGCAGGCGCGCCACCCCAGGCCCTGGGCCTGGTGGCAGCCCGCGCGGCGCTGCGCGACCAGCCTGGCCGCCGCGCGCGAAGCCGCGGCCGCCGCCGGGCTCGACGCGGTGCTCGAGCGCCAGGCGGGGGCGCTGTCGCACGGCCAGAAGCGCCAGCTCGAGATCGCCATCTGCCTGGCCAGCGCGCCGCAGGTGCTGCTGCTCGACGAGCCGCTCGCCGGCATGGGCGCCGAAGAGACCGAGCGCATGCTCGGCCTGCTCGATGCGCTGCGCGCGAACCACGCGATCCTGCTGGTCGAGCACGACATGGACGCGGTGTTCCGCGCCGCCGATCGCATCACGGTGATGGTCAACGGCTCGGTGATCGCCTCCGACACCCCGCAGGCCGTGCGCGCCAACGCCGAGGTGCGGGCGGCCTACCTGGGCGAAGGGCACGATCACCCATGAGCGGCGTCCGACCTGCGATGCCGCCCGCAGCGGGGCCCGCCCACGCGGCGGCCACCGGCGCCGAGCCCGGGCCGCTGCTCGAGGCCCGCGGCATCCACGCCTGGTACGGCTCCAGCCACGTGCTGCACGGCATCGACCTGCGCATCGGCCGCGGCGAGACGGTGGGCCTGCTCGGGCGCAACGGCATGGGCAAGAGCACGCTGATCCGCACGCTGCTGGGCCACGTCGGGCAGCGCGACGGCGCCATCAGCCTCGCCGGCCACGACGCCTCGCGCGCCCGCCCCCACGAGATGGCGCGCGGCGGCGTGGCCTGGGTGCCCGAGGGCCGCGGCATCTTCCCCAACCTGAGCGTGCGCGAGAACCTGCTGATGGCGGCGCGCCCGGCGCAAGGCGGCCCCGATGGCTGGGACTACGCGCGCGTGCTCGACACCTTCCCGCGCCTGCGCGAGCGCCTGGGCAACCTGGGCGCGCAGCTCTCCGGCGGCGAGCAGCAGATGCTGTCGATCGGCCGCGCGCTGCTCACGCAGCCGCGCCTGATCCTGCTCGACGAGGCCACCGAAGGCCTCGCGCCGCTGATCGTCGACGAGATCTGGCGCGTCATCGCCAGCATCCGCGCAAGCGGCATCGCCACGCTGATCGTCGATCGCGACTGGCGGCGCGTGCGCGCCCATGCCGATCACGCGCTGGTGCTGCAGAAGGGGCGCGTGGTGCTGAGCGGGCCGGCGGCCGCGCTGCGCGCCGACCCGGCGCTGCCGGGCTTTCTCGGGGTGTAGCGGGCGGGGGTTTACGCCGCGACGGGCGCCGCTTGCGGGCCGCGCACGAGTCGGCCGGGCAGCGCGCCGGTGGGCTCGCCGTCGCGGTAGGTCACCACGCCGCCGACCACGGTGGCGACGTAGCCCGCGGCCGGCTGCAGCAGTCGCCGGCCTCCCGCAGGCAGGTCATGGGCCATCGCCGGCGCCCGCACCGCAAGCCGTCCGAAGTCGATGACGTTGAGGTCGGCCTTCAGGCCCGGCGCGATCACGCCGCGGTCGAGCAGCCCGACAGCGCGCGCGTTGCCCTGGGTGTGCTTGTGCACGAGGCGCTCGAGCGGGATCCGGTCGTGGTCGCGGTCGCGCCCCCAGTGCGTGAGCAGGTAGGTGCTGAAGCTCGCATCCGAGATGATGCTGACATGGGCGCCGCCATCGCCCAGCCCGACCAGCGTGTTGGGGTTCTCGAGCATCGTGTGGCAGACGTCGAGGTTGCCGTCGGCGTAGTTGGCGAACGGCGCGAGGATGAAGCTGCGTCCCTCGGACTCGAGCAGCAGGTCGTAGGCGAAGGCGGCGGGCTCGACGCCGGCGCGCGCGGCGCGCGCGGCGATCGAATCGGACAGCGGCGGCTCGTAGTCGGGCTGCGCGCCCAGCGGGAACATCCGGTCCCAGGCCGCGACGCGCCGCTGGAAGGCATCGCCGTCGGCCCGCGCGCGAGCCTGCTCGAGCACCTTCGCGCGGAAGGCTGGGTCACGCATGATAGCCACGCGCTCGGCGAGCGGCCGCTGCGCGATCTCGCGGTAGGCCGGACAGGGCGTGAAGGGGTTGCGGCTGCCCTGCAGGCCGAGCAGCACGCCGATCGGACGCGGCGCGACCTGCGCACGGATAGGCAGGCCGTCGGCTGCGGCCGCATCGGTCAGGGCGAGCAGTTCGCGCCACAGCCCGGGCGTGCTGTGCCGCTGCGCGAGCGAGAACGACAGCGGACGGCCCGAGCGCTCGACGATACGGCGAACCATCGCGAACTCGGTGGCCGCATCCGGCGTGTCCCAGTCGGAGATGTACTCGAGCACGCCGCGGCCCGCGTCGGCCAGACCCATCGCGATCCCCATGAGCTCGGCCTCGCCGGCGCGCAGCGAGGGGATGGGATCGCCCTTCAGGGTGCGGTGGTTGAGGCTGCGCGACGTCGAGAAGCCGATCGCGCCGGCAAGCGCCGCCTCGCGGGCGAGCACGCGCATCCGCGCGATGTCGTCATCCGTGGCGGGTTCGAGCCGGACGGCGCGATCGCCCATGACGTAGACCCGCAGGGCGCCGTGCGGCAACTGGGCGCACAGGTCGATGTCGCGGGGACGGGCGGCGACCGCGTCGAGGTACTGCTCGAAGCTTTCCCACCCCCACTCGAGTCCCTCGTTCAGGACCGCGCCCGGGATGTCCTCGACGCCTTCCATCAGCTCGACCAGCTTGTCGTGATCGCCGGCGCGCACCGGCGCGAAGCCGACGCCGCAGTTGCCCATCACGGCCGTGGTCACGCCATGCCAGCTCGAGGGCTGCAGGCGGCTGTCCCACATCGCCTGCGCGTCGTAGTGGGTGTGGACGTCGACGAAGCCCGGCGTCACCAGCAGCCCGCGCGCGTCGATCTCCTCGGTGCCTGCGCCCAGCCCCGGGCCGACGGCCGCGATCACGCCATCGCGCATGCCCACGTCGGCTTCGCGCATCGCCGCGCCGGTGCCGTCGATGACCGAACCCCCGCGGATCACGAGGTCGAAGCGCTCGCTCATGGCCGTTTCCCTGACAGTGGAAGGGTTTCCACCCTAGGGCCAGGGGCCGGCCGCTGTCAATCGAGCTTGATGCCCGCGCTGCGGATCAGCTTGCCGTACTGCGCGATCTCGGCGCGGATGAACTCGCCGAAGACCGCGCGCGTACCCACGGCCGGGATCAGGCCCATCGCCTGCAGCCGCTCGGCCATGTCGGGCAGCGCGACGATGCGCGCGATCTCGCGGTTCAGGCGCTCGAGCACCGGCACCGGCGTGCCCGCCGGCGCGACGACCCCGTACCAGGTGCCGGTCTCGAAGCCGGGCAGCGCCGACTCGGCGATGGTGGGAACCTCGGGCAGCACCGGCACCCGAGCCGCGGACGACACGCCGAGCGCGCGCAGCTTGCCCGACCTCACGTGCGGCAGCAGCGTCACCATGTTGTCGAACTGCGCATCGAACACGCCGGCGAGCAGGTCGGTGGTGGCCGGCGCGCTGCCCTTGTAGGGCAGGTGTACCGCGCGGATGCCCGCCGCGGCGGTGAAAAGCTCGCCGCCGAGATGCTGCGCCGTGCCCTGCCCGCCGTTGCCGATGGTCAGTCGTCCCGGATTGGCGCGCGCCCAGTCGATCAGCTCGCGCACGCTGCGCGCCTGCGCGCCGGGATGCACGACCATCAGCAGCGGCGCCTTCACCAGCAGCGCCACCGGCGCGAAGTCGCGCACCGGGTCGTAGGGCAGCTTCGCGTAGAGCGAGGGATTCACCGCCATGAAGCCGGCCGCGCACAGCGTCAGCGTGTAGCCGTCGGCAGCGGCGCGCGCGCCGGCCTCGGCGCCGATGTTGCCGCCGGCGCCCGGCTTGTTCTCGACCACCACCTGCTGGCCCCAGGCTTCGGTGAGCTTGCCGCCGATCATGCGCGCGAGCACGTCGGTGGCGCCCCCCGGCGCGAAGGGCACGACGATGCGGACCGGCCGGGCCGGGTAGTCGGGCGTCGCCTGCGCGAGGGCGCGGGGCGCGACAGAGGCGGCGACCACACCGCCCAGGGCAGAGGTGAATTCTCGACGGTTGCGGATCATGGGAGCGCTCCTGAGGGGGTCTTGCGGGTCGAGGGCCCGCGCGGGCGCGCCGGGGCGGCGATGGCGCGCAAGGGATGGTCGCGATGCGGACTCAGGGCGCAGGCACCGCCCAGCGTGCGACGAAGTCTTCGTCGATGGTCACGCCCAGCCCGGGCCGGTCGGGGATCTCGATCTCGCCATCGACGACCGTGAAGCGCTCGCGCGCGAGTTCGTGCAGCAGCGGGTTGGCCCCGAGCGAGTACTCGAGGATCCAGCCGGCCGGGCAGGCGGCGGTCACGTGCAGGCCGGCGGCGAAGGCCAGCGCCCCGGTCCACAGGTGCGGCGCCAGGCGCAGGTTGTAGGCCGAGGCGATCGCGCCGATGCGCATCGCCTCGCTGATGCCGCCGCAGATCGCCAGATCGGGCTGGAAGACGTCGGCGCCGCCGCGCTGGGCGACGTCGAGGAAGTCGTGGCGGGTGAATTCGCTCTCGCCGATGGCGATCGGCACGGTGGTCCCGGCGCGGACCTCGGCCAGCCCGCGGTGGTCGTCGGCGGTGACGGGTTCCTCGAACCAGAGCAGATCGCAGTCCTCCACACCCCGGCAGAACTGCCGGGCCTGCGACACGGTGTAGGTGCCGTGCGCGTCGCACATCAGACCGATGTCCGGGCCGAGCGCCTCGCGCGCGGCGCGCACGCGGGCCACCGAGTTGCGCACGTCGCCGTCGATCACGCCGACGCGCATCTTGACCGCGCGAAAACCGCCGCGCCGCACGTAGGAGAGGAGCTGCTCGCCGATGCCCTGCGCGTCGGCCCATCCACCCGACGCGTAGGCCGGCATCCGCGCGGCCCGGCGTCCACCGAGCAGGCGCCACACCGGCGCGCCCAGCGACTTGCCGAGAATGTCCCACAGCGCCATGTCGATGCCGCCGATCGCCGAGACGCTGATGCCGCGCCGCCCGAGGATGGGAAACACATGGCCCTCGCGCAGCGCGTAGTGGTCGCGCACGCCGTTGTAGAGCTGTTCCCAGATGCGGTTGATGTCGCGAGGGTCGTGGCCGACGATCGCCGGACCGAACTTGTGGTTGATGAGGGCGGTCAGGCCGTGGTTGTTGCCGGCGCTGCCGACTTCCTCCTTGGCCTCGCCCCAGCCGACCAGGCCGCACTCGGTCTCGATGCGCACCAGCGTGGCGTCGAAGGAGGCAATGCGGCCGAAGTCGCTGACGTGCTGTTGCGCCTCGGGGATGGGCACATGGACCCAGGTGGCTCGGACGGATCGGATCTTCATGGTCGCGCTGCTCGGGCGTGGGGGTTGGGCCGACGAGCCGGCCAGACCGCGGGGTTGATGAGTGTGCTCGGGCGGGTCGCCGCGCAGCACCGCCAGGACCTGACCGACCGACGCCGCCGACATCCGGCGCATGCTGTCGGCGCTGATGCCGGCTCGACGCCCGCCGGCAGCATGGCGCGAACGATCAGCGCATCGAGTCGGGCGCGCGCCGACGCCTCGATCGGGTTGGTGAGGACGACGATGGGCAGCAGCATCGGCGTCAGTAGCCGATCGCCGCACCATCGCTGCGCGGATCGGAGCCGCCGATGCGAATCCCGCTGACCGGGTCGATCATGATGCCGTGCGCATGACCCGCGCGCTCGTTGAACGGCCCCCAGCGATTGAGCAGGTGGCCGCGGCGCTCGAGCTCGGCCAGCGTCTCGGGCGGGAATCGCGATTCGATGTGCAGCGTGTCGCGCGCCTCGCCGAGCCCGAAGCGGCCCGACAGCCAGCGCGGCGCCTCGACCGCCTCCTGGATGTCGAGGCCATGATCGATCAGCGACACCCAGGTCTGGGCGTGGATCTGCGGCTGGCCGTCGGCGCCCATGCAGCCCACGACGCCGAGCAGGCGGTCGTCGCGAAAGCCCAGCGAAGCGATCAGGGTGTGCAGCGGCGTCTTGCCGGGCGCAACGACATTCGGGTGGGCGGGATCGAGCGAGAAGTACGCGCCGCGGTTCTGCAGGACGACGCCGGTGTCGCC
Source organism: Burkholderiaceae bacterium (assembly GCA_044370795.1). GTDB lineage: Bacteria > Pseudomonadota > Gammaproteobacteria > Burkholderiales > Burkholderiaceae_E > Quisquiliibacterium. The sequence continues at coordinate 6,111 of JBILUW010000211.1, forward strand.
GGCGACCACGCAGGAGCCGAACACCCCGTACAGGCTGTTGATGAGGGCCGCGGCATTGCCTTGCGCGTCGACCGCCGCGATGAAGACGGTGTCACCGGACAGGCTGCCCCAGGACGGAATGCGGTCCCAGGGCAGCGCGCGCGCCGGGTCCATCAGCGTGCGCCGGGCATCGGCGTGGGCCCGCGAGATCAGCCGCTCGATGGGCACCTGCGCGAATCGCGGGTCGGCGAGATGGTGGTCGCGGTCGTGGTAGGCGATCTGCTTGGCCTGCACCATGAGGTGGGCATGGTCGGCGCCCAGCCGCGGCAGCCGGTGCAGTTCGAAGGGCTCGAGGAGGTTGAGCATCTCGAGCACCGTGAAACCCTGGGTGGGGGGCGGCGTCTCGTAGAGCGTGACCCCGCGGTAGCTGCCTTTCAGCGGCTCGCCCCAGCGCGCGTCCTGGGCGGCGAGGTCGGCGGCATCGAAGAAGCCGCCGTGACGGCGCGCGTAGGCCGCGAGCGCCGCGCCGGTTTCGCCCTCGTAGAAGCCCGCGCGGCCGCCGGCGGCCAGCGCCGCGAGCGTGCGGGCCAGCCCCGGATTGCGCAGCACGCTGCCGGCCTGGGGCGCCTGGCCGCCGGGCAGAAAGAGCGCGGCCGCATCGGGCTGCGCGGCCAGGTCGGCGGCGGTATCGGCGACCCAGCCGGCCAGCCGCGCGGTCACGGGAAAGCCGTCGCGGGCGTAGCCGGTGGCCGCCTCGAGCGTGCGCGCAAGCGGCACGCGGCCATACGCGGCATGCGCCTCGACCCAGCTGGCCACCGCGCC
>JBILUW010000029.1:0-22465 GCA_044370795.1 Burkholderiaceae bacterium
GGCCCGAGTGCGCGCCGCGGCCGCCTGGGCCTGCGCATCGCGCAATTCGCGCGTGAGCTGCCGCGTCCGCTTGCGCTCCTCGCGCAGCGCGAGCACGTGATCCCGCCGCAGCCGATCGGGGCGGCGGGGCGCCAGCACGGCCCCGGCAGGCTCGGGGGCAGGGAGCGGGATTCCGGCAGGCTCTGCAGCAACCGGCTCGCGCAGGGCCTCGATGTGCGCGAGGAAGGGCCCCAGACCCTCGCGCAGGCGAGCCCGCGCCGCCTGCTGGCGCGCGACCGTGGCGTCGGGCGCATCCGCCGGACCGCTGGGCCCAGCCGCATCGGCTGCCTCCAAGCCTTCCAGCAGCCCGAAGCCCAGCGCGCGCACCGGCTCGCGCGCATCGAGCAGCATCGCGGCGGCAACTGCCGCGCGGCCGTGCAGATCGGCAAGGGCGTCGGCCGCGGTGCCCAGCGCCTCCTCGGAGAGCACGCAGATCAGCGACCGCGCCAGCGACCCCTGGGCCAGCCCCGTGCACAGCCAGTCGGGCATGCCAGGGCAGACATCGAGCAGCGCCTTCATGCGGGTGCGCAGCTCCCGCGCGGGCATCCTGCCCGGACGGAAACCGCCCTGCAGCTCGGGCCGCAACGCACCCAGCGCGGCAAGCTCGGGCTCGGGCAGCTCCTGGAGCACCGACTTCCAGACGCCGATGGCGACGGCAGGCACCTGACGGTCGTCGATCTTCATCGGCAACAAGGGCGCGCAGGCGCCCGGGAGTGACGGCAACCTCGATGCTACGCGCTGGCAGGCGCCTTGCCGCCGAAAGCCGGTGCCGGGGCGGGACAGTCGGTGGCCTCGCCCGCCGGCGTGCCGTAGCTCGCCATGAAGCCCTCGACCATGCCCACCGCCCGCGCCCAGTCGAAGAAACGGTAGTTGTGGCCGTTGAGCACCATCGACGAGCCCGAGTAGAACATCTCGTACTGCAGGTGGCGCGAGCCGAACTCCGAGCCCACCGCATCCCAGGCGAGCTTGAACAGCTTGACCCGGTCGAGCGAACCCATCGCGGGCGACATCTGCGAATTCATCACGATCTCGAGCGTGGCCGGCTCCATCAGGTCGGCCTGCGAGGAGGGCAGCATGATCAGCCCGCCGCCGCTCAGCTGGCGGATGGCCTCGATGACCTGCGGATAGGTCTGCTGGGCGATGGCCTGCGCGGCGCAAAGCATCGCGCGATCGGGCACGTAGCAGCCCTCGAAGCTCTCGCCGCTGGCCTCCATGCCGGCGACCATCGCCTCGATCATGGTGGCCTTCGCGGCCAGCGCGCCCAGCGATTCGCGCACCGGCGCAAAGCCGATGACGCCGTTGGCCTCGGCCACCTTGCGCGCGAGCCCGACCAGAAAGCGCAGCTTCACGTACAGGCGCACCAGGCACTGGTGGTTCTGCATGACATGGGCGCGGGTCTCGTGCCACTGCGCGGCCACGGCCCTGACATCGCGCGCGAGAAAGACGCGCTCCCAGGGGATGCGCACCTGGTCGAAATAGACCACGGCGTCGTTCTCGTCGAAGCGGCTGGCCAGCGGCTGATCGAAGTCCGACACCGCGGCCTGCTCGTAGGAGCGCCGTGACAGGAACTTCAGACCCGGCGTGTTCATCGGGATGGCCGCCGAGAAGGCGTAGCGCTGGTCGTCCTCGCCCAGCGGCTGGATGTTGCCGATGAACAGTTCCTGGGCGGCCATCGCCGAGGTTGCCAGCATCTTGGCGCCGTGGATGGTGATGCCGGCGGCGTCCTCATCGACGATGTGCGCGACCAGGTCGGCGCTCGGCTGGCCGCCGGCGGTCTTCGAGCGGTCGGCCTGCGGATTGATGATGACGTAGGTAAGGAACAGGTCGCGGTCGCGCGCGTACTGGAAGTACTCCTGCAGCGCGGTGATGCCTCGGCCGTCGTAGCGGGCCATGCGCGGCGCGCCCATCACCATGCCGGCGAGCGTCGAGGCAAGATGGTCGGGCGAGCGGCCCACCATGCCGCAACTCAGTTCGGCGATGCGCTCCATCGCCCGGCGCCGCAGCACGAGCTCGGCGTGGTTGCGCGGCAGCTGCCACGCGCGGCTCACCGGCGCACCCGAGGTCGGCGACTCGAAGGTCATGGTCTCGCGCCACTCGGGCCGAGCCGCCTCGTCGTAGAAACGCGCCGAGGTGCCCACCAGACCCGCGAAGGCCCTCGAGCGGGTGACATCGGGCACAGGCTTGCCGTCGATATAGACCAGCCGGCCATCGCGCAGGCTTTCGATCTGCTGGGCACCCGTCTTCATGGTCGCTCCTTCGGCGTTCATTCGGGGCCGAGCGCCGGCCCGTAGACATCGACCAGCACCCGGTCGCCGGGCTGCGCCGGCGCATCGGGCCACAGCGCCGCGGGCTCGAAGGCCAGCAGATACACCGGCACCCGCGGCGGGTTGCGATCGCCGCGGGCCGCGGCCTGCGGGTCGGGGAAATCACCCCAGTCGCGCACCACCACGCCCAGCCGACCCTCGAGAAAGCCGGGCACGCGGCTGTGGCCGGGCAGGCGCACCGGCAGCACCCGCAGGCGCTGCCCAGGCCGCCAGCGGGGCTGCCCGCTCACCGAGCCTCCAGGATGCCGGCCGTGGGAATCGACCAGGTGCTCATTGCGACTGGTGGCGGATGTGGCTGCGCAGCAGCTGCACGGTCTGGGCGAACTCGGGGCTGTAGGTGATCTGCAGATCGCGCGGGCGCGGCAGATCGATCTCGTGACGCAGCACGATGCGGCCCGGCCGCGGCGAGAAGACGTAGACGGTGTCAGCGAGGAAGGCCGCCTCGCGCAGATCGTGGGTGACCAGCATCACGGTCACGCCGCGTTCGGCGTGCAGGTCGCGCAGCGTGCACCAGAGATCCTCGCGGGTGAAGGCATCGAGCGCGCCGAAGGGCTCGTCGAGCAGCAGGATCTCGGGCTCGTGGATGAGCGCCCGGCAGATCGAGGTGCGCTGCTGCATGCCCCCCGAAAGCTCCCACGGATACTTGCCGCTGAAGCCGCCCAGGCCCACCCGCTGCAGCAGCGCCTCGATGCGCGCCACGTAATCGCTGCGGCGCGAGCGCAGCTGGCGCTTGTGCGGCTCGACCACCTCGAGCGGCAGCATCACGTTCTCGAGGGTGGTGCGCCAGGGCAGCAGGTTGGACGCCTGGAACGCCATGCCTACCGACTTCAGCGGTCCGGCAACCTCCCTGTCCTCGACCAGCGCCACGCCATCGGAGACCGGCACCAGGCCCGAGATGATCTTCATCAGGGTGCTCTTGCCGCAACCCGACGGACCGACCACCGCCACGAACTCGCCGCGGCGGATGTTCAGGTCGATGCTGTCGATCGCCAGCGTCGACTTCTCGCCGCTGCCGTATCGCAGGCTCACGCCCTCCAGCTGGACCAGGTTCTTCTGGGTACTCAAAGCCACGATGTTCCTTCCTCGAATCGATCCGTGTTTCGCAAGCAAGAGCCATGCCGCGAACGGCGCAGCCTACTGGCCGGCATCGGCTGCGCCGGCGCTGCGGATTCGCGGCCCGTCACGAAAGACCACCGCGACCATGCCCCCGCCTTCGGGCGCCTGATGCACGGAGTCGGCCGAGACGAAGAAGCGCAGATGGCCGAGCAGGCTGCCAAGCACGCCGGAGGCGGCCGCACGGATGTGCGACTCCGGTGCCCAGCCGCTCGTGTAGACCGTGGTGCGTGAGCCGCGAACCCGTCCGTCCTCGGGCACCATGGTCTTGGCGATCAGCGCCTGGATACGATCACCGTCGAGCAGTTCGCCGAAGGCATCGAAGGTGAAACCCTCGGCGGCGAGCAGCTCCCGGATCGAGCGCTGATCGAGCAGATCGCTGGTGTGGGTCGAGGCGATCCGCAGATCGCCGCCCGCGCCGGGCCGGTTGCCGAAGGCCACCACCTCCACCCGGTCGATTTCGGCGCCGGTGATGCCCTGCACGCGCCGGGTGTAGAGCGAGAGATCGCGGGCGATGCCCTCCTCGGTGAGCGCAGCGCGATCGATCTCGCCCAGCGCCACGCCGCCGCCCAGGGCCGAGATCGCCCGCCCGCGGTGCATCGTGGAGTTCGCGGGCGTGGCCCGCGGATGGCGCACCGGCAGCAGCGGTGACTTGATGAGGAGCAGCCCCACCTCGGCAACGCTGAGGCCGGCGTCGCGCAGTGCCGCGTCGGCGGTCTCGGCCACCCGGTCCACCAGGGCCAGGGTGCCCATCTGCTCGACCGGCACCGGCTCGCTGCGGGCAAAGCCGAGCGAGAGCCGCGCGCCGCCCCAAGCCGGCGGGGTGTCCGGCCCCGTGGTCTGGGCAAACGCGAAACCCTTGGGCGAGCCCACGCCCTCGCTGCCAATGGCCAGCATCGAGATCGCCCGATCACTCAGACCGCGCCGCTCGAACAGCCGGTCGAGCTGCAGCTTGAGCAGGTCACGCGAGAAGTCGTTCGGAGCGTGATGCCCTTCGGTCTTGGCGAGCACCACCAGCCGCGTGAGGGGCTGCGGCGGCAGGGTAGCCAGCCACGATTCGAGCGCCGAGACATCGCCGGCGCCGGCCATGTCGAAACAGGTCACGTATGCGGTCATCGCTTGTCGTTCCAGAGGGATTGCCAGAGGGTTGCCAGCGGGAGCGGCCGCTCGGCGGCCGCCGCGCAGATCGCGAGGTCCTTGGCCAGCCAGGCAAAGGTCTGGACGGCCTGATTGCCGGGCTCGCCGAGGGTTGGGCGCAGCCGGCGCAGCTGCACCGAGTCGGCCGAGCCGCGCGAGAGCACCTCGAAGACCCGAGCCGGATCGAGCGAGTGCGCGCGCGCGAAGGCCTGGGCCTGCGCAAGCCCGGCCGCCACGCCGGCAATGGCCAGCTGGTTGGCCATCTTGCACAGTTGCCCGCTGCCGGGCGGGCCAAGGTGCTCGATGTGGCTGGCCAGCGGCGCGAGCAGCGCGCGCGCCGCGGCCACATCGGGGGGGTGCGCACCGAGCATGGCCACCAGCTCGCCGCGCGCCGCGGCGGCGGCCGCGCCGCTGAGCGGGCTGTCGCAATAGCGCAGGCCGGCGGCCCGCGCCAGGGCATCGGCCTCGCGCGCCCAGGCATCCGAGGTGGTGCCCAGCTCGATGATCATCGCGCCCCGCCGCCAGCCGCGCAGGCCGTGGTGGAACACGTCGCGGCTGGCCTGCTCGTCGGTGACGCAGATCAGCACGGCATCGCATTGCGACTCGGGCGGGCCATCGTCGTCCATGGCCTGCCGCCAGCGGGCGAGCGCGTCGGGGTCGCGCTCCCGCACACGCACACGGTGGCCGTGCGCGACCAGCCGCGTGGCCATCGGATGACCCATCGCGCCCAGCCCGAAGAAACACACCGACGCCGTCATGGCACCGGGCTGTGGCGCGCGGCGGCAGCCGGCGCGCGGGGCACGGCCACACCGATCAGGCAGTCACGGGTGACCAGTGCGGCGAGCGTGTCCTCATCGAGATCCGCAGTGCCCGCCGGGCGCACCGGCAGGACCATGTAGCGCAGTTCGGCCGTGCTGTCGTAGACATCGATCCTCACCTCGGGAGCCAGCGTCAGGCCGAACTCGGCGAGCACACCGCGCGGGTCGCGGATCGCGCGGCTGCGGTAGGGCTTGCCCACGTACCAGGCCGGCGGCTGACCAAGCAGATTGCGCGGATAGCACGAGCACAGCGTGCACACGATGAGGCAGTGGGTGGTTGCGGTGCTCTCGACGATGGCCAGCCGCCCGTCGCGAAACGGGATGCCGAAGGTGTCGCAGGCCACCCGGCCATCGGCCAGGATCGCGGCGCGAAAGACCGGGTCGACCCAGGCGCGCGCGACGATGCGCGCACCCCAGGCGGGCTGCGGCGCATCGATGCGCTCGATGGCCGCGCGCACCGCGTCGTGGGTGAGCAGGCCGCGCGCCACCAGCAGGTCGGTGAGCGCGAGCGTGCGCCACTGCGCCTGGGGCGGCGGCGCATCGGGCGCCGGCAGATAGCCGCTGCCGCCGTAGGGGTCGGGGCGTCGCTCGCCCGGCGGCACGCAAGGGTCGGCCGAACGGTCGACCAGCCGCGTGAGGAAGCCCGGGTCGGCCTGCCAGCGCCGTTGCAGCGCCGTCTGCGCGGCCTGCAGTTGCGCTGCGGTGATCACGCCCTTGCGCTCGAGGATGAGCACCATGCTCGCCAGCATCCGCTCGAAGAACGAGAGCTGGTTGTAGAGCGCTTCGCCGAAGGTCTCGAAGGTGTCGCGAAGTTCGTCGAGCGGCACCAGGCTGTCGTTGAGCAGCACGCGCACGGCCGCGCACTGCCGCTCCCACTGGAAGAGCGTGCGCTCGTCGCGCCCGATCGGGCCGCCATCGCCCCAGCCCGGGGTGTCGGTCCGGCCGCCGAGGTCGTGGTAGCGGCGCGGTTCAGACATCGGCGGTGGCCGGCGCGAGCGCGACCGGTTGCGGGCTCAGCCCGGCCGCGGCCTCGAACTGCGCGACCGGCGCCACCCACCCGAAGAAGCGCTCGACGTTCCACAGGGTGGCCTCGCGCAGGAAGGGCGGGCCGGCGTGGTGGGTGGCGTCTTCGATGAGCAGGCAGAAGTACTCGCGGTGATAGGCCTCGCGCAGCGTGCTCTCCACGCAGACGTTGGCGGCCACCCCGCACAGCACCAGATTGCGCACGCGGCGCGCGCGCAGCACCTGGTCGAGCGGGGTGCCCGCAAAGGCGCTGTAGCGCGACTTGCGCACCACCAGTTCGTCGGTGGCTGGGGCGAGCTCGTCGATCAGCTCGTAGTCCCAGGTGCCGTCGGTGATCAGCCGGCCGGCCAGCTCCGGGCGCTCGCGCATCAGCACCTGGGCTTCCGACTTGTGCCATACCGGCGCGCTCGGCCCGCCGACCACCAGATGCTTCGCGTCGAAGCCGCTCTGGATGTAGACCACCGTGAGGCCGGCGGCGCGTGCCGCGGCCACCGTGCGGCACACCCGCGCGATGGTGCCGGGGGCGTGGGCGAGGTCGTAGCCCACCTGGTCGAAGTAGCCGCCGGGCTTCAGGAAGCCGTTCTGCATGTCGACCACGACGAGCGCGGTCTCGTCGGCGCGCCAGTCGATCGCGCCGGGCCGGGCCGCCGGCAGCGAGAGCATGCGGGGTGCGTTCGTCATGATCAGCCTGCCTTCACGAGCGTGACCGGGCTGCGGTCGAGAACCTGGTCGAGGACCCAGTTGTCCAGGGCGTGCACGATCTTCTCCTTCACCGAGAAGCGCCCGGGGCCGGCGTGCAGGCCGTGCAGGCCGCGCTGCTGCAGCTCGGAGATGTCGTTGTCCTCGCGCACCACGATGTCCTGGCGGCGGTAGTAGCGCGCTGCCACCTCCTCGAAGTCGGGCTGCTCGAAGCGCTGGGCCGGAAAGCACGAGGTGAGGACGATCTTCGTGCGGGTGGGGCCCATCGGATGGGCCTCGAAGGACCACATCGTGTCGGTGGCGATCGCCAGCATGGTGGCGGGGTACACCAGGATGAAGCGGCTGCCCTGGCTCGACTCGCCGCTGAGCGTCTCGATGGTCTCGAAGCCGGTGTCGCCGTGCAGCAGCGCACGGGTGCCTTCGTGACGCTCGTAGATCGCGGTGTACTCGCCGCGCCCCGGATCCTCGGGGATGTTCACCGCCTTCTGCTTCGACAGCGTGGTGCGGTGCACGGTGGGGATGTGATAGCCCTCCATGAAGTTCTCCACCCACACCTTCCAGTTGCAGGCCACGTCGTAAGCCACGCGGCGCGCGGCGCGCATGCGCTCGAAGCCGTACATGGCCAGACGCTGCGGCAGGTCGCCCAGCCACTGCGCCAGCGGCGGGGTCACCGGCGACAGGCACACGAACACGAAGCCGCCCCAGGTATCGATGCGCGCCGTGTGCAGCGGATAGTCCTCGACGCGGAAGTCGCGCGACTCCTTCATGCCGGGCGCACCGAGCAGGGTGCCGTCCAGGCCGTAGGTCCAGGCGTGATAGGGGCACGAGAGCGTGCGGCAGTTGCCCTCGCCCTCGACCAGCGGCGCGCCGCGGTGGCGGCAGGCATTGGCCAGCGCGCGCAGCGCACCGTTCTCGTCGCGGGTGACGATGAGGCGGCAGCGGCCGAACTCCACCGTGAACCAGTCGCCGGGGTTCGCGGCCCGCTCCGCACGGCCCACCATCACCCAGCCGCGCTCGAAGATGCGCTGCATCTCGCGCTGGTAGAAGGCCTCGTCGAAGTAGCAGGCGGGCGGCAGGCCGGCGGCCTCGTCCAGGGGCTTGCGCACCTCGCGGTACAGATCGGGGTCGAACAGGTTCATGGGGCGGCTCTCGGTGGCTCGTGGGCGGCGGTTGGGTGGCAGTGCGCGTGGGCCTGCGCGATCAGAGGCAGGCGGGCAGCTCGCCCCAGTCACGCCCGGCATGGCCGAGCTCGACCGCGCGGGCAAAGCGGGCAGTAACGGTTTCGGCCACCGGCATCGGCCAGCGCGCGGCGGCCGCGGCACGGGCGGCCAGCGTGAGGTCCTTCAGGCCAAGCTGCATCGTGAACGCCGGCGCCACGGGCGGTGCACCGGTCATGGCCGAGGCCAGCATGCGGCCGACGCCCTCGTGGACCGGGCCCCGGAACAGCCGCCCGGTAACCACCTCGTGCACCAGCGCCGGCGGTGCGCCGTGCGCCTGCGCCAGCCCGAAGGCCTCGGTCATGGTGGCGATCGCGCTGGCGATCATGAGATTGCCGGCGAGCTTGACCGCGCAGGCCGACTGCGGCGTATCGACCGGATGGATGCGTGGCGCCACGCAGGCCAGCACCGCGAGCGCGCGGGCGCGCGCAGTCTCGTCGCAGCCGGGGCCGGCGCCGGGCACCGCGGTGAGGTCGGCGGCCCACGCCTCCTGCGGCCGGCCGAACACCGGGCTGGCCACGAAGTGCTGGCCGGCACCGGCGTGGCTGGCCGCGAGCGAGCCGGCCAGCGCCACGCTGATGGTGCCCAGGCACAGGTGCACTGCGCCAGGGGCCAGCCTCGCGCGCAGCCCTTCGGGCGCGCGCACCAGCGCCTCGAGCGCAGGGTCGTCGGGCAGCAGGCTGACGGCCACCTGCGCGTGCGCCATCGCCTGAGCGGGTTCGGCGATGACCAGACCGTGGCTGACGGCCAGCGCGCAACGCGCGGAATCGGGGTCGTGCGCAACCACGTCGAGCCCGGCGCGGGCGACGGCCGCCGCCACCGGCAGACCGAGTTCGCCCAGACCGAACACCGCCACGCGCAGCGCGGCGGTGTTCGCAGGCGGATCGATGCGCGGCGCAACGCCGGGCGACGCTGCTCCAGCAGGAAGGGGCATGGCTGAAGTGCGGTCAGGCCGCGGTGGTGCTGACCGGGCGGCCGGCGCCATCCTGCGGCGAATCCATCGGCGGCGGCACCGGCCGCAGCTCCACCTCGTCGTAGGCCTCGAGCGCAGGCAGCAGCGCATCGGCCTGCTCGGCCATGAGGGCCGCGGTGATGCCGCCCACCAGGCGCGGAATCGCGTACTTGTGGCCGCTCGCCGACGTGGTGTGCGGCCCCATGCTCACCACCGACGAGAAGTTGAAGGCGCGCACGCGGCGCACCCAGTCGCTGCCTTCGTTCAGCGGCAGGTATTCGAAGCCGGCGCCCAGATAAGGGTACTCGCCCAGCGTCTCGCTGGCCTCGCCCGCGGGCGGCGTGAACACGTGCCGCCAGCGCCTGACCACCGGGCCCAGCCGGCGCAGCTCGGGGCGCGCGTCGTAGTCGACCACCGAGCCGGTGGCGCAGATCACATGGTCGAAGGTCAGGCGCGCGCGCGGCGTGCGCACCCACACCTGCGCGCCATCGTCGTTCACCTCGAGCCAGGGTGAGCCGGCGTGCACCCGGAAGCCGGGGTGGCGGTGGGCGCGATCCCAGCCGTTCTGCGTGGGCGGCTGGTCGTGCACCTCGAAGAACCGGTTGGTGCGCCAGCGGGTGAGGTCGGGCAGCTCGTGGAAGTGCTTCAGGAAGCCGGCGAACTCCAGGCGCCGGTGCGGGTTGATGGTGGGAATGTGCTCGCGACGAAAACACAGGTCGACCGAGGCCGCGCCGTGATCGAGCGCCACGCAGGCGTTGTCGAAGGCCGATGCGCCGTGACCCAGGATGCCCACCCGCTTGCCGGCCAGCTTCGCGAAGTCGATGGCTTCGTTGGAGTGGTTCAGGCGCTGCGGGGCCACCGCCGCCGCGATCGCCGGGGGCACCTGCCAGCAGCCCGCGCCATCGTAGCCGCTGGCCAGCACCACCTGGCGGGCGAGCACCTTGCGGGTCTGAACGCCGGCGCCAACGCGCAGCGTGAGCGCCACCAGGTCTTCCTCGGGCGCGAGATCGGTGCAGGCGGTGTCGTTGCAGACCTCGATGCCGGCGGCATCGCGGAACCAGCGCAGGAACGCCATCCAGCGCGGCCGCTCGATGCGCTCGATGGCCGCCCAGTCGGCCTCGCCGAAGGCGGCGCGATAGAACGAGGGGGCAGCCAGCGCCGGAACGCCGCCTTCGATGCCCACCGTGGCCTTGGGCGTGCGCAGGTGGGTCATGCGGGCGAAGGTTTCCCACACGCCCTCGCGCCCCGGCGGCTGAGCATCGATGACCAGCACGTTGGCCACGCCGTCGCGGCGCAGCGCGAGCGCCGTCCCGAGGCCGGCCTGGCCGGCGCCGATGATCACCACGTCGTGCACCGGCAGGCCGCTGGCGTGCACGATCGGGCGGACCCAGTCGCGGCCGGGATAGGAGAGCAGCGCGAGCTGCTCGCGCACCTGACGGCGCAGCGCATCGAGGGCGGGGGAGGAAGGATCGGTCACGCGGGACTCCGGGATAGGGCGAGCTGATCGAGGACGAAGGCGCGCAGGCCCGAGGCCGCGCGATTGAATTCGAGGGCGGCATCGAAGTGCGCCGCCGCGGCGATGCCCAGCCAGCGCGCGGGCTGGTGCGCCTGCAGCGCCCAGTGCAGCGCGCGCGACTGGCGCACGAACTCCACCGTCTCGTCGGCGCCCACCGCCACCAGGGTGGGTGGCAAGGCAAGCTGGCGCCCGGCGGCCTGCGCCTGCTCGAGCACCACCAGCGGGCTCGCCTCGCGGGCCTCGTCCGCGCCCAGCGCCAGCGCCTGCTGCTGCGGGCTCAGACGCAGCGGCTCGAGGTCGTACATGCCGCCCAGCAGGAGCAGGCCGCGCAGCCGGCCCACCCACGCCGGTGCGGCCAGCCCGGCGCAAGGCAGCAGGCTGGCGAGCGCGAGGTGCGCGCCGGAGGAGTGGCCTGCCAGCACCAGCGCATCCGGGTCGATGCCCAGGGCGTCGGCCTGATCGATGACCCGGGCGATGGCCTGCGCGACGGCGTCGATCATGGCCGGCAGACGCACCTGCGAGAGCGGTGGGAAGTTGAGCCCGACGAAGGCGATGCCATCACGCACACAAGCCCGCGCCCAGAAGGCGGTCTGGCGGCTGGTGTTCAGCTGCCAGCGCCCGCCGTGCACGAAGAGCAGCGCCGGCACCGGCCCGCTGGCGCCTGCCGGGCGCACGAGGTCGACCCAGTCGTGCTCGCCAGTGCCCAGGCTGCACCGGCCGGCCGCGAGGTCGGCAGTGGCGAAGACCTCGGCACTGGTGGCCTGCAGCGTCTTCAGGTCGGCCTGATTGCGCGGCGGTCGATTGTTGTCGTACCACTCGCCCAGCACCGCGGGGTCGGTGCTGCCGGGGTAACGGTAGGGATTCTCGGTGGTGGCCGCGCTCATGGGCTGTCTTCGATGCAAGTCCCGTGCCATCGAGCCGGAAGGGGAATTCCATGGCATGGCTCTTGCGTGATGCATCCCACTGACCTACCCGCCCTGGCCGACCATGACCGATGCCCACGCCACGTCCGAACTCGCCGCGCTGAAGGCGCGCATCACCCACGACCTGGCCTGTCTGTCGTACCCGGCCAAGGCCTGGGTGCGGCCGGCAGCAGCCGGGCCCGACGTGCTCAACTGCGCGATCGTGGGCGGCGGCCAGTTCGGCCAGAGCCTCGCCTTCGGCCTGCAGCGCGAACGGGTCGACCAGGTGGTGGTCTTCGATGCCCATCCGCCGGGGCTGGCGGGTCCGTGGATGACCTTCGCGCGGATGATCATGCTGCGCACACCCAAGGACCTCACCGGCCCGGATCTCGGCATCGGCAGCCTCACCTTCCGCGCCTTCTACGAGGCGATGCACGGCCCTGAGGGCTGGGAGCGGCTGTTCCGGATCTCGCGGCCCGACTGGCAGGCCTACCTCAACTGGCACCGCGAGGTCACCGGCATCGATGTGCGACCGGCCTCCCGCGTGACCCGGATCGCGCCCCGCGACGACGGCCTGTTCGAACTCGACGTGCAGGCCGAGGCGACCACCCGCACCTGGCTGGCGCGCACGGTGGTGCTGGCCACCGGGGCCGAGGGCAGCGGCTCGCGCGTGGTGCCCGATTTCATCCGCGACGCGCTGCCCGCCGAGCGCTGGGCCCACACCAACGACCCCATCGACTTCAGCCGTCTCGCGGGCAAACGGGTGGGCATCCTGGGCGCGGGCGCGTCGTCCTTCGACAATGCCGCCGCGGCACTCGAGGCCGGCGCCGTCAGCGCCGAACTGTGCTTTCGCCGACCCAGCCTGCCGCTGTCCAATCCGCGCCGCTGGATGGAGTTCGCGGGCTTTCTCGCGCACTACCCCGAGCTGCCCGACGTGCAGCGCTGGCGCTACCTCAAGCGCCTCTACGACATCAGCCAGCCGCCGCCCGAGCCGACCTTCAGGCGCGCGGTGGAGATGCCGGGCTTCCGGATGCGGGCGGCCACGCCCTGGGTGTCCGTCAGGCTCGCGGGCGATGCCGTGCAGGTGACCACCCCTGCGGGCCCCCTGGAGTACGACTTTCTGATCGCGGGCACGGGCATCTCGGTGAACCTGCGCGAGCGGCCCGAGCTCGCGGCGCTGCTGCCCGGCATTGCGCTGTGGGGCGATCGCTTCCAGCCACCCCCGGGCGAAGCCGATCCCCGGCTTGCCGCTTTCCCCTATCTCGACCGCTGGGGCGCCTTCACCGAGCGCACGCCGGGCAGCGCCCCGTGGGCCTCGCGCCTGTTCGCGATCTTTCGCGGCGCCACGCTCAGCCTGGGGCCGAGCTCGGCGTCCAACAGCAACATCCGCTACACCGCCCCGCGCATCATCTCGGGCATCACCCGCCAGCTGTTCCTGAGCGACGCCGACCGGGTGTTCGACGAGTTCATGGCGCAGGAGCACCACGAACTGGCGCCCACCGCTGTGGCCCGGGCCGGTGCGGTGGCCGCGGGCTGAAACGGCTCAGGGCACGATGCCGGGCGCAAGCCCGGCGACGTGCCGGGCAATCTCGCCGGGGTGGGTGATCCAGACCTCGTCGCGGTGGGCCGCCAGATGGGCCAGGAAGCGCCGGAAGGGCCGCAGCCGGAAGGCGTGACCGATCAGGTAGGGATGCAGGCTGAGGTTGAAGACCAGCGGCCGGCGGCGCGCGGTGTGCAGCATCTCGTCGAAGCCGTCGAACAGGGTTTCGACCCACGCGCGCGGCGCCTGCTTGGCGCCGTGCAGCGCGGCGATGTCGTTGGTCGGTCGGGCATAGGGCACCGCAAGCAGGCGCCCCGACTCGGTGCGCAGCCAGATCGGCTGGTCGTCGCAGGGCCAATCGAGCACGTAGCGAAACCCGGCTTCGGCCAGCAGCTCGGGCGTGACGGGACTTTCATTGACCCATGGGCCGAGCCAGCCCGCCGGAGGTGCGCCCTCCTCGGCGCCGATGCGCGCTGCGCACTGGCGCACCATCTCGGCCTCCTCATGCCTGCTCATGTCGCACTGCCGCTCGGCATTGGTGCGGCCGTGCCCCACCACTTCGTCGCCGCGCGCGCGCACCGCCCGGGCGATGGCGGGGTGCAGATCGTAGATGGCGGTGTTCATGAGCGCCGCCGCCGGCAGGCGGTATTCGTCGAGCGCCTCGAAGAGGTTCCACACCCCCACCCGGTTGCCCCAGTCGCGCCAGGCGTGGTTGACGATGTCGGGTTCGGGCTGGCGCGGATTGAGATCAGGGCCCAGACCTTCGCCGAACGGGAAGGCCTCGAGGTTGACGGCGATGTAGACCGCCAGGCGGCGGCCGCCCGGCCAGTCGTAGACCGGCCGCTCGACGATGGGGGAGTCGTCGTAGCGGCCGTGTCGGCGCAAGGGTGCTGCGCCGATCGGCGCGCCGCTCATGCCGCGAACCGGAAGGCCAGGCCGAAGCGCTGGTCGAGCAGGCAGTTGTGGTGATCGACCTGATTGGTGTCGGCCAGCTCCAGGTTGAAGAAGTCCTGGGTGGGCGCATCGAAGAACGGCCCGACGTGCCAGGTGGCACGGTGCAGGCACACCGCCACGTTGCCCGGCACCCGGAAGGCGCGGATCGCCGAGGGGTCGGCATCGCCTTCGGGATTGTCGGGATCGTGGGGCGGGGCGACCGCAAGCAGCCAGGGCTGCCCGCCCACCGCCGCGAGCACCTGCGTGACCGAAAGGTGTCGCGTGATGTGCCGGAACTGCTTTTCCTTGCGACGCAGGCGCATCACGTAGAAGCGCGGCGTGCCGCGCCCGAGTTCGAGCATGGCCTCATCGGGGCCGAAGGGCTTGCCGTCCTCGGCAGCCTCGATCAGCGTGCCAAAGGGTGCGAAGGCCTGCTGGCTGATCGGCTCGACCGGCAGGTCGGTCACCCGCAGGTCGGCGGGAAGGGTATCGGAAGCTTGGATGGACATGATCGGGGCTGCTCTCGGCGCGCAGGGCGCTCAGTTGCGGCGCGGGGCGATCGAGGCCGGCACCTGCCGCTCGGCGCGCGGGGGCAGGAATGCCTCGGTGTAGACGTCGTCGACCTTGGGCTTGTTGGTGTACTTGAAGGACTCGCCGATCTGGTCGATCGAACGGCCCAGACGGGCGAGATCGACATGGCCGATGCCGTTGGCCCTGACCTCGGGCGTGAGCAGGTTGTCGTTGAGGAACATGCCCAGGCGCATGCGTTCGCCAGCCTCGTTGAGCACCGAGTTGCGCCGCATCGCGGCGGCGATGCCCTCGGCCGGGTTGGCGGCCACATCGAGAAAGCCGCGGATGCTCGCGCGGATGAAGCGGCGCACGGCATCGGGGTTGTCGCGCATGAAGGCGGGGCTGACCAGCAGCGCGTTGCCGTAGTGCTCCAGACCGGCGTCCTTCATGTACATCACCGAGATTTCCTCGGGCTTGAAGCCTCCCATGAGCAGGTTGGCCGCGTTGTAGCCGAAGGCGGTGATCGCATCGACCTTGCCCTGCATCAGCATCGGCTCGCGCAGCGGAAAGCCCACGTTCTCGATCTTGACCTTCGAGGTGTCGATCCCGGCGACCCGGACGAAAGCGGCCCAGTTCGCGAAGGCGCCGTCGGCTGCAGGCGCGCCAAGCAGTCGGCCTTCGAGATCCTTCGGCTTGGTGATACCGGTCTTGCGCAGCGAGATGATCGAGAACGGCGGCGAACTCATCAGCACGAACGTCGCCTTGATCGGCGGGTTGGCCGGGTTGTCGCGGAAGCGGATCAGCGAATTGATGTCGGCCATCGCCATCTGGTAGGCGCCGCTGGCGACCCGGTTGATGCCATCGACCGACCCGGCGCCGGGATCCATCGAGACATCGAGGCCCTCGGCCTTGTAGTAACCCTTGTCGATGGCGACCATGAAGCCGCTGTTGGGCGACTCGAAACGCCAGTCGAGAGAGAACTTGATCGGTGTCTGGGCCGACGCCTGCGAAGCAAGCGCGAGGACACATGCCGCGACAGCGGCCATCAGGCGAAAGCGCATCGACATTTCCTTGTGATGAGGAGAGGCTGGGTGATCAACACCGATCTCCCAAGCAAGTCGCATACCAGCATCGCGATGCGCGACCGACGGCGGGCATGCTTGTTGCTTCGTTAGAGAGGCTGACTCAACCACAACCGAGCCCCCATGCCCCGCCTTCCCTCCTCCGTGGTCTGGCCCGTCCTGTTCACCCTGGCGCTGTTCGGTCTCTGGGAGGCGTGCTGTCGTGCCTTCGCTGTTCCGCCGACCTTTCTGCCGTCGCCACTGCTGGTTCTGAAGGCGATGGCCAGCTACCGCGCCACGCTGGCCGAAAACGCGTTTGTCACTCTCTGGACCACCCTGGCGGGCTTCGGCATCGCCACCGTCATCGGTCTGCTGCTCGGCGTGTTCATCGGCGCGAGCAAGCCGATCTACGAAGGCCTCTACCCGGTGATGGTCGGCTTCAACTCGGTGCCGAAGGTCGCGATCGTGCCGGTACTGGTGCTCTGGTTCGGGGTGGGTGCCCTGCCGGCGGTGCTCACCGCCTTTCTGATCTCCTTCTTCCCGATCGTGGTCAACGTGGCCACGGGCCTGGCCACCACCGAACCCGAGCTTCGCGACGTGTTGCGAGCCCTCGGCGCCAAGCGCCTCGAGATCATCCGCAAGATCGGCCTGCCCCGTTCGATGCCCTACTTCTTCAGTTCGCTGAAGGTGGCGATCACGCTGGCCTTCGTGGGCTCCGTGGTGGCCGAGACCGTGGGCTCGAACAAGGGCGTGGGGCATCTGATGCTCACCGCCCAGTCGGCCTTCCAGGTGCCGCTGGTGTTCGCCGCGCTCATGACCCTGGCCGTGCTGGGTATCGTGCTCTACGCGGTGATGGCTATCATCGAGCGCCGATTCACCAGCTGGGCTTACCGCTGACACCATGAGTTCCCAGGACCTGCACCCGCGCGACTTCGTCGGCTACGGCCCCACGCCGCCGCATCCGCAATGGCCGGGCGACGCCCGCCTCGCCCTCAACCTCGTGCTCAACATCGAGGAAGGCTCCGAGTACAACTATCCGGACGGCGATGGCCGCTCCGAAACCACCCTCACCGACGCCGGCATGGGCCCCACCGGCGTCGAGGGCCGCGATCTGGCGGCCGAATCCTTCTTCGAGTACGGCAGCCGCGTGGGCTTCTGGCGGCTGTTCCGGCTGTTCAAGGATCGCGGCCTGCCGCTGACCATCAGCGGCTCGGCGCTGGCCCTCGAGCGCAATCCGCCGGCCGCCCAGGCGATCCGCGAAGCCGGCGACGAGGTGCTGTGCCATGGCTGGCGGTGGGTGAATCAGTTCAATCTGTCCGAGGATGAGGAGCGCGAGCACATCCGCAAGGCGGTGCGCAGCCTCACCGAGACCGTGGGCCGCCGGCCCCTGGGCTGGTACTGCCGCTACGGCCCGAGCCTGAACACGCGCCGCCTGCTCGCCGAGGAAGGCGGCTTCCTGTACGACAGCAACGCCTACAACGACGACCTGCCCTACTGGACGCAGGCCGCCGGCCGGCCGCATCTGGTCATCCCGCACACCTTCGCCACCAACGACAACAAGTACGCGCGCGGCTGGTGGGGCACGTCGGACGACTTCTACACCTGGGCGCGCGACACCTTCGACGTGCTCTACCGCGAGGGCGCCACGCAGCCGAAGATCATGGGCGTGAGCCTGCACCTGCGGGTATCGGGCCACCCGGGGCGCAGCGCCGGCATCGAGCGCTTCCTCGATCACGTCGCCAGGCACCCGGGCGTGTGGATCTGCCGCCGCGAAGACATCGCGCGGCACTGGATGGCCACGCATCCAGCACCCGCGCATGCGTCTGCCGTTCAGGCCGCCTGCAGGCCGAAGTCGGGGTCGTAAAGACGCTGGAACGACTTGCGGTATTCGGGGCTGGCCTTGGCCCGCACCGCCGCCAGCGAGAAGCGGTCGGGCGTGATCACATCGCTGGCCTGCCACGAAAACGTGCGCACGAAGTGCACCCGCTCCGTGCGTGATGCACGGTAGCGGGCCACCAGCGCCGACACCGGCAGATCGCGCCCCGCCCGCATGTGCGCGACCCAGGCCGCGGCATCCTCGATCGCCATCGTCGCCCCCTGCCCGAGCGTGGGCACCATCGCATGGCCGGCATCGCCCAGGAAAAGCACGCGGGCCGACGGATCGCTCCAGACCGCATCGGACTCCTGCAGCCGCGACCAGTGCAGGCCGCCCTGCGCCGCCGCCGCGCAGGCGCCCTCGAGCAGTGCGCGGGGCACGTCGGCCATCGCGCCGTCGGCGGGCGTGTAGGCCTGGGCGAGCCCCTCGGCGGTGGTCAGATGCTCGGGGGTGTCCTGGTCGATCGGAATGGGCACGTTGCCCGACAGGTAGACCAGGCCGCCGCGCAGCCGGAAGGCCAGCAGCCGGCACGGCCCGTTGTGCCACTGCGCGAGATCGTCGAGATCCCAGCGCCCGCCATCATCGAGGAGCACGCGAAAGTTGGCCACGCCGAGGTAGCGCGTGCGGGTGGCGCCGCACAGTTGCCTGCGCAAGGCGCTGAAGCGGCCGTCGGTGACGATCAGCAGATCGACGTCATCGATGTCGACGCCGCTGCCGTCGGCGCTGCGCACGGTGATCGAGAGCGGCCAGCCGCTCTCGGCGCCCCGCACCGCGGTCACCTCGGTGCGCCAGCGCACCTGCGGCAGCACACGCTCGCGGCACACCCGGTAGAGCTCGGCCCAGCGTATGCGCATGCCGTCGCTCGCGGCCACCTCGGCCAGCGGCAGGTGCAGCAGACGCTCGCCCGCCATCGTGCTGGCATGCCACTGCCGCCACGGCAGCGAAGCGTCGCGCAACCGCGCGGCGAGCTCGGGCATCACCCGGTCGAGCGCGATCAGCGCGTTGGGGCCGACATTGAGGCCGTTGCCGGCCACCGCGTGGTCTTCCGGGCCCACGCGCTCGAAGGCGAGCACCTCCACGCCGGGCATTGCGGCCAGGCCGGTGGCAACCACACCGCCGGCGACACCCACACCCGCGATGGCTACGCGCATGGCCGGGCTCCGGGACGACGCGCGACGACGCCGGACGCGCGGCAGGCGGCAGCGTGGCGCGCGCAGCGCGGCACGGCTGGAGGGAAAGGCTGAAACGGGCTCATGAGGGTGCGGGGTGCGTTGGCGGTGGGAATGGTGCTTGCAAGAAGCGATCCACCCCGACGCCATCGGCCCGGCGACGGGCGCAGGCGGCCGACTCACCGCCGCCCGCCGCTCACCCCACCCTCAGAGCAGCCCCTCCAGCGGCAGCCACGACAGCACCTTCGCGCCCAGGCGGCGCGCCAGACTCGCGCCCGGCTCACCGGTGAGCGTGCGAGTCCCGTCCGCGCCCTGCTCCCACCACTCCAGGGCACCGTCGCTGCCCAGCACCACCCGCCAGGCGGTGGCCGGCAGGTCGCGCTCGAGGGCTTGCGCGAGCTCGCCGGTGATGGTTGCGCTGTCAACGGTCAGACCCATCTCGGTGTTGAGCAGCGCCGAGCGCTGGTCGAGGTTGAACGAGCCCACGAACAGCCGCTGGCCGTCGATCAGGAAGGTCTTGCCGTGCAGGCTGGCCGCCGAGAAGCCGGCGAGCCTCATGCGCCAGGGCAGCCGGGCCGTGCGTTCGCCGGCCGCCGCATCGGGCTTGAGCTCGTAGAGCTCCACGCCGGCCAGCAGCAGCGCCCGGCGGTGGTGCGCGTAGCCGGCGTGCACGGCCATCACATCGGTGGCCGCAAGCGAGTTGGTGACGATGCGCACCTTCACGCCGCGGCGCGCGAGATCGGTCAGGCTGCGCACACCGGCGTCGCCCGGCACGAAATAGGGCGACACCAGATCGAGCGTGCGGCGCGCGCCCGCCAGCCACGCCAGCAACGGCTCGAGCATGCGCAGCCCGGGCGTGGCGGCCGGCTCGCCGTGCTCGAGCTTCGCGGGCGAGTCGGACAGCAGCTGCGCCGGCGCCCAGTGCACGGGCGCGAAGGCGCCCTGCGGCGAGGCGAGCCAGGGCGTGCGCTGCAGCTCGGCGAGCAACCGCGCGACATCGGCATCGCCCGCGGGGTCGGCGAGTGTGGCCTGCAGCGGCCGCAGCGCCGCCGGGTCAACCGCGGGCAGCAGCACGGCAAGGGGGTAGGCGCGGGTGCTGTTCCAGTAGGCGTCGAAGTTGCCCGCGGTGGCCCGCGCGGCCGGACCCAGCGCGAGCAGGTCGAGGTCGGCGAAGAGCATCGTGTCGTCCACGCCGTAGTACACGTCGCCGATGTTGCGCCCGCCCACCACGGTGGCCAGCGCGTCGGCGGTGAACGACTTGTTGTGCATGCGGCGGTTCAGGCGCGAGAAGTCGGTCAGATAGCCCATCGCCTTGAAGCTGCGCTGCGCGAAGGGATTGAACAGCCGCACCTCGATCTGCGGATGGCCGGCCAGCGCCTGCATCCAGGGGTCCATGCCCTCGCTGCCGTTGTCGTCGATGAGCAGGCGCACACGCACGCCGCGCTCGGCGGCGCGCCACAGCTCGTGCATCAGCAATCGGCCCGACAGATCGGGGTGGAAGATGTAGACCTGCACGTCGAGCGAGCGCTGCGCGGTGCGGGCGAGCATCACCCGCGTGGCCAGCGCGTGGGTGGGGTCGCGCAGCAGGGCCAGACCGCTGAGCGCGGCGTCGGCCCCGGGCGCCGCGGCGGCCAGCGCCAGCGGGCTGCCGGCGTCGCCGGCAAGGAAGGTGCTGGGCTGGCGCTCGGGCAGCGGCGGCAGCTGGAAGGCGCAGCCCGCCAGACTCAGGCTCGCGATCACTGCCACCAGCGCCACCATCCATCGCGCGAGCGCAGCCGCGCGCCCGCGCGCCATCAGATCGGTCGTGGATTGCCTGGCTTCCCGCATGGACATAGGCTTGGGTCCGTCAACCCCCGGAGATTACCTTCATGACAGCGCAAGCAGGGCGCGTGCACGCGCGCATCGACGGCCCGATCGGCTGGATCGTCTTCGACAACCCCGGCCGCCACAACGCGATGTCCGTCGCGATGTGGGAGGCGCTGCCCGGCGCGGTCGAGGGGCTCGCGGCCGACCCGTCGGTGCGGGTGATCGTGCTGCGCGGTGCCGGTGACGAGGCCTTCGTGTCGGGCGCCGACATCTCGCAGTTCGATCAGGTGCGCGACTCGGTCGAGGCCAACCAGCGCTACGAGGCCCTGGGCAACGCCGGCATGAGCCGGCTGGCCGACTGCCCCAAGCCCACGATCGCCATGCTTCAGGGCTGGTGCCTGGGTGGCGGCATGGCCATCACGCTCAACTGCGACCTGCGCATCGCCGACGAAACCCTGCGCTACGGCATCCCGGCCGCGCGCCTGGGCATCGGTTACCGCTGGCCCGGCATCAAGAAGCTGGTCGACACCGTGGGCGCGCCCAACGCCCGCGAGATCTTCCTCACGGCCAGGCGCTACACGGCGCAGGACGCGCTGCGCATGGGCTACGTGAACCGGGTGGTGGCGCGCGGCGAGCTCGAGGCCGCAGTGCGCGAGGAGTGCGCGCTGCTCGCCGCCAACGCGCCCCTGACCATGACCTCGGTGAAGGTCGCCATCGACGAGATCTGCCGTGCCGGGCCGCAGATCGATGCCGCGCGCATCGAGGAAGCCACCCGTCGGGCCTACGAGAGCCAGGACTTCATCGAGGGCCGGCAGGCCTTCATGCAGAAGCGCAAGCCGGTGTTTCAGGGGCGTTGAGCGAGCAACCTATACGTCGTGCGTTTAACGCGATACGATATATTTTCGCGCAATGATCAAGAGCTTCCGTTGCAAGACAACGGCCGCGCTGTTCGCCGGCGAACGGATAACCCGCTGGGTCAATGTCCGATCGGTCGCGGAAAGAAAGCTTCAGATGATCCATCGAGCGGCCCGCCTTGACGACCTTCGAGCGCCTCCGAACAACAGGCTCGAGCATCTCAAGGGAGATCGGGCAGGCCAGTGCAGCATCCGTATCAACGACCCATGGCGTATCTGCTTCCGCTTCGCGGACGGCCACGCCTTCGAAGTAGAGATCGTCGACGATCACTGAAGGGCACCCATGAACACGCCGCAAAACGGCATGCGCCCGATTCACCCCGGCGAGATTCTCCGCGAGGAGTTTCTCGTGCCTTTGGGCCTGAGCGCTCATGCGCTCGCGATGGCGCTGCATGTGCCTGCGCCGCGCATCAACGACATCGTGCGCGAGCGCCGCGCGATCACGGCTGACACCGCCATGCGCCTCGCGCGCTACTTCGACATGAGCGCCGAGTTCTGGATGGGCCTGCAGGCCGACTATGAGATGGCTCGGGCCCGCGCAAACCTCGTCGATGCGCTCGCCGCCATCAAGCCCCGGGCCCCGGGCGAGCCCGCCTGAATCAGTTGCCGGCGTCGCGCCGGGCCTGCATCACGCGCGTGATCGACTCGAGCTCGCGCGTGCGGGCAGCCTGATCGTAGCGTGACGGGTCGGCGCGCTCGACGATCGCGCGCGCCGCCTCGCGGTCGATGCTCAACGGCGCGCCGTCGGGGCCGAAGGCCGATCGCAGATCGAAGGCCCGGGCGCTGGCGTCGTGATCGTGCAGGTGTTCCAGGCGCTCCTTCGCCTCGACCCAGTCGGGCCGGTGATCGTCGGCCACCCACCAGGCGGCGTAGCTGGGCCACTGCGGCTTTTCGAACCACTCGAGCCGATGGCGCA
>JBILUW010000212.1:0-6902 GCA_044370795.1 Burkholderiaceae bacterium
TGGCGGCCCGGCGACGCGGCAGCCTCCGGCACGGGCCCGGATGCCGCCTCGCCCGCAGCCCACGGCGGGCAGGCGCCACTGCCGCCGCTGCCCGAGCGCGACGAACCCTTGCGTCTGCGCGAGCTGGTCGAGTTCCTGCGCGACCCGGTGCGCAGCTTCTATCGCCATCGGCTCGGCGTGATCCACGCCGACACCGACGTCACCGCTGACGACGACGAGCCCTTCGTCGTCAGCGGCCTGCCCGGTTGGGCCCTGCGCTCCGAGATCTCCCGCCTGCAGAGCCAGGCACTGCGCACTGGCCACGATCCCGACGCCGCGCGCGCGGCCGCGCTGCAGGCCTGTGCGCGCCGCGGCGATCTCCCCGCCGGAGGGCCCGGCGAGATCGCGCTCGAGGCGCTCGAGGTCGAGCTCGCCCATCTGCTCGCGCGCGAACGCGAGGCGCTGACGCGCTGGCCGGCGGCGTATACGCAGGCGGCAATACGCCTCGAGAACACCGAGGCCCTGCCCGCCGTGATCCTCGAGGACACCCTCGCCGACATCCGCCAGGGCCCCGACGGGTGGGGGCGGATCGTCGTCGAAACCAGCCGCCTGAAGCCGCGCAGCGGCGCCATCCGCTACGACAAGCTGATCGGCGCCTGGATCGGGCATCTGGCCGCGCAATTCGCCGTCGGCCCCACCACCACCGAGGTGCTGTGGGCTGACGGCTCGCTGCGCCTGGCCCCGCTGCCACCCGACAGCGCGGGCGAACACCTGCAACGGCTGCTCGCCGCCTGGCGCGAGGGCATGTGCCGGCCCTTGCCGCTGGCCAGCCGCACCGCCACCGTCTGGCTGCACGCCCCCCGGTCGGCGCCGGCCGGGCACGCCCGGGCGCGGGAAGCCTACGAGGGCAAGCCCGGCCACCGTGCCGACACCTTCCGCGGCGCGCTGCCCGAACTCGATCGCAACCCCTGCCTGCGCCGCAGCCATCCCTCCTACCAGCAGCTGGTGGCTGGCGACGCCTTCGCCGAGCTCGCCCGGGAACTCCTCGGCCCGCTGGTGCAGGCCGTGAAGGACGCGCAAGGGGCCGGCAAGGCGGCAGCAGGCAAGGCCGGGGGCGCGGGCCGGCGCTCCGCGACCGGCAAGGCGCAGCGCCCATGACCCGGCCTGCGCCGCTCGACCCCCTGCGCTTTCCGCTGCACGGCAGCCAGCTGATCGAAGCGAGCGCCGGCACGGGCAAGACCTACACCATCGCCCTGCTCTACCTGCGGCTGGTGCTCGGGCACGGCGCCGCCGAAGCGCCGCGCCGCGAGCTGATGCCCCCCGACATCCTCGTCGTCACCTTCACCGAAGCGGCCACCGACGAGCTGCGCGCGCGCATCCGCAGCCGCCTGAGCGAGGCCGCGGCGCTGTTTCGCGCCGACCCCCGGGCCGGCGCCGACGAGGCGCTGCGGGCGCTGCGCGATGCGTACGCGCCGCAGCACCTGCCCGCGCTCGCGCAGCGGCTGCAGCGCGCCGCCGACTGGATGGACGAGGCCGCGATCGCCACCATCCATGGCTGGTGCCACCGCATGCTGCGCGAGCACGCCTTCGACAGCGGCAGCCTGTTCAGCCAGACGCTGCAGCCCGACCAGGCGGCCCTGCGCGCCCAGGCCCTGCGCGACTGGTGGCGCAGCCACATCGCGCCGCTGCCGGCGGCGCTGGCGCGCTGCGCCCTCGCCTGCCTCGGCTCGCCGGCAGCGCTCGAGCGCTCGCTGACCCAGGCCCTGGCCGTTGCCGACCTGCTGCCCGAACCCGAGCCGCCCGCGCAGCTGCTGGCAACGCACGCCGCCGAGCGCGCCCGCGTGCTCGACCCGCTCAAGGCCCAGTGGCGCGCCTGGCTGCCCGAGCTGCGTAGGCTGCTCGATGCGGCCTGCGCGGCGCGCCAGTTCAACGGCACCAAGCTGCGACCCGAGTACTACGGGCCGTGGCTCGACAAGCTCGCCGCCTGGGCCGACGACCCGCTGATGCTCGACCCCGACGCTCCCGAGGCCTTCTACAGGCGCTTCACGCCCGAGAGCCTGATCGATGCGCGCGCAAGCATCCCGCCGGGCCAGCGGTTCGAGCATGTCGAGCGGCTGCTCGCGCATCCCGCCATCGGCGCGCCGGCCCGCCTGCAGGCGGCCATCGCGGCCCTGCCCGACGACGAACCCGGCCTGCTCGCGCACGCCGTCCGCTGGGTGCGCGCCCGGATGGCCCGCGAGAACGCCCAGCTCGCGCGCTTCGGCTTCGACGACCTGCTCACGCGCTTCGAGGCGGCACTGCGCGGGCCGCACGGCGAGGCGCTCGCGGCCCGCATCCGCGAGCAGTTCCCGGTGGCGATGATCGACGAGTTCCAGGACACCGACCCGGTGCAGTACGGCATCGTCGACGCCATCTACCGGGTGGCGCGCACCGAGCCCGCCACCAGCGTGATCCTGATCGGCGACCCCAAGCAGGCCATCTATGGCTTTCGTGGCGCCGACATCCACACCTACCTGACCGCGCGCGAGCACTGCGCGGGCCGGCTGCACACCCTCGATCGCAACTTCCGCAGCACCCCCGAGGCGGTGGCAGCCGTCAATCACCTGTTCGAACGCGCCGAAGCCCGGCCGCGAGGCGCCTTCCGTTTCGGCAGCGGCGCCGACAGTCCCCTGCCCTTCCTGCCTGTGCGGGCCCGGGGGCGCACCGACCAGCTCCTCGTCGACGGCTGTCCGCCCACGGGCCTCACGTTCCTCGCACTCGACGCCATCGCGCAAGCCGACAAGCCCCGGCGTCTGACCAAGACGCAGGCCCAGCCGCTGTTGGCCGCGGCCTTCGCCCGAACCATCGCCGGCCTGCTCGAGGCCGGGCGCGCGGGGCGCGCGGTGTTGCGCCAGCCGGACGGCGAGCGTCCGCTGCTGCCCGCCGACATCGCAGTGCTGGTCGGCCAGCGCAGCGAGGCGGCCATCATCCGCGGAGCGCTCGCCCGCCTCGGGGTGCGCACGGTGTACCTCTCCGATCGCGACTCGGTCTATGACAGCGAGCAGGCCTGGGAACTGCAGTGCTGGCTCGAGGCCTGCGCCGAACCGGCCGACGAGCGTCGTCTGCGCTCGGCGCTGGCCACGCCCAGCCTCGGGCTGAGCCTCACCGACCTCGCCGAACTCGGCGCCGACGAACAGGCCTGGGAGGCGCGTGTGCTGCAGTTTCGCGCCCTGCGCGAGGTCTGGCGCACCCAGGGGGTGCTGCCGATGCTGCGTCGCCTGCTCGCCGAGTTCGCGGTGCCCGCGCGGCTGCTGGCCCCCATGGCGAGCACCGACGGTCCGGCCAGCTCCGGACCGATTTCCGGCGAGCGCCGGCTCACCGACCTGCTGCACCTGGCCGAGCTGATGCAGCAGGCCAGCGCCTGGCTCGACGGCGAGCAGGCGCTCATCCGTCATCTGGCGGCCGAGCGCGCCGGCGATGTGGCCGTCGCCGGCGGCGCCGACGGCGCCACGGCGGACGACCGGCAGGTGCGCCTCGAAAGCGATGCCGACCTGGTCACGGTGGTCACGGTCCACAAGTCCAAGGGCCTGGAGTACCCCCTCGTCTTCCTGCCGTTCGGCGGCGAAAGCCGCATCGTCAAGGAGGACGATCGCCCGGTGGGCTGGCACGAGGGCCACGTCCGCCGCGCGACGCTGCAGGCCGAGCCCGCCCAGGTGGCGCTGGCCGACGAGGAGCGTCTGGCAGAAGACCTGCGCAAGCTCTACGTGGCGCTCACACGCGCGCGGTTCGCCACCTGGGTGGGCCTGGCGGCCACCGCCGACCTCGACCGCAGCGCGTTCGGCCATCTGCTCGACGGCTCGCCCGTCACGCCGGGCACGCTGGCCGACCGACTGCGCGCCTGCGCCGGCGACTGCGCGGCCATGACGGTCGAGGAACTGCCGCCCATCGTGGGTGCCGACGATGGCAAGGTGCGCGGCGACGACGACGATGCAGGGCCCTCTGCCGAGGAAGCGGCGCCTCCCGCAGATGCCGCAGCGCCTGTCGACGCCGCGACCGGCGCCGCCGGCGCCGTCTCGCCCAACCCGAGCAGGGCCGCGCCGGCCTGGCCCATCGACGGCGCCCAAGCCGGTGCAGCCCGCAGGCCGCGGCGCCAGCCCGCGCCTGCCTGGTGGATCGCCAGCTACAGCGCGATCGCCCGCGCCGACAGCGTGGCCCTGCCCGCGCCCGACAGCCCCGGCGAAGCCAATCTCGTCGAGTCGCGCCACGACGCGCTACCCGGGGCGCCGCCCGCGCGCAGCCCCGATGGCCCGCATGCCTTCCCACGCGGTCCCGAGGCCGGCACCTTCCTGCACGACCTGCTCGAGTGGGCGGCCCGCGAGGGCTTCGCCGCGGTATGCGCCAGCCCCGAGCTGCTGCGCGACCAGATCGCCCGCCGCTGCCAGGTGCGCGGCTGGCAGCGCTGGATCGAGCCGCTGGTGCAGTGGCTGCGCCGGGTGATGCTCACCGAACTCGACCCCGGCCACGGCGGCCGGCCCCTGCGGCTGGCCGACCTCGCCTCGACGGCCCCCGAGCTCGAGTTCTGGATGTCGGTGCGCGAGAACGACACCCACCGCATCGACCGGCTGGTGAGCTCGCTCACGCTCGCCGGCGAGCCGCGCCCGCCAATCGCGGCACAGACCATCAACGGCATGCTCAAGGGCTACATCGACCTGGTCTTCGAGCACGACGGCCGCTACTGGGTGGCCGACTACAAGTCGAACTGGCTGGGCCCCGACGCCCAGGCCTACGGTCCGGCGGCGCTGCGGGCCAGCGTGCTGGCCGCGCGCTACGAGCTGCAGTACACGCTGTATCTGGTGGCGCTGCACCGGCTGCTCACGGCCCGGCTGCCGCACTACGACTACGACCGCCACGTCGGCGGCGCGCTCTACCTGTATCTGCGCGGCATCGAGGCACCGGGCGCCGGCGTGCACCGCGAGCGGCCCTCGCGCGAACTCATCGAGCAACTCGACCGGCTCTTCGCGCCACAGGCCGCCGGCGAGGCCGCACCATGAACGGCTCGTCGCCGCCGCCGTCCGACCACGCCGAACGGCTGCTCGCGCACTGGGTGGCGCGTGGCTGGCTGCGCCCGATCGACGTCGCGCTGGCCGACTTCCTGCGCCGCGAGGCGCCCGATGCGCCCGACCTGCTGCTGCTGGCGGCCGCGCTGGTCAGCCACCAGCTGGGCCGCGGCCACGTCTGCCTCGACCTCGCCGCAGCGCTCGACGATCCCATCGGCACCCTCGCGATCCCACCGCTCGATCGCGACGACATCGATGCGCAGGCCGGCTCCGACGCGGCGCGGGCGGGCCCGCCCGGCGCCGAACCCGCGGCTGCATCGCATCCGCTGGCGGGCATCGCGCTCGCAACCTGGCTTGCCGCCGTCGACCATCCGGCGCTCAGCCAGTCCGGCACCGCCGGCTCGCCGCTGGTGCTCCAGGGCACGCGCCTGTACCTGCGTCGCTACTGGCAGCACGAGCAGGACCTGCGGCAGGCCATCGCACTCAGGGTGTGCGCCGACCCCGTGGCCCTGCCCGTCACCAGCCTGCGCCGCAGCCTCGATACGCTGTTTCCCGCCGAGCCCGGTGGCGAGATCGACTGGCAGCGCGCGGCCTGCGCGCTGGCCGCCCGCAGCCGGCTGGCGATCATCACCGGCGGGCCGGGCACCGGCAAGACCACCACCGTGGTCAGGCTGCTCGCCCTGCTGCAGGCGCTGGCATTGGGGCCCGCGCCCAATGCCGCCGAGCCGCCGCGCGCGCTGCGCATCCGTCTGGCGGCGCCCACCGGCAAGGCCGCCGCCCGCCTCAATGCCTCGATCGCCGGCGCGGTGGCGCAGCTGCCGCTGGCCGCGCTGGGCGACGCCGATGCGCTGCGCGCCGCGATTCCCACCCGGGTCAGCACGCTGCACCGGCTGCTCGGCAGCCGCCCCGACTCGCGCGCGCTGCGGCATCACGCGGGCGAGCCGCTACCGCTCGACGTGCTGGTGATCGACGAGGCCTCGATGGTCGACCTCGAGATGATGGCCGCCGTGATGGCAGCCCTGCCGCCGCAGGCCCGGCTGGTGCTGCTCGGCGACCGCGACCAGCTCGCCTCGGTGGAGGCCGGCGCCGTGCTCGGCGAGCTGTGCGCGAACGCGCAGCGCGGCAGCTACACGCCCGACACCGCGCAGTGGCTCGCGCAGCTGGGCGGCCCAGCGCTGCCGGCCGGTCTGATCGACCCATCGGGCACGCCACTCGATCAGGCCGTGGTCATGCTGCGCCACAGCCATCGCTTCGCCGCTGCCAGCGGCATCGGCCGGCTCGCGGCGGCAGTCAACCGCGGCGATGCGGCGCAGGCTCAGGCGCTGCTCGACGCCGGCGCGCCGGATCTCGGCCGGCTGCGCCTCCCCCAACCCGACGATCCGGGGGCCTGGCAGTGGCTGATCGACGGCAGCGCCGATCTGCCCGGCTTGCGGGTCGGCTTCGAGCGCATGCGCGCTCTGCGCCCGGCAGCCGGGGCCCCCCAGGCCGAGCTCGATGCCTGGGCCGGCGCCGTCCTGAAGGCGCAGGCCAGGCTGCAGCTGCTGTGCGTGCTGCGCCATGGCCCCTGGGGCGTGAGCGGGCTCAACCAGCGCCTGGCCAGCCTGCTGCGCGAGGCCGGCCTCGTGCCGGCCACCGACGGCTGGTACGCCGGCCGGCCGGTGATGGTCACCCGCAACGATGCCGCGCTGGGCCTGATGAACGGCGACATCGGCGTGGCCCTGCCCGTGGCGCGGGCCGACGGCGCAGGCCGCACCGAGGAGCGCCTGCGGGTGGCCTTCCCCGACGCCGCCGCCGCCGGCGGCGTGCGCTGGGTGAATCCGCTGCGCCTCACCGCGGTCCAGACGGTGTACGCGCTGACGGTGCACAAGGCCCAGGGATCGGAGTTCG
>JBILUW010000030.1:0-22376 GCA_044370795.1 Burkholderiaceae bacterium
CCGCGCCCGACGGCGTCGTCTCGGGGCCCGATCGGGCCGGCCCGGCACCGCTCGCCGGGCTCACCTTCGTGATCACTGGCACCTTGCCTCGCCTCGGGCGCGACGAGGCCGCGGCGCTCATCCGCGCGGCTGGCGGTTCGGTCAGCGGCTCGGTCTCGGCTCGTACCAGCTATCTGGTGGC
This sequence comes from Burkholderiaceae bacterium, assembly GCA_044370795.1. Classification (GTDB taxonomy): domain Bacteria; phylum Pseudomonadota; class Gammaproteobacteria; order Burkholderiales; family Burkholderiaceae_E; genus Quisquiliibacterium. The sequence goes on from JBILUW010000030.1 coordinate 182, forward strand.
TGGCGAATCCGCTGGCAGCAAGCTGCGCAAGGCGCTCGATCTGGGCGTGCCCGTGATCGACGAGCCGGCCCTGCGTGCGATGATTGATGCCCCCACCCTGATGCCGCGCGGCGGCGAGTCCCCGACATGAAATTCGCGATCATCGGCGGCAGCGGCCTGACCCAGCTCGCCGGCCTTCAGGACACCCGTCGGCAGGTCGTTCGCACGCCCTACGGCGATCCCTCGGGACCGCTCACCCACGGTCGCCTCGATGGCGTCGAGCTCGTGTTTCTGGCCCGCCATGGCTACGGGCACACCATCGCACCACACGAAATCAACTACCGCGCCAACATCTGGGCGCTGCATCGCGCCGAAGTCGACGGTGTGGTCGCCGTCGCCACCGTCGGCGGGATACGCCCCGAGTTCGGTCCGGGGGCGCTCGTGATTCCCGATCAGCTCATCGACTACAGCCATGGTCGGCGGGCCACCTTCTTCGAGGGACCCGACCAGCCGGTTACCCACGTCGACTTCACTTTGCCCTACGACCAGGGCGTGCGCGACCGGCTGGCGGCCGCCTCGCGGGCAGCGGGCGAGACGGTGGCGTTGGGCGGGGTTTACGGCTGCACCCAGGGGCCGCGCCTCGAGACCGCCGCCGAGATCCGCCGGATGGCCCGCGACGGTTGCGACCTCGTCGGCATGACCGGCATGCCCGAGGCGGCGCTGGCGCGTGAACTCGGTCTGCCGTATGCCGTGCTGGCGGTGGTTGCCAATCACGCGGCGGGCATGGGCGACAGCGCGCAGGCGATTTCTCTCGAGGCGATCAGCGAGTCGCTGGTGTCCTCGATGGCCCGGGTGCACCGCGTGCTCGGCGAGTTCGTCAGGTTGGCCACCCGGCAGGCCTGAACGCCGGCTCAGGCCTGCAGCGCCGCCAGCAGTTCGGTTTCCAGGGAGATCTGCTCGCGGGCCTTGGCCAGGGCCGGTCCGTCGATCAGGAACATGTCCTCGACCCGCTCGCCGAGCGTGGTCACGCGGGCAGTGTGCAGATTGACTCCGTGTCGGGCGAGCACCTGTGCGATTCCGTACAGCAGGCCGGTGCGGTCATTTGCCGTGACGGCCAGCAGGTAATGCTGGCCGCGTTCGTCGGGGCGCAACTCGACGCTGGGCGCGATGGGGAAGTAGCGCGACCGGCGCGAGATGCGCCCGCGCACCGGGGCCGGGAGCGGCGAGTCGGACACCAGGCGCCGGCCGAGTTCGTCCTCGATCAGGGGCAGGATGTCGCGGTAGTGGCCGGCACCGCCAGGCTCGATGACGACGAAGCTGTCGAGCGCGTAGCCATGGCGGGTGGTGTGCACGCGCGCATCGAGGATCGAGAGGTTGCGGCTGTCGAAGAAGCCGCAGATCCGGGCGAATGTTTCCGGGCGATCGGGCAGGTACACGACGACCTGGAACCCTTCGCCGATCGAGGAAAGCCGCGTGCGCACGACCGGCGTGGGAGTGTCGACGTGCCGGTGCAGGACCCGGGTGTGCCAGGCAATGTCGGCGGGGTCGGTGCGCAGGAAGTAGCCAACATCGAGCTGTGCCCAGAATCGGGCGTAGCTGTCGGGCGCGATCGCGTACAGGTTGAGCAGCCGTCTGGCCTCCTCGCGCAGGTGGTCGAGGATGGCATCGCGCCCCGGCGCCTCCCCGGCCAGCACCCGGCGGGCGCCGTGATAGAGGTCCTGCAGCAGCTTGGCCTTCCAGGCGTTCCAGACCTTGGGGCTGGTGCCGCGGATGTCGGCGACGGTGAGCAGATAGAGCGCCGTGAGCCGCTCCTCGCTGCCCACCAGTTGCGCGAAGCGGCGCACGACCTCGGGGTCGCTCAGATCCTGCTTCTGCGCCACCGACGACATCGTCAGGTGGTGCTCGACGAGGAAGCCGATCAGCTCGGTGTCGGCGCGCCCGAGCCCGTGAGCTCGGCAGAAGCGGATCGCGTCGCGGCAACCGAGGCTCGAGTGGTCGCCGCCGCGCCCCTTGGCGATGTCGTGAAAGAGCGCGGCGATCGTGAGTCGCCACGGCGCCGGCATGCCGGCCATCAGCTGGCTGCACAGCGGGTACTCGTGCGCGTGCTCGTCCATCGCGAATCGGCGCAGGTTGCGCACCACCATCAGGATGTGCTGGTCGACGGTGTAGACATGGAAGAGGTCGTGCTGCATCCGTCCGACGATGCGACGGAAAGCCGGCAGGTAGCGGCCGAGCACCGACCACTGGTTCATGCGCCGCAGCACCCGGGTCACGCCTCGGGGCTGCTGCAGCAGCCGCAGGAACAGCGCCCGGTTCTCGGGCCGCCGGCGGAACGCTGCATCGAGGCGGGTGCGCGCGTGCCAGATGGCGCGCAGCGCAGGCGCCGTCATGCCGGTGAGCTCGGGATGCAGTTCGAGGGCGAGAAAGGCCCGCAGGATGGCCGCGGGATCGCGCTCGAACAGCGTCGGATCGTTCGCCTCGAGCAGACCGAGGCGGTTGCGGAACTCGTGGTCGATGGGCTCAGGCTCGGCATCGGGCTGCGGGTGCAGGGCGCCCTCGAGGTTCTGCAGCAGGATCGAGGTCATCTGGGTGACCGTCTTGGCAGCCCAGTAGTAGCGCTGCATGAGCTCTTCCGACGCCCGGCGCTCGCTACCGCTCGAAAAACCGAAGGCGCGGGCGACCTGCGCCTGGAGGTCGAACACCAGACGATCCTCGCGCCGCCCGGCGATGATGTGCAGCATCGCGCGCACCGACTGGAGCATGCGCTCGTTGCGGCGCAGCGCGCTCACCTCCTCGGTGGTGGCCAGGCCGCGCCGAGCCAGCTCGCGCCAGGTGTGCCCGAAGCCCGCCGCCCGTGCCGTCCAGCGCACCACGTGCAGGTCGCGCAGGCCGCCCGGGTTTTCCTTGGCGTTGGGCTCGAGGCTGTACGGGGTGTCCTCGTACTTGACGTGCCTCTGCCGCATCTCGAGCAGCTTGGCAGTGAAGAACGCGGCGGGATCACGCTGGGCGTCGAGTCGGGTGTTCAGCGTTCGGAAGACCCGCCGGTCGCCGGCCAGCCAGCGTGCCTCGAGCAGGCTGGTCTGGACCGTGATGTCGGCGAGCGCCTCGGCAAGGCACTCGTCGGGCGTGCGCACGCCGTGACTGATGGCCAGCCCGACGTCCCAGCAGGCACCCACGAAGGCTTCCACGCCCCCGGAGCCGCCGTCGGCGTCAGACGGCGGAACGATGAGGAGATCGATGTCTGAATGGGGGTAGAGCTCGCCCCGGCCGTATCCGCCCACGGCGGCGAGCATGGCCGTCCGGCCGCAGCCACAACGCTCCCAGAGCGCGCGCAGGCTGTCGTCGGCCGCATCGGCCAGGCGAGCGAACAGTCGGCCCGGGTTGCGGTCGGCCCGAAAGGCGGCGATCGCCTCGGCGCGGCGCTCGGCGAGCGTCTGCCGGATGGCCGCGATCGTCGCCTGCGTCGGGCCGCCAGCCTGCATCGACTCGAGCACCGCGGGTTCAGACCGTGGCGACGAGCGGCGGCCGAGCCGGCATGCCGGCCGAGACGGTGAGGACCTCGTAGCCGGTCTCGGTGACCAGGACGGTGTGCTCCCATTGCGCCGACAGGCTGTGGTCCTTGGTGACGATGGTCCAGCCGTCGGCCATCTCGCGGATCTCGCGGCGGCCGGCGTTGACCATGGGCTCGACGGTGAAGATCATGCCGGGGCGCAGGCGTTCGCCGGTTGCGGGGCGACCGTAGTGCAGGATCTGCGGCTCCTCGTGGAAGCGGCGACCGATCCCGTGCCCGCAGAACTCCCGGACGATGGAGTAGCCGGCGTTCTCGGCGTAGCGCTGGATGGCGTGCCCGATGTCGCCGATGGTGGCATCGGGACGGATCTGCTCGATCCCCGTCCAGAGGCACTCCCAGGTGATCTCGCAGAGCCGGCGCGCCGCGATCGAGGGCTCTCCGACGACGAACATCCGGCTGGTGTCGCCGTGAAAGCCGTCCTTGATCACGGTGACGTCGATGTTGACGATGTCGCCGTTGCGCAGCACGCGGTCGCCCGGAATGCCGTGGCAGACCTGATGGTTGACCGACGTGCAGATCGACTTCGGAAAGGGCGGGTAGCCAGGCGGTGCGTAGTTGAGGGGGGCGGGCACGGTGCCCTGCGTGTCGACCATGTAGCGGTGGCACAGGGTGTCGAGCTCGCCCGTGGTGACGCCGGGCTTGACGAACGGGGCGATGTAGTCGAGGACCTCGGCGGCCAGTCGACCCGCCACGCGCATGGCCGCGATTTCGTCGGCAGTCTTGAGAGTGATAGGCATGTTATTATTATAGGTTAGCTCGTCTGCAGTCGTTCGCTTCGAACGGTGTTGGCGAGCAAATCGCGCGCGGCCCCGGACAGGGTCCTTCAGCATCCAGGGCGTCAGGCGTCTTGCAGGCGAGGGCTCGGAGCCGCGTCAGTCCCAACCCTGACTGGAGTCAACCCATGTCCGTCACCATGCGGGAAATGCTCGAGGCCGGTGTCCACTTCGGCCACCAGACGCGCTTCTGGAACCCGAAGATGTCGTCGTACATTTTCGGCCACCGCAACAAGATCCACATCGTCAACCTCGAGAAGACCCTGGTCATGTACCAGGACGCGATGAAGTACCTTCGCCAGCTCTCGGCCAACCGCGGCAGCGTTCTGTTCGTGGGCACCAAGCGCCAGGCCCGCGAGATCGTCGCCGAGGAAGCCGCACGCGCCGGCGTGCCCTTCGTCGACCAGCGCTGGCTCGGCGGCATGCTCACCAACTTCAAGACCGTCAAGGGCTCGATCAAGCGCCTGAAGGACATGGAAGCCATCATGGCCGACGGCGGCCTCGAGCGCATGTCCAAGAAGGAAGCCCTCACGTTCCAGCGCGAGCTCGCCAAGCTCAACCAGAGCCTGGGCGGCATCAAGGACATGGTCAGCCTGCCCGATGCGCTGTTCGTCATCGACGTCGGCTATCACAAGATCGCGATCACCGAGGCCAACAAGCTCGGCATCCCGGTGGTCGCGGTCGTCGACACCAACCACTCGCCCGATGGCATCGACTATGTCATCCCGGGCAACGACGATTCCGGCAAGGCGATCCGGCTCTACGCCCGGGGCGCGGCCGATGCCGTGCTCGAGGGGCGCAGCGCCTCGCTCCAGGAGATCGCCAAGGGCGACGGCTCCGAGGAGTACGTCGAGGTGGCCTCCGACGGCGCCTGAGCGGGCAGGGCGCCCCGCGCGGGCGTCCCCAGCAGGCCCTCCCCGGGCGGCGGGCCTTGCCCGAATCGCCGCCCAGTTCGCATGCCGCTGCGCGCAGTCGGGCCTTCTGGCCGGGCCCGCCGCGAAGCGGTGTCGTCCCGACCCCCGGCCGCGCGCCCGTCGGCCGACAACTCAATCTGGAGCTGAGAAAATGGCGGAAATCACCGCGAGCATGGTCAAGGAACTGCGCGAGAAGACCGACGCGCCGATGATGGAATGCAAGAAGGCGCTGACCGAAGCCGGCGGCGACATGGGCAAGGCCGAGGAGATCCTGCGCGTCAAGCTCGGCAACAAGGCCTCCAAGGCAGCGGCGCGCGTCACCGCCGAGGGTGTGGTCGGCGTGCATCTGGCCGCCGACGGCCGGCTGGGCGCCATCGTCGAGCTCAACTGCGAGACCGACTTCGTCGCCAAGAACGACGACTTCCTCGCCTTCGCGAGCCGCCTGGCGAAAATGATCGCCGAACGCGATCCCGCCGACGTCGCGGCGCTTTCGGCCATGCCGCTCGATGGCCAGAGCGTCGAGACGGTGCGCACCGCACTCGTGGGCAAGATCGGCGAGAACCTTTCGATTCGCCGGTTCCGGCGCATCGCGGCTCAGGGCCGGCTGGCCAGCTACGTCCATGGCGGCGCGCGCATCGGCGTCCTGCTCGATCTCTCGGGCGGCGACGACGCACTGGCCCGCGATCTGGCCATGCACATCGCTGCAAGCAAGCCCAAGGCCATCGCCCGCGACGGCGTGCCCGAGGCCGACATCGCGCGCGAGCGCTCGATCGCCGAGATGAAGGCGGCCGAGGAGCAGCAGAAGGCGGCGGCCGAAGGGCGTGCCGGCAAGCCGCCCGAGATCGTCGCCAAGATGATCGAGGGGTCCGTGCAGAAGTTCCTCAAGGAGAGCACCCTGCTCGGTCAGCCCTTCGTCAAGGACGACAAGCTCACCGTCGAGCAACTGCTCAAGCAGCGCGGCGCGCAGGTTGCCACCTTCACGCTGTACGTTGTCGGCGAGGGAATCGAGAAGAAGAGCAACGATTTTGCGGCCGAGGTCGCCGCGCAGGCCGCAGCCGCTGCGGCCGCCCGCTGATTCCGCGATAATCGTCGGACATCCATCCGGCCGACCCGCCCGGGCTTCCCGAGCGGGCGGCCGTCTGCCGGAGGTGAGCGGGTGAGCACATCGACGATCAGCCATCTCGAGGGGCGCCGGTCAGCTGCCCCCCATCCTGCCGTGTACCGAAGAGTCCTGCTCAAGCTGTCGGGCGAGGCCCTGATGGGCGATGACGCCTACGGCATCAACCGCCAGACCTTCGACCGCATGGCGCGCGAGATCGCCGGCGTGGTCGCGATCGGCGTCGAGCTTGCCATCGTGATCGGTGGCGGCAACATCTTCCGCGGTCTGGCCCCCGGCGCTTCGGGCATGGATCGCGCTACCGCCGACTACATGGGCATGCTCGCTACCGTCATGAACTCGCTTGCGCTCCAGGATGCGCTGCGTCAGGTCGGCGTGGTCGCCCGGGTTCAGTCGGCCCTCAAGATCGAGCAGGTCGTCGAGCCCTACATCCGCCCCAAGGCCCTGCGCTACCTGGAAGAGGGCAAGGTCGTCATTTTCGCTGCCGGCACCGGCAACCCCTTCTTCACCACCGACACCGCTGCCGCCCTGCGCGGCGCCGAGGTCGGGGCCCAGATCGTCCTGAAGGCCACCAAGGTCGATGGCGTCTACTCCGCCGATCCGGCGCGCGACCCCACCGCGCAACGCTACTCGCGCATCTCGTTCGACGAGGCCATCGGCCGCAACCTCAAGGTCATGGACGCCACGGCGTTTGCGCTGTGCCGCGACCAGCGGCTCCCGATCAAGGTCTTCTCGATCCTCAAGGAGGGGGCGCTGGTGCGGGTGCTGCGTGGCGAGGACGAAGGCACCCTCGTGCACGTCTGAGCGTCCTCTCTCCAAGGAAACAGCATGACCATCGCAGAAGTGCGCAAGTCGGCCGATCAGAAGATGCAGAAGTCGATCGAGTCGCTCAAGACCAGTCTCGCGCGCATTCGCACCGGCCGAGCGCACGCCGGCATCCTCGATCACGTTCAGGTCGACTACTACGGCAGCCAGGTGCCGATCAGCCAGGTGGCCAACGTCACGCTGGTCGATGCCCGTACCATCGGCGTGTCGCCCTGGGAGAAGAAGATGGCCCCGATCATCGAGAAGGCCATCCGCGACTCCGGGCTCGGGCTCAACCCCATGTCCATGGGTGAACTCATCCGCATCCCGATGCCGCCCCTCTCCGAGGAACGCCGCCGCGAGCTCACCAAGGTCGTCAAGGGCGAGGGCGAGCACGCGCGGGTGTCGGTGCGCAACCTGCGCCGCGAGGGCAACGAGCAGCTCAAGAAGCTCGTCAAGGACAAGGCGATCTCCGAGGACGAGGAGCGTCGGGCCCAGGACGACATGCAGAAGCTGACCGACCGGTTCATCGTCGAGGTCGACAAGCTGGTCGCCGCCAAGGAGCAGGAACTCATGACGATCTGAGGGCGACCTCCCCGAGCGTCGCGCCATTCGTCGTGCCCCTGTACGTCAGCTCCACCGCCACCGTGCCCGAGGTCCGCGAGGTCCCGCGGCATGTCGCGATCATCATGGACGGCAACGGCCGCTGGGCCACCTCGCGTCACCTGCCGCGCTTCGCGGGGCATGCCCGCGGGGTCGAGGCGGTGCGTCGCGTCGTCGAGGCGGCGTTCCGGCGCGGCGTCGAGTACCTCACGCTTTTCGCCTTCAGTTCCGAGAATTGGCGTCGGCCCCCCGAGGAGGTGGCCCTGCTCATGCGGCTGTTCGCTCGCGCCCTGCAGCGCGAGGTCGATGAACTCGTCGACAAGGGCATCCGGCTGCGCGTGGTCGGCGATCTCACGGCCTTCGATCCCGCGCTGCAGGCCATGATCGGCGAGGCCACGCGCCGGCCGGTTCCGGACTTCCGAATGACGCTCACTGTCGCGGCGAACTATGGCGGCCGGTGGGATATCCTGCAGGCCATGCGCAAGATGCTGGCCGAGCGCCCCGAGATCGCGCAAGACGCGACGCGCATCGACGAGGCTTCCTTCGCCCCGTTTCTCGCGATGGCCGACGCGCCCGAGCCCGATCTGTTCATCCGCACCGGCGGCGAGCAGCGCGTGAGCAACTTCCTGCTCTGGCAGCTCGCCTACACCGAGCTCTACTTCACCGACACCCTCTGGCCCGACTTCGACGCCGCCGCCCTCGACGCCGCGTTCGATTCCTACCGCCGCCGCGAGCGACGCTTCGGGCGCACCAGCGCGCAGCTCGGGGCAGGGGGCTGAGCGTGTTGGCGTCGGCCGGCCACTGAAGATCACGAGGGTCTCCGTGCTCGCCAAGCGTGTGATCACCGCGGTGGTGCTGCTGGCGGTTCTGCTGCCGGCGATCTTCCTCGCCGCGCCCTGGGTCTGGAGCGCGGTCAGTCTGGCCTTTCTCGCCGCCGCGGGCTTCGAGTGGGGCCGTCTGCTCGCCGTCCCCGGACAGCCGAGTGCGGCGGCCCGGCGCGGGTCGGTGCTCGCGCTCGGGCTGACGTTGGCCGGCGCCGCAATGCTTGCGCTGCGCGAGGCCGGCGCCTGGCCGAACGGGGCGCTCACCGGCGCCATGCTGGCCCTCACGGCATGGTGGCTGTTCGTCGGCGTCGCCCATCTGCGCCGGCACGACGCGCGGGCCTATGGCGGCGGCGTCACGGCGGCGTTGCTGCTGCTCGGCTGCTGGGTTGCACTCGACGAACTGCGGCGGATCGGGCCGGCAGCCCTGATCTCGGCGATGGCGGTGGTCTGGATCGCCGATGTCGCGGCCTATTTCGCCGGCCGGGCCTTCGGGCGCCGCAAGCTTGCTCCCGCGATCAGCCCGGGCAAGACCTGGGAGGGAGCGGCAGGAGCCGTGGCGGCGGTCATCCTCGTCGGCATGCTGGCCGACCATCTCGGTGGCAACGCGGCCAGGCAAGCCGGGTGGCTGCCGTCGGTGCTGGTTGCAGGCCTTGGCAAGGCCGGCGCCGCCGTGGTGCTGATAGGCCTCGTTGCACTGTCGATCGTTGGCGACCTGCACGAGTCGTTGCTCAAGCGGCAGGCCGGCGTCAAGGACAGTGGCGCGACGCTCCCCGGGCACGGTGGCGTTCTCGACCGCATCGACGCGCTCATCCCGACCATGCCGGCCGCACTCCTTTTGCATCTGCTTGCCGGCTGACCCGCCGCGGAGCTCATTCATGCCCCTACAGGTCATCACCGTGCTCGGCGCCACCGGATCCATCGGCGCGAGCACTCTCGACGTGGTCGCCCGTCATCCCCAGCGCTACCGCGTGCATGCCCTCACGGCCAACGAGCGGATTGACGAACTCGCCGAGCTTTGCCGTCGTTTTCACCCTGAACGCGCGGTGGTTGGCAGCGCGGCAGGCGCTGCCCGGCTGCGCGAGTTGCTGGCCGGGTTCCCGGTGGCGGTCGACCACGGCGCCGCCGCGCTGGCCGCCGCGGCGTCCGACCCATGCGTCGACTCGGTGATGGCAGCCATCGTCGGAGCCGCAGGGCTCGAGCCCACGCTGGCCGCGGCGCGCGCCGGCAAGCGCGTGCTGCTTGCCAACAAGGAATCGCTGGTGATGGCCGGCGAGCTTTTCATGGAGGTCTGCCGCGCATCGCGCGCGACCATCCTGCCCATCGACAGCGAGCACAACGCGGTTTTCCAGTGTCTGCCACCTGCGGTCCAGGCTCGGGCCGCGGCCACGGGCGCAAGCGGCGTGCGCCGGATCCTGCTCACGGCCTCCGGCGGCCCGTTTCGTCGCCTCGACCTCGCTGCGATGGCCGCGGCATCGCCCGAGGATGCCTGCGCGCACCCCAACTGGCGGATGGGCCGCAAGATCTCCGTCGATTCGGCAACCATGATGAACAAGGGGCTCGAGCTGATCGAGGCCCACCATCTCTTCGAGCTGCCGTCGGAGCGTCTCGATGTGGTGGTTCATCCGCAGAGCGTGATCCATTCCCTGGTCGAGTACCTCGATGGCTCGATGCTGGCTCAGCTCGGCAATCCCGACATGCGAACCCCGATCGCGCATGCGCTCGCCTTCCCGGAGCGGGTCGACAGCGGCGTATCGCCGCTCGAGCTGGCACGTCTTGGCCGGCTCGATTTCGAAGAACCCGATTCCGTCCGCTTTCCCTGCCTGCGTCTTGCGCGCGCCGCCCTCGAGGCGCGCTGCGGCGCTGCCTGCGTCCTGAACGCAGCCAACGAGATCGCGGTCGAGGCGTTCCTCGAACGCCGCATCGGTTTTACGCGGATCGCCGATCTGGTCGAGGCCACGCTCGACGAACTCGGTGCATCGCCCGCGCCCGCCACGATCGAGGCGGCCATCGAGCTCGACAGCAGGGCTCGGGCCCGCGCGCGGCGGCTGGTCGACAGGCGGGCGTCACCGACCCCACGCTTGCCGGCACGGTCGCAGCTAGGATGCGATGATTGCGGCTGTGGCCGCTAGGGAAGCTTCGCATGCTCCAGACCCTCATCTCCTTTCTCTGCGCGCTCACCCTGCTCGTGTTCGTCCACGAACTCGGGCACTACCTCGCTGCCCGATGGTGCGGGGTCAAGGTGCTGCGCTTTTCGGTTGGCTTCGGTCGCCCGCTGCTCAGCTGGCGGGTCGGGCCCGATCGCACCGAGTGGACGCTGGCCGCGATCCCGCTGGGCGGCTACGTCAAGATGCTCGACGAGCGTGAGACGCCCACTGCCGACATCCCCCAGGCCGATCTGGCCCGAGCATTCAGCCGCCAGTCGCTCGGCCGGCGCTCCCTGATCGTCGCGGCGGGGCCGCTGGCCAACTTCCTGCTTGCCATCGTCCTGTACGGCGCGCTCAATCTGGTCGGCATCGACGAGCCGGCGCCGGTGCTGGCCGGGCCCGCGAGCGCAACGGCCGCGGCGCAGTCCGGCGTGCAGGCCGGCGATCGCGTGCTTGCGGTCGACGGTGCCGAGATCCGTTCCTGGAACGAGCTGCGGCTGCGCCTGATCGACGGCCTGATCGAGCGCCGGCCGGTTCCGCTGCTGGTCGAGCGCGAAGGCTTGCGCCAGACCCTGGTGCTGCCCACGGCGGGTCTGCCCCCCGGCGAACTCGAGCGCGATTTCATGCGGACGCTGGGCCTCGAGATCGGCACCGGGCGGGTGCGCATCGCTAGCGTCACGGAGGGATCGGCAGCCGCCCGCGCCGGCCTGCAAGCCGGCGACGAGGTGCTGGCGGCCGAGGGCCGGGCGCTGGGCCGTGCCGGCGAGCTCATCGATCTCATCCGGGCCCATCCGGGCCGCCCGCTCGCGCTCGACATCGAGCGCCGGGGTCTGCCGATGCGTATCGAGGTGGTGCCCGATGCGCTGCCGTCCGATCGGCCCGCCGATGCCGGTGCCATCGTCGGGCGGATTGGCGCCGGTGTGGGCGCCAAGGTGGCAATGGTCGAGGTGCGCTACGGGCCGATCGAGTCGGTCACGCGCGCCGCCGAGCGCACCTGGGACATGTCGCTGTTCTCGCTGCGGATGCTCGGCAAGATGATCACCGGCGACCTCAGCTGGCGCAATCTGAGCGGCCCGGTGGCGATCGCCGACTACGCCGGCCAGAGCGCGAGGGTGGGCTGGTACGCCTACGTCGCATTCCTGGCGCTCATCTCGGTAAGCCTGGGCGTCCTCAATCTGCTGCCCGTGCCCGTGCTCGACGGAGGGCATTTGGTATATTACGGGCTCGAAGCGATCCGCGGGCGCCCCCTGTCCGAGCGCTTCCTTGAGCTAACGCAGAAGGCAGGTCTTGCGGTCATCGGCTTGATGATGGCCGTCGCCCTGTTTAACGACCTCAGCCGCCTGATCGGATCGTAATGCGATTTCCGCGCACCGGGCGCAGCGGTGCTTCGTTCCCGCTACTGCGGGTCACGGGTGCGCTTGCTGCGCTGTTGCTGGCCCACGCGGCCCATGCCTTCCAGCCCTTCGTGGTCCGCGACATCCGGGTCGAGGGTGCCCAGCGCACCGAGCCGGGCACCGTCTTCGGTTACCTCCCGGTCAAGGTCGGTGAAACATTCACCGAAGACAAGGCCATCTCGGCGACACGGGCCCTGTTTGCCAGCGGCTTCTTCAAGGACGTGCGCCTTGAGGTCGATGGCGATGTCCTGGTGGTTGTGGTCGAGGAGCGTCCGGCGATCGCCACGATCGACGTCACCGGCGCCAAGGAGTTCGACAAGGACGCGGTGCGCCGTGCGCTGCGCGACATCGGGCTTGCCGAAAGCCGGATCTTCGACCGCAGCGTCCTCGAGCGCGCCGAGCAGGAGCTCAAGCGTCAGTACCTGTCGCGGGGCAAGTATGCCGTCCGCGTCACGTCCACCGTCACGCCGCTCGAGCGCAACCGCGTGGGCATCGCGCTAACCATCGAGGAGGGCGACACCGCCAGGATCCGCTCGATCGCGATCGTCGGCAACAAGGCCTTTTCGGAGTCGGTGCTCCTCGACCAGTTCCGTCTGTCCACCCCGACGTGGTTGTCCTGGTATACCAAGACCGACCAGTACGCCCGCGAAAAGCTCGCCGGCGATCTCGAAACCCTGCGCTCGTTCTACCTCGACCGCGGCTTTCTCGAATTCTCCATCGACTCCTCCCAGGTCGCCATCGCGCCCGACAAGGAGTCCGTGCACATCACGCTCAACATCACCGAGGGCGGCGTCTACCGGGTCAGTGCCGTCAATCTTGGCGGGCAATTGCTGGGCAGGCAGGGCGAGTTCGCCAGCCTGCTCAAGCTGAAGGCCGGCGATACCTTCTCGGCCAGGCGGCTGTCCGAGTCCACCAAGGCGATCAGCGATCGGCTGGGGACGCTCGGTTACGCGTTCGCCAACGTCAATGCTGTTCCCCAGATCGACCGCGACAAGCGCGAGGTCGCGTTCGACGTCCTGGTCGATCCGGGGCGTCGGGTCTATGTGCGGCGCATCAACGTCGTGGGCAACCAGCGCACCCGCGACGAGGTCGTCCGACGCGAGATGCGCCAGTTCGAGGACGCCTGGTACGACTCCGAGCGCATCCGTCTGTCGCGCGAGCGTATCGGGCGGCTGGGATTCTTCGTCGAGGTCAGGGTCGACAACGTCCCGGTCCCCGACTCCCCCGACCAGGTCGACCTCAACGTCGTCGTGCGCGAGCAGCCCACGGGAGCGATCAACTTCGGGGTGGGCGTCTCCAGCGCCGAGAAGTTCATCCTTTCCGCCTCGATCAACCAGCAGAACTTCCTGGGCACCGGGCAGTCGCTGGGCCTCGACCTCAACACCAGCCGGATCAACCGCACGATCAATCTGTCGTTCACCGATCCGTACTTCACGCGCGACGGCATCAGCCGCAGCTTCGACCTGTACTCGCGCACGTTCAATGCGTCGGCCCTCAACCTCGGCGACTATCGCTGGCGCAGCAGCGGCGTCGCGATGCGCTTCGGCATCCCGTACACGGAGGTCGACCGCATCTCCTTCGGCATGGCGGCCGAGAACAACAGCCTGATGCTGGGCAGCAATCCGCCGCAGCGATTCCGCGATTACGTCGCCTCGTTCGGCGAGAGCAGCACCGCACTGCTCGCGTCGCTGGGCTGGCGGCGCGACTCCCGTGACAGCGCCTTCGCCCCCACCCGAGGCCACCTGAACACGGCCAATCTCGAAGTCACTCTGCCGGCCGGCGATCTGCGCTACTACCGCTCCACCTTCAACCATCAGACCTTCCTGCCGCTGAGCCGTGACTACACCCTCGCGTTCAACGGCGACATCGGTGTCGGGCGCTCCATTGGCGGCGATATCTACCCGCTGTTCAAGAACTTCTACGCCGGCGGCATCGGCAGCGTGCGTGGCTTCACCCAGTCTTCGCTGGGGCCGCGTGATCCGGTCGACAACATCCCGTTGGGTGGTCAGACCCGGCTGGTAGGCAGCGTCGAGTTCATCTTCCCGCTTCCCGGTACCGGCAGCGACCGCAGCTTCCGTTCCTTCGTGTTCCTCGACGCCGGTAACGTCTACCCGGTGGGTCGTATCGACTTCGGCGAGTTGCGCGCTTCGACTGGGCTGGGTCTGAACTGGGCAAGCCCCATCGGCCCGATGAAGATCGGGCTTGGCTTCCCGGTGCGCCGTCTGCCCGGGGACCGCATCCAGAGGGTCCAGTTCCAGATCGGAACCGGGTTCTGAGCGACACCTGTGCGACAATTCCCCCGACACTATCCCCGGCAGAGGGCATGACTTCGATGAAGTGGTGGCACAAGGGCGCCGTGGCGCTGCTGGTCGCTCTGGCGGTGCAGGGCGCGGTTGCCCAGGAACTGCGTCTGGGCTTCGTCAACACGCAGCGCATCCTGCGCGATGCCGAGCCGGCCAAGGCCGCGCAACGCAAGATCGAGGCCGAGTTTGGCCGTCGCGACAAGGAACTCCAGGAGATGGCTGCGAGGCTCAAGTCGCTGGGCGAGCGGCTCGAGCGCGATGCTGCGGTCGTCACCGAATCTGACCGGCAGCGCCGGCAGCGCGAGTTCGCCGAACTCGACAAGGAGTTCCAGCGCAAGCAGCGCGAGTTCCGTGAGGATCTCAACCAGCGGCAAAATGAGGAGGTCCAACTCCTCATCGACCGGGCAAACCGGATCATCCGGCAGATTGCCGAGCAGGAACGCTTCGACCTGATCGTCCAGGACGCGGTCTACTGGAGCCCCCGTATCGACATCACCGACAAGGTGCTGCGCGCGCTGGCTGCCGCGAAGTAGGTCGGCTCGCCGTGTCGCAGGCTGGCGAGCCGTTCCGGGCGGGCGAACTGGTCGAGCGCTTCGGCGGAGAACTCGTCGGGGTCGACCCCTCCCGTTCGCTGGTGAGGCTCGCCACGCTGGAGCGGGCGGCGGCCAACGAACTTTCCTTCCTCGCCTCGCGTCGTTACGCCGCGGCTGCCCGCAGCACGGGCGCCGGCGTCGTGATTGTGTCACGCGAGCTTGCCGACAACCTGCCCGCGTCGGTCGGCCGGCTCGTTGTGGGCGACCCCTACGGCTACTACGCGCGTGTCTCCGGCTGGCTTGCCGGACGAGGCGCGCAACCGGTGCGGCCCGCCGGCATCCATCCGGCCGCGCATGTCGATCCTGCGGCCAGCATCCATCCGTCGGCCAGCATCGGCGCGGGCTGCGTGATCGAGGCCGATGCGCGCATCGCGGCAGGCGTGGTCCTTGGCGCCCAGGTGTTCATCGGCAGCGGCGCCAGCGTGGGAGCCGGGACCATCGTTCATCCGCGGGTCGTCGTTTATCACGCATGCAGCATCGGGCAGCGCTGTATCGTTCACGCCGGCACCGTCATCGGCGCCGACGGCTTCGGTTTTGCGCCGGGCGCCGCGGGCTGGACCAAGATCGCCCAACTGGGCCGCGTCGTCGTTGGCGACGATGTCGAGATCGGAGCCAACTGCGCGATCGACCGCGGCGCCATCGACGACACCGTCATCGGCGACGGATGCAAGCTCGACAATCTCATCCAGATCGGCCACAACGTGCGCATCGGCGCGCACACCGCGATCGCCGGTTGCGTGGGCATCGCGGGCAGCGCGGTCATTGGCAGCCGCTGCATGATCGGCGGCGGCGCCGGCATACTCGGCCACCTGACCGTCTGTGATGGCGCGGTGATCTCGGCCATGAGCCTGGTGACCCGATCGGTACGCGAGCCGGGCTTGCACACGGGGGTCTTCCCGCTGATGGGCAATCTGCAGTGGGAACACGCGGCGGCCGCGCTCAAGCAGCTGCCCCGTCTGCGCGACCGCGTGCGCGCTCTCGAGCGCGACGCCGCGGCCGGCCGGCATTCCGCTCACACTTCCGACGACGACGCGAGGCCATCCTCATGATCCAGCTCGACATCCGCGCCATCCTCGAGCACCTGCCGCACCGCTACCCGTTCCTGCTGGTCGACCGGGTGCTCGAACTCGAGAAGGGGCAGCGCATCGTCGCCCTCAAGAACGTCTCCATCAACGAGCCGTTTTTCGTCGGGCACTTCCCGCACCTGCCCGTGATGCCCGGCGTGCTCCAGATCGAGGCGCTGGCGCAGGCCGCCGGCATCCTTTCGTTCCAGACCATGGGTCGGGTTTCCGACGACCGCTCGGTGTACTACTTCGTCGGCATCGACAACGCCCGCTTCAAGCGTCCGGTGGTGCCTGGCGATCAGCTGCGCCTCGAGGTCTCGATCGTGCGGGTGGCTCGGACTATCTGGAAATACGCCGGCAAGGCGACCGTCGACGGCCAGCTCGCGGCCGAGGCCGAGCTGATGTGCACGCTGCGCGAGATCGATCCTTCCGCGGGTGGAGGGACGCCATGACCCGCATCCACCCGAGCGCCATCGTCGACCCCCGGGCCCAGCTCGACCACGACGTCGAGGTGGGCCCCTACAGCGTCATCGGACCTCAGGTGCGGATCGGTGGCGGTTCGGTCATCGGGGCGCATGTGGTCATCGAGGGCGACACCTCGCTGGGGCGCGACAACCGGGTGCATCCGTTCGCTTCGCTGGGCGGCGCTCCCCAGGACAAGAAGTATCGCGGCGAACCCACCCGCCTCGAGATCGGCGATGGCAACACCTTCCGCGAGAGCGTGACCGTCAACCGCGGCACCGTCCAGGACCAGGGCCTCACTCGGGTGGGCAGCCACAACTGGGTCATGGCCTACGTGCACATCGCCCACGACTGCGTCGTCGGCGACAACACCATCTTTGCCAACAGCACCAACCTCGGCGGCCATGTCCGGATCGGTGACTGGGTGATCCTGGGTGGCGCCTCCGGGGTGCATCAGTTCTGCCAGATCGGCGCGCATGCCATGACGGCCGTCGGCAGCGTGGTGCTGCACGACGTGCCGCCATTCGTCATGGTCGCAGGCAACACGGCGCAGGCCCACGGCATCAACACCGAGGGGCTGCGCCGCCGGGGTTTCTCGGCGGCGCGCATCAGCGCGATCCGACGCGCCTACCGGCTGCTCTACCGTGAGGGGCTCAGCCTCGAGGATGCGCGCCGCGCGCTGGGCGATGGTCGCGCCGCCGAGCTCGACCCCGACGGCGAGGCCGGTGCCGATCTCGCGCTCCTGACGACCTTCCTCGAGGGCGTCACCCGGGGCATCGTCCGCTAGGGACGATGGCGGCCGCGCCTGCCCTGTCCCTCGCCGTGGTCGCCGCCGAGGCGTCGGGCGATCTGCTGGCGGCCAGCGTGCTCGAGGGCCTGCGCACCGCGGGCCCCCTGCAGGCCGCCGGCATCGGCGGTCCGGCCATGAGCGCATGCGGATTCGACGCCTGGTGGTCGATCGACGAGCTCTCGGTGCGGGGCTACGTCGAGGTGCTGCGCGAGTATCCCCGCCTGTTGCGCCTGCGCCGCGATCTGCGGGAGCGTGTGCTCGCGTGGCAGCCTGATGTCTTTCTGGGCGTCGATGCGCCCGACTTCAACCTCGGGCTCGAGCGCGCGCTGCGCAGGCAGGGCGTGCCCACGGCGCACTTCATCGGACCGTCCGTCTGGGCGTGGCGGCGCGAGCGTCTGGCCGGCATCCGCGAGGCCGTCGGGCTGATGCTGCTGGTCTTCCCCTTCGAAAAGCCGATCTACGACGAAGCCGGGATTCCGGCGTCCTATGTCGGTCATCCGCTGGCCGACATCATTCCGGCGCGCCCCGACCGCGCCGCCGCCCGCCGTGCCCTCGGTCTGCCCGAGCAGGGCGCCGTGGTGGCGCTGCTGCCCGGCAGCCGTCGGGCCGAAATCCACTACATGGCCGAAAGCTTCCTGGAGGCGGCCGAGTGGCTTGCCCGGCGCCGACCGGAAGTGCGCTTCGTGTTGCCGGCGGCCGGTGCGCAGCACTACGAGCGTTTGCGTGCGCTGCTTGCCCGGCGCGCCGGCAAGGCGGCCGTGCTGCTCACGCAGGGGCGTTCGCACGAGGCGCTCGCCGCCTGCGATACCGCCCTGATCGCCAGTGGCACCGCCACGCTGGAGGCGGCGCTGTTCGCCCGGCCCATGGTCATCGCCTACCGGATGGCGCCCCTCAGCTACCTGATCATGCGCCGCATGGGCTACCTGCCATGGGTGGGTTTGCCCAACATCCTGTGCCGCGACTGGGTCGTCCCCGAGTTTCTGCAGCAGGCGGCCACCGCCGAGGCCATGGGCGAGGCGCTGCTGGTCCAGCTCGATGATCCGGCGCTGCGCGAGCGCATCGCCGGCCGCTTTGCGGATCTGCACGGCAGCCTGCGCCAGGGCTGCGCGAGCCGCTGCGCCGAGGAACTCGCGCGCTACGCCGAAGGCGCGCGCGGCGGGCGGCTCGGCAGGGCCCGGTGATGCCCCGACGCAGCCGAGCCGGGGAGGGCGGTCAGTCGATCCTCTTCGTCGACCAGCCCTCGGTCCCGGATGCGGCAGGCTCGGTCGTCCTGGGGCTGTCGGGCGGCGAGGTCTGTGGCGTCGACGAGGCGGGCCGGGGTCCGCTGGCCGGACCGGTGTTCGCTGCGGCGGTGGTGCTCGATCCGGCCAGGCCGATCGCCGGGCTGCGCGACTCCAAGCGTCTTGCGGCTGCGCGCCGCGAGCAGCTCGCGGTGCTCATTTGCGAGTGCGCTGCCGGCTGGGCCATCGCCCAGGCCAGCGTCGAGGAGATCGACCGACTCAACATCCTGCAGGCCACCCTGCTGGCCATGCAGCGCGCCGTGCTGGCGCTGCCGCGAGCACCGGCGCTGGCGCTGGTCGATGGCAACCGCGCGCCCACCCTCACTTGCCCGGTGCGCACCGTGATCGGCGGCGATGCCTCGGAGCCCGCGATCTCGGCGGCCTCCATCCTGGCCAAGACGGCCCGCGACGCGCTGATGGAGGACCTGCACGTCCTGCACCCTGCCTATGGCTTCGACCGCCACAAGGGCTACGGCTCGGCGGCGCATCTCGACGCGCTGCGCCGCCACGGACCGTGCGCCGAGCATCGCCGCAGCTTCGCGCCGGTGCGCGCCAGCCTGCGCGACGACACGGCGGGCAGATGAGCGCCGTGCGGCGCATCGTCTCGCGCGACAACCCGCTGCTGCGTCAGCTGGTGCGCGTTGCCGGCGCGGCACGCGAGCGACGCGAGCTGGGCGTTAGCCTCCTCGAAGGCATCCACCTGTGCGAGGCATGGCTGGCGGCGGGCCGCACACCGCGGCTGCGGCTGGTCACCGCCGAGGCTCGAGAGCATCCCGAGGTGGCCCGGTTGCTCGCCGACTCGGCAAGACGGTCGACAGATGGCGGGGCAGCCAAGGCAGGCAGGGCGGCCGATGTGCACGCCGATCTTCCCGAGGGCGAGTTCGAGCTGGCCGAGCCGCTCTTTCGTTCGCTCAGCCAGGTGGCCCATGGCGTCGGGATCGCCTTCGTGGTCGACACGCCGCGACCGGTGCTCGAGGCGCGCATCGCGCGCGATGCGGTGTTTCTCGACGGGCTCCAGGATCCGGGCAATGTCGGGACCATCCTGCGCAGCTGCGCGGCCGCCGGCATCGGCCTGATCATCACGGCGCCGCAGACAGCCGAGTGCTGGTCACCGAAGGTGCTGCGTGCCGCCATGGGCGCGCACGTGGCGCTCGACATCATCGAGCAGATGCCCTGGCGCGACGTCGCGGACCGGCTCGACGTCGGCGTCCTTGCCACGTCGCCCACCGCAGCGATGCCGCTGTGGCAGGCCGACCTGCGCGCGCCGGCCATCTGGGTCTTTGGCAGCGAGGGCGCCGGTCTCGATCGGTCGCTGATCGGCGCAGGCCCGGTGCGCTGGCTGGGTATCCCGCAGGCGCCGGGCGTCGAATCGCTGAACGTGGCCTCGGCGGTTGCCGTTTGCCTGTTCGAGCAGCGCCGCCAGCGCGGGCTCAGCGCAGCTGCAGCTCCTGCAGGATCGTCGTAGCGATCTCCTCGATCGACTTGGTGGTCGTCGACAGCCAGCGCACGCCTTCGCGGCGCATCATGGTCTCGGCCGATGCGACCTCGGCGCGGCAGTTCTCGAGGGCGGCATAGCGGCTGTTGGGTCGGCGCTCGAAGCGCACCTCCGACAGCCGCTCGGGCGCGATCGAGAGCCCGAAGAGCTTGCTGCGGTGCCGGTAGAGCACCTCGGGCAGCCGGCCGCGATCGAAGTCCTCGGGGATCAGCGGATAGTTGGCCGCCTTGATGCCGTGCTGCATGGCCAGGTAGAGGCTGGTAGGGGTCTTGCCGCAACGCGATACCCCGACCAGGATCACGTCGGCATGTTCGAGACCCTTGTTCGACTGGCCGTCGTCGTGGGCCAGCGAGAAGTTGATCGCCTCGATGCGGCGCTGATACTGCCCGGTGTCCGACACCGTGTGCGAGCGCCCGATCTTGCCCGTGGAGAGCACCCCGAGCTCGGCCTCCAGCGGCGCCACGAAGGTCGAGAACAGCTCGATGCACATCGCCTCGGTCTGGCGAAGGACCCGGCTTATCTCGGGGTCGACCAGGGTGCTGAACACGATGGGCCGGCGCGCGTCGGTGTGCGCGTGCTGGCTGATCCGCTGCAGCGCCTCGCGCGCCTTCTCGACGCTGTCGATGAAGGGCATGCGGACCTCGCGCAAGCGCAGATTCTCGAACTGGCTGAGCAGCGAATGCCCGAAGGTCTCGGCGGTGATGCCGGTGCCGTCGGAGACGTAGAAGACGGTCCGGTCGTGCGGGGCGGTGTCGGGCATGGTGGGCGAGGGCGCCGGCGGCGCGATGGGCTGACGGGAGCGTCGGGAGCGCGTTCGATCAGGCGCTGCGCTGCATTGTCGTGCCAGCCCAGGATGCCCGCAGTAGAATGATGGGTTACCCGTGTCGGAGTGTTGCAGCCGTGCTCCAGGATGCCTTGCCAGCGCCGTCCGGCCTGGCCAGGGGGCCCGACTCCAGCGCTTCGCGCCGCCCACCAACCGGCAGTTCCCCAGCCGTGGCTCCGGGCGGCCAGCCCCGATTTTCCAACATGCCAGGATGTTTCCATGAACCGTTTCGATGGGCGATACGTGGTCGCCTTCGAGGACTTGCGCATGACCGATGTCGAATCGGTCGGCGGCAAGAACGCCTCGCTGGGTGAACTGATCAGTCAGCTTGCCGCCTCCGGCGTGAGGGTTCCGGGCGGATTCGCCACCACGGCCGAGGCCTTCCGCGATTTCCTGCAGCATAACCGTCTCACCGAGCGCATCGCCACCCGGCTCGAGGGGCTGAACACCGAGGACGTCAAGGCGCTGGCCGCGTGCGGCGCGCAGATCCGCCAGTGGGTGATCGAAAGCCCGCTGCCGGCGCGACTCGAAGCCGAGATCCGCGAGCACCACCTGCGCCTCGAGCAGGTTTCCGGTGGGCCGGTTTCGGTGGCTGTGCGCTCGTCAGCCACCGCCGAGGATCTGCCCGACGCGTCTTTCGCCGGGCAGCAGGAAACCTATCTGAACGTCAACGGCATCGAGGCGGTGCTCGAGCGCATCCGCCACGTGTTCGCATCCCTCTACAACGATCGCGCGATCTCCTATCGGGTGCACAAGGGCTTCGCGCACGGCGACGTCGCGCTGTCTGCGGGGGTGCAGCGCATGGTGCGCAGCGATCTGGGCGCTTCCGGCGTGATGTTCACCATCGACACCGAGTCGGGCTTCCCCGACGTGGTCCTGATCACCAGCTCCTACGGGCTGGGTGAGACAGTCGTGCAGGGCGCCGTCAATCCCGACGAGTTCTACGTCCACAAGCCCATCCTGAGCGCGGGCAAGTATCCGATCATCCGGCGCCAGCTCGGCTCCAAGCTGATCCAGATGACCTTCGCCGATCCGGCCGAGCAGGCGCCCGAGTCGTCGGCGGGGCGCACGGTGCGCACCGTCGATACGCCGGAGCAGATGCGCTATCGCTACTCGCTCGCCGACGCCGAGGTGGTGGAGCTTGCCCGCTATGCGGTCGAGATCGAGCGCCATTACGGCCGGCCGATGGACATCGAGTGGGGCAAGGATGGCCTCGATGGCAAGATCTACATCCTGCAGGCGCGCCCCGAAACGGTGAAGTC